>CAYOWC010000070.1:5285-18762 GCA_964407525.1 uncultured Desulfobacteraceae bacterium | reverse complement strand
ACCTGACCCAAATCTATGCGCCTACTTACGAAAGTTATTACGTCCACGTTCCTAAATTTCTCCATGATAGGCTTTGATGACATGAGGATGATTCTGTACAAAATCCGGAATTCCTTCCGCAATCTTGACGCCAAAATCAAAAACAACCACCCTTTCTGATATACTCATAACCATTGACATGTCATGCTCAACCAGGATGATTGTCAGATCATATTCTTCGTTCAGTTCTATTAAGAACCTGGCGGTGTCTTCTTTCTCTTCCATGGTCATTCCGGCAAAAGGTTCATCCAATACTAGAAGCGTTGGTTCGAGAGCCAGTGCTCGGCCCAGTTCCACACGTTTTCTCATACCGTAACTCAATGAACCCACCGACCGTTTTCGGATAGGCTGCATTTCCAGGAAATCTATCAAATTTTCGATTATTTCAAGGTGATGTGCTTCCTCCTCTCTCACGTTCCCTAAAAAAAAAGAGGCATTTCCCAAATTATACTTGGAGTGTATATGGCGTGCAAGGTTCACATTGGCCAACACCGACCTATCGGGGTAAAGCTCAATATTCTGGTAGGTGCGAGCAATACCGAGCGTTGCAAGTCTGTGAACCGGAAGGGAGGTAATTTCATTTCCGTTAAATAATATCTTGCCATTCCGGGGTTTAAGAATCCCGGTAATGCAGTTTAAAAGGCTGGTCTTTCCCGCACCATTAGGGCCAACGATTCCAACCAGCTCACCTGTTTTGACGGTCAGATCGATTTTACTCAACGCTACAACACCGCCAAACACCAAAGTAAGATCCTTAACTTCCAGATCCGCCAATCTATCTTCGGGCAGTTTCGAAGCGAAGATGTTTAGTTTACCGCGAAAGGCTTTCATTGTATAATACCGTGTAGGGCACTAATGCCCGGAACCCAGGAAATTTACTAAAAGATAGCGATATTGGCATTCGTTGGCTCAAGGAGTTCTGGGAGCAGGTGACGTTCCATTTGCAGCCGTTTTCCCGGGGATTTGAGGAGGGATGGTATGCAACTTCAGCTTTCTTGTCAAGAAGTAAGGGGCTTTGCAGCAAAACTGCATCGCATTTCACTCTGTATATAAGGTATATCCAAAGGGATATATGTCACTATGTGCAGGGAGTGGTGCTCGGTAGATGAACTGAACTTTTTGCACGCAAATCGAAGAATTAAAGTAACCATTTCGACAAAAATCTAAAGAAAAAGGCTTGACACATCATTATGGCAATGCTATCAAATGCTTCATGAATGAATGGTCATTCATAAAAAGAAAGAAAAAAGAATGGGAAAGAAAAAAAACAGCGAGAAATATCACAGAATCATTGCCGCCGCGACCAGCGTGTTCGCGAAAAAAGGATTTTATCAGTCAAAAATATCCGAAATTGCGAGAGAAGCACAGGTTGCAGATGGAACAGTTTATATCTATTTCGATAACAAAGATGACATTCTGATCTGTCTCTTTGAAGAACAGATGCAGATGGTTCTTGACAACATGATGAATCATCTTACCGGAATAGATGATCCTATAAAAAAACTGGAAAAATTTGCCATGACCCATCTGGAGCTGATTGAAGGAAACCCGGATGTGGCTGAAATCATTCAGGTTGAATTACGACAGAGTGGCAAATTCATGAAAGAATATCGGAATGAGAAGTTTTTTCAATACCTGGATATTATAGGAAATATTATAAAAGAAGGCCAGGAAAAGGGACTTTTTAAGGAGGAAATCATTCCAATTGTTGCAAAAAGGGCATTTTTTGGGGCATTGGATGAAGTTTCCAGGCATTGGGTATTGTCAAGTCGAAAACAATATGATATTCGAGTTACCGCCAAACAGATCAGTAGCTATTTTCTGTCCGGCATTATGACAAATTCGCAAGGATAACTTTTAAGATAATTGTACGGAATTTCGTGCGGCATAAACAAAAATTTCCGGAATTTCATCCCAAATTATGTGGAAAAAGGAGGACAAAGTGAACATTATAGTTTGTCTAAAACAGGTACCGGATACCGAAAGCCAGATCAAGATTGGATCGGATGGCGTGTCGATCGCGAGTGATGACGTTAAATGGGTCATGAATCCATATGACGAGTATGGTGTCGAAGAGGCACTGAAACTCAAAGCAAAATTTGGGGGTGAAGTAACGGTTCTGGGACTTGGACCCAAGAGGGTCACTGAGTCGATCCGCACTTCCCTGGCCATGGGGGCTGACAAAGGCATTCTGATCTGTGACGACGCGCTGGAAGGCAGCGATTCGCTTGCCGTTTCCAAAGCCATTGCCGCAGCCATTAAAGAGCTGGAATTCGACCTCATTTTCGCAGGCCAGCGCGGCGTCGATGATGACCTTGGCCTTGTCGGGGCATCTGTCGCTGAAATATTGGATATCCCACAAGTCTCGCTCGCCGTTCAGGTAGATGCGGCAGAAGATGGAAAATCGATTAAAGTATCAAGGCCTATTGAGGGGGAAACCCTTATCATTGAAACTTCCCTTCCAGCCCTTGTTACGACACAGAAAGGTTTGAATGAGCCAAGGTATGCTTCCTTGCCGGGAATCATGAAAGCAAAGAAAAAACCGCTTGCCGAAAAAACGCTTTCAGACCTTGGTCTGGATGCCGCCGAATTCGGGCTTGGCGCAAGAAAAATAAAAATACTGAAATTGACACCTCCACCCGCGAGAGCTGAAGGCAAAATTATTGAAGGAGAAAGTCCTCAAGAAAAAGCCGCTGAACTGGCCAAACTGCTTCACGAGGAGGCCAAAGTAATTTAATCAGAAGCTTTGCACTATTCATCGAACATGTAGCGCAGAGTACTCGGCTAAAAGATCTATTTTTATTTTTCAAGGAGATATGACATGGCACAGGGAGTATGGACAATTGCTGAGCAAAGAGAAGGAGAGCTCCGTAAGATTACCTATGAAATGGTGAGTGAAGGAAGACGTCTGGCTGATGCCCTCGGGCAAGAACTGACGACTATTTTGCTAGGTTCCGATATCAAGGAAAAGGCGACCGAACTGGCGAAGTACGGCGCCGACAAAGTCATTGTAGCAAGCGATCCAAGGCTGGAACCGTACACTACGGATGCATATGTAGCCGTTATTTCAGAATTGGTAAAGGCCGGCGACCCGAGTGTTCTCATTCTGGGTGCATCTGTTCAAGGAAAGGATCTGGGTGCCAGACTGGCTGCCAGTCTGGATGTTGGCATGGCGCAGGACTGTACAGCCCTCGCGATAGAGGATGGGAACCTGGTAGCAACCAGGCCGATTTACGCAGGAAAAGCCTATGCAAAGCTGACTTACGAAAACAGCTTTCCTCAAATGGCCTCGGCCAGACCCAACGTAATGAGTGTTGGTGAGCCTGATGATTCCAAAACCGCCGAGATTGTTGATGGTGCTTTCACTCTCGAAGATGATGCACTGAAAACAAAGGTGGTAGAAGTGACCAAGGATGTGAGCGGCAAAGTGGATCTCACCGAGGCCGACAAAATCGTATCCGGCGGTAGGGGGATGAAAGGTCCCGAGAATTATAAGATTCTCGAGGATCTGGCAGACCTGATCGGCGCCAGCGTGGGCGCATCTCGCTCCGCAGTAGATGCCGGCTGGAGACCTCACGCAGACCAGGTAGGACAGACGGGGAAAGTGGTTTCTCCAACCCTGTATGTTGCCTGTGGTATTTCCGGAGCCATACAGCATCTCGCTGGGATGAGTACCTCTAAAGTGATTGTGGCCATCAATAAGGACGCTGACGCTCCCATATTTCAGAAAGCGGATTATGGTGTGGTTGGTGACCTTTTTGAGGTGGTTCCGGCTCTGACAGAGGAAGTCAAGAAATATCTATAACTTAAAAGAAGCAATTAGCGGTTAGCCTTTAGCTATTAGCCGCACAAAATCAGTGACTTACGATGCAATAAGTTGGCATCAAAAAGTAAGAATTCTAGTATGGAAAAAAGTCATGCAAATGATTGGGATCTTTAAGCTAACGGCTATGTGAAAGCTAATTGCAGCTTTTAGGTATAAACAGATCGGTTCAAAGCACCGGATTTCGGGTATCAAACAGCCGAAAAGCGAATGTGAGGCGTAACTGCTTTCGCTTTTTACCCATGAACCGAGAGCAGTAAAACAACGGACGGTTAGGGCCTCGGCAATACTTTGTGGAGATTGCACACTTTATTGTCGAGGCCCTAACTTTCTTCCCTTCCAGTAAAATTTTTGATTGACAAATAGAAAAATTCAGATAGACTGGCGTATTACTATTCCGGCGGTGTAGCTCAGGTGGTCAGAGCATGCGGCTCATATCCGCAGAGTCACTGGTTCAAATCCAGTCACCGCCACCACAAAAAAAAGATGCGCATGCGTTGACATATTCTCAACCGACCTTATTTTCAATTCAAGAATCGATCTTTTTTTGATTCAAACCCCGGTAAATAGGAAAAGGCGGCGCCATTGGTGTGGGTTGATGGACCGAAGCAGTACCGGAAGATGAGCATGCCCGCTCTGTTGCCGCGCTGCACTTTGGCATGAGCTTCCATTATGACCTTTTTCGAACCTCTCCAGCTTATGACCTTGAGCGATGCCCTTGACATTGCCGAAGACGCCACAGGCAACCATTTCAAGTTCTCACTGGGGCAATGGAAAAATCATCGATATGACGTAAAGACCCTCTCCTCTCTTGATGGGTATGAGGTAAATCCTGCGGCTCTCGCAGTATTGAATAAGGGGAAAACTGTCATAGACGGGTTTGAATCGAAATCAAAAAGTCTGGATTTTTATCTTATATGCCTACAGGACCCTTTGATTCTGAAGGTCTTGGAGAGGGACCGGAACATGTCTCTCTTGTCGCTTCTTGTGTATGTATTTACGCATGAATTGGTTCATATTGTGAGATTTTGTAATTTTTTCCAAAGATTTGATGCCCACGAAAAAGAAATAATCAGAGAGGAAAAGGTTGTACACCGGACTACTTTTGAGATATTGCGGAAGCTTTCCCTTCCAAGTCTTGATTATGTCCTTGATTCTTATCAGAATCACAGAGTGTGCCATCTGACCTTTTGAAAAATGCTCCAAGGAGGATAACAAAAATGCCAATCTATGAATACGAGTGCAAAAAATGCGGTCACCATATGGAAGCTATACAGAAAATTTCAGACCCACCTGTTTGTGAATGTGAACTTTGCCACAGCGGAGTGAAAAAACTGATTTCGCAGAGTACATTTCATCTCAAAGGTACCGGATGGTATGTAACCGATTACGCCTCCAAATCCGCCGGTGTTTCCGGTGCAGCCAAAAGTGACTCTTCCGAGAGTACAAAAAGCGATAGTTCCACTTCGGAAAAATCCGAGGCAAAAACGAAAACCGCCAGTACAGTAAAGAACGCATCAGATAGCTCCAGCAAAAAAGCGACTTCCGCCGACTCGACCAAGAACAAAAACTAACCTTTTGTACAGGGAAGATTTGTTTTTGATTTCAGCAGATCGTTTGAATGATGTTGGCAATATGAACCCGAAGCAACTATTGCAGGGATGACCTATGTATTTAAGGGATAGCGGGAGAGTACAGGAACAACTCATCAAGAAGCTTGAAAGAAACGAGAAGCAAAGATCCTTTCAACAGGGACGGTTTTTCAGGTTTCGGCTTATGGAAATCCACAACAGGCTATGCCAGGCTCTACTTGAAGAAAAAGTGGTGGAAACCGACAATGTCGGCGCTTTTAACGATTCAATTTTGAGAGGCTTGAAGAAAGCCTCGAACAGTTCCGAATTTGATTTTAAATATTTTATTTCGCCCATACGGAGTCTTATTTCCCGCCCCAACCCCTACTCCTTGTATATGACTCAATATCTTATGGAGGTTGTTATAGACGAGCCCTCCATTGTCGATATTTTCGGAACAGACGAAGATATCTATCATGTAATTAACAGAGTCATCAGCCAGATCAGTCTTCAATTTGAAAAAATGGAAAAAGACATCGCAGTCCAACTGGGGAAAAATAAGTCGTTAAAACAGGGTACGGTGGAGTATGATATCGCTTTGGATGAACTGCTCAGAAAAAAAGCGGGGCCCCCGGGAAAATAGAACATTCCAGATTCAGGAGTCATGAATGCCGAGAAAAATAGCTTTTCTATTTCCAGGACAGGGATCTCAGTTTGTGGGAATGGGTAAAGAGATTTATAATGAGAGACCTTCGGTTCAATATATCTTTGAAAACGTTGATAAAATCTGTGGGAAATCCATATCCGGACTCGGTTTTGAAGGACCGATGGATGAACTGACATCGACTGAAAATCTGCAGCCTGCAGTAACGGCTGTCAGTCTCGCCTGTTTCACTCTTCTGAAAGAAGCGGGCATCCAGCCTGATATTGTCGCCGGCCACAGCGTGGGGGAGTATGCCGCTCTTTTTTCAGCAGGCGTTGTCACTGTAGAAAATGCCCTCAAGCTAGCCATGAAGAGAGGGGAGCTGATGAATCGGGAAGCCATCAAAAACCCCGGCGCAATGGCTGCCATCATCGGCCTGGATATAGCAGAGGTTATGGAGATTGTAGACGAATCCAAAGGGGATGATATCCTTACAGTAGCCAATCACAATACAGAGAAGCAAATTGTCATATCAGGACAGAAAGAACCGGTCTTCAGGGCTATAAAACTGGCGGATGATAGAAAAGCGAAGGCTATACCGCTGAATGTGAGCGGCGCGTGGCATTCCGCGTTAATGGTAGATGCAGTCGATGAACTCCGGCAGTTTATGGAACTTCCTTTCAGTGAACCCGTGTGCCCCATGTTGTTCAATGCTACGGCTGAAACCGAAACAAATGGTGAGAAAATCAAGGATATCATGGCGCGGCAACTTGTGAGGCCTGTCCGGTGGTACGACATCATGACCAGTATGTTGGATCAGGGAGTTACTGCCTTTGTGGAAGTAGGCCCCAAAAAGGTTTTGAGTGGACTCATCCGGAAAATCGCACCGTCCCCGAAAGAGATAACCATTCTGAATGTGCAAGACATCAAGAGTCTCGATAAAGCAATCGACATCCTCAAATGAAATTTCATCTGGTTATTGGTTTTTGAACCGCAAAGGCGCGAAGGCCGCAAAGCCTTTTTCGAATCGGAACGGACGATTCGAAAAAACATCCATGATTTGTGTGCGATCCTTCAGAATAGTTCCCATAACGGTTCCATTCTCCCACATGCCCGAAGGGCCGATTGCTTTACCGAATCGTCCGTTCCGATTCGGTAAAAACTAAATCCTAGCGTTCTTTGCGTCTTGAGCGTAGCGGGCGGTAAATTTTCGTGTGCAAGTTTCTTTCTTGATCCGACTGGCTTCTTTTCAACCGGCGGCCCCGCTCGTATGAAACTTCATTTAGAAAGTGAAAATTTGAAACTGGATGTTCTGAACACTGACATCCGGCACCTGACACCTGACATCCGGCACCTGACACCTGACACCTGACACCTGACACCTGAAAAAAATATCACGTTAATCCGATGAGTATTTTTTTTCGCTCATAGCCGAGCAGGTATCTCTTTACATCCAGGCCACTGCCAAACCCACCGAGTCCCCCGGCGGCAACGACCCGGTGTCATGGATAAATCAACGGCAAGGGATTTTTTCCCATAACCTGCCCCACAGCCCTGCAGGCTTTCGGTTTTCCAATCATTCCAGCTACATTCCCATAGGTCATGGTTTTGCCAAACGGTATTCGGGCAATTGCCTTTAAAACCCTGTGTTGAAAATTAGTGAGACGGAGGTCCATATTAAGCGGGCCTACGGTTTTTCCCTGAAAAGCTCTTCGAACAGCCCGTATGAGAGGAATATTGGCCTTCTGTTCCCTGTAGAGTGTGGCGTGTGGAAACCAACTCCTGAAAAATGAAGCACCATCGGTCTTCTGTTCCAGGCCGATTCCAACCCTGGCTGCCCCCATATCTGTGGACGCAAGGGATACATGGAGCTTATCAACCTCTATTTCCCAGTAGAAAATTTTTGAAAAAGTCTCCCCTGCCATCGATTCTCTCTTTCCAGGGTCTTCCTGATTAAATTAATGGTTTCTGTTTTTGTTTCAGCCCACAACGGAGCAACGAGTTCTTTTCCTGAAGGATCTCCGGTGATCCGCTGAATCACCATATGGGGAGGAAGAAGTTCCAGAAAATCTACCACAAGGCCCACATACTCTTCCCTTTCAAGACAGTGCAGGCCGCCATTCCTGTAGAGAGTTTCAAGTTCGGTTCCTCTGACTACGTACAGGAGGTGGATTTTTACACCCTGCACTGGAAGAGAGGAAAGAAATCGAGCTGTTTCGAGCATCATTGTGCGATTTTCACCCGGAAGTCCCAGAATAACATGGGCGCAAACATTTAAGTTGCGGGCATTTGCCAGGTGTACACTATGAACGAAATCCCCTACCCCATGACCCCGGTTGATTCTGTCCAGGGTTTTTCTGTGGGAAGACTGCAGACCATATTCCAGCCAGACCAGATGACTTTGCTGGTAAGAATCCAAAAGATCAAGGATCTCTTCGTCAATACAGTCCGGGCGTGTGGCTACCGAAAGTCCTACAAAATCGATGTCTTCCAGCGCTTCATCGTAAAGCGATTTCAGTCGGGATACCGGTGCGTACGTATTGGTGAAAGACTGGAAATAGGCAATGAACTTTCTTGCCTTATATCTTTTTGCCAGGTATTCTTTCGACCGGGTGATTTGTTCTGTGATGGAAAGCCCCCGTTCTATCCATGCCCCCGTACCTGACCCGTGACGATTACAGAAGATACAGCCCCTTTCGGATATTTTTCCATCCCTGTTCGGACAGCCCAGCCCTGCATCAAGAGAGATCTTCTGCACCCTTTCGCCGAATATTTTTTTCAGATAAGTGTTGTAGTCACGGTATCTATTCATGGGTCAAATACTGAGTCGCACGTGCCTTCGCCAAGCGCATCAAATGTTCAATCTGGCTGTAATGGTCTAATTCAGATTTTTCATCCGGTGAAAGGCCTGTGGTTTTTTCACGGTCGATCAAGTATGCTACTCGATCTTTCGCAGCACTCGACGGCCTGAATGCGATTACACTGGTCGGATTAGTTCCAGCCGCAATAAAATCAACAATTTCCTCGTATGCCCTCACTGTTTCCATAACGGTTCCCCTCATTTCAAATCATGACCTTTATCCGGGTCAAAGAGTGGTCGTAGTCCGTCCTGCCCCCTGATCCCCCGGTTTTTCTCTTTCAAAGGTCTGCCTTACAGTCTATGTGTTCCTTTCAAACAATTCAAGGAATCCTCTAAATCTCCGCCTGTTTCCAGATGCTCTCATATCCAGGGTAGACCCTCTAAAGTCCACTCCTACTCCCAGTCCCCGAACAGCTCAAACGCGCTGTAGGGTCCAATCAGTGGGAATGATCTCAAACATTTTCATCTCGGAAATCCTCCAAGAATTCTCAGGATAGAGCCATCAAAAAGTCAGAATATCATTGTGTGGCCCTGGAAGTTTCCATCCCTGTTCGGACAGCCAACCCCGCGTCGAGGGATATTTTCCGCACCCGGTCGCCAAATAGTTCTTTCAAGTAGCTGTTGTAGTCACGGTATCTTTGCATGGTTGGCCGAGCAGCTTTAACAAGCATATGAAAGCAATAGAAAGTAAATTGGCGTTGTGAAAAAGCAAGACCGAAATCAACAGCTCTCATTTAACGTGCCAATAGAAAAAACCTTCCTGTCCTGGTCATCATAGAAAATCGCACGACCCTCTTTTCCTCGCGAAAGGACATGGTAATAGGTCTCATCATATTCAATTCTCCAGGCTCTTGCCATCTTTCCGGCTCGCTCAATGCTGGGATCGTAGAAAAATCATAGCGCACTTTAATTCACAAATCAAGATGGGACCCCAGCCCTTCTGCCAAATAGCTGGACTGCTGCCGGAACGATAATCAAGGCCTCAACACGCAACAACACTAACGACACACTATAGTGTATCGTATATTGAAAATGGCCATAAAATGGATCACTATAGTGATTTATTATTGACAAATTCCCAGTATAAAGATTATTTATAGACCACTACAGTGAATTGTTTTGATTGTCTCTGTACAATGTAGGCCACTTAAAGGAACTATGAATTGTTACATTGAAATATTTATTGGCGGCCGCTGGATAACGGCCGCCGTTTTTGAACCCGAAAACCGTACACTCGATCAAGGAATTGGTGGCGGCGGCTGGCTACAATACGACATCGACTACGCTGTGGCTTACCTGGGCGACAAGGCGGCAGAACTTATCCCCGGGCTTACGGTTGGCTTTGAATTGTTTCGTTATAAGCAATGGCCGCCAGTGCTAGTTGACCTCCTACCGGGAGGCGCCGGCCGGCGTGCATGGCTCAGGCGGATGCAGATTGAAAAAGACGGCCCGCAAATGGATTGGCATTTGCTCCTAAGGGGCGCCGGAGCTCCTCCGGGCAATCTCAGGATTGCCGAAGCTGTTCCTTTACCCCCGCCTGATCACTTCAGGTTGGGATTTCCCCGTAGGGACATCATCGAACAACGGGAACGATTCCTGGATTACGCCGAAGAACGAGGTGCTTATGTGGCAGGGGCTTCCAGCATACAGGGGGAAGCGCCGAAATACCTTCTAGCGGAGGATCATGCCGGACTTTTTCATGCAGAGGGCTCCTTGCCTGACGAAAAAGCCTGCAAATTCTGGCTTGTAAAATTTCCACGCGGCCGTCGTACCGACAAACGAAATCAACAGGTCCTACACAATGAAGCCGCCTACCTGGAAGTTGCCCGGAGGTTCGGCATTCGCACAGGTGAGCCTCTTGTTTATGAGGAAGGCGCACTGTTTGTACCGCGTTTTGACCGGAACGTCTCAGATGGCCGAGTTGAACGCTTGGGTATGAACAGCTTGTACGCTTTAGCTAATATCCCAGGATTCGGCGCTGTGGTGCATCACGAAACTTATTGCAGTGCTTTGGCGCAGGTAGCTTCCGATCCTGCGAGGGAGTTTAGGGAATACATACTGCGCGACATCCTCAACTTGGCCCTGCGTAACACCGACAATCACGGACGCAATGCGGCCGTTCTAAGAACGGGGACCCAGGTGGGCCTTTCGCCGCTTTTCGACTTTGCGCCCATGTTTTTGGACCCCGAAGGTATCGGCCGTGTCAGCCGATGGGAAGATGAGCGGCCCGGCAGCCAGCCGGAATGGTCGATGATTTGCGAAAAATTCAAAAATATCATGCCTCCCGGCGAAACCAGAAGTTGGCTGGCAGACCTGAGCGAAGAAGTCACACGACTGCCCGACGTAATGCAATGCCGGCATGTCGATGACGACATCATTCAGAGACTCACTGGCTGGATTGACGAAGTGGCGGCAGGTCTTTCAGAAGCCCGGCCGCGGACGTGGAGATAGGAGAAGGAGAAGCCCATGAAACGATTCACTCCTGCTGAAATGGCCCGAATGAAAGAGACACTTTACGTCGGCTTGGCCAGAGGCGATATCAATATGCGCGAAGCGACGCGTCAGATGCGCAAAATCCTTGGCATGAACCAGAAAAATTATGCCCGGAAAGTAGCTGCCATCTCCCCACGGATACTTTCCGAGTTCGAAAACGGTTCAGGCAACCCGACCCTTGTAACCCTGGAAAAAATCGCCTCGCCGTTCGGCCTCAAGGTTACTTTCCTACCGCCGGAATCATGGCGAATGAAAGCAAAAAAAGAAGCTTCGGGCGATTTATGACTCGCCCAACAATTCTTCCACACGACTTTCTCTGCTGCTCGCTTTAAAAAAAATGGACGCTTAAACGGCAGTATGAGTGGGGTCACAATAATGAAAGCCCTGGAATTCTCCTCCCAGTTTGGGAGGACACACATCAAGTGTCGAGGCTAAAAGCCTCTCTCACAGAGCTCAATACCAGCCTCTTTTTCTATTCGTGTCATTCCCGTGATTCGTGGTTAAGCATTTTCCCGGCAAAGGCGGGATCTTCGACTCTCCAACACTCCTGATTTACACCCGGTGGCCCTTAGAGGTCCTTCAGAAGACGGTTCGCCGGAGAATTTTCCATGGCCTTGCTGAATTCCTTTAATGAGTCTTTCAATATTTCAAATTCTTCATTCATTTTTACCGGTACGGTATCTATGCCAGTATGTTCCAGGGCTTCCAGAACAGATCCGATGGTGATTTTGCTGATATCCATGGCTGGTTGATACCCGAACTTTTTGTCGCTATCCGTTTTTGTTTCCACAAAAAACTGGGATGCGACAAGATCAAAAAGAATCCGGTGCGTCATTCGAACAGGAATTTGAAGGTCTTCCGAGATCTCTAAATCAGTAAACGGCTTTTCGCCCCTTTCAAATCTTTGAATGATTAGATGGGCCGTCTGGAGTGTCAGCAATTTCCTGAGTGAAGGGCTTATTTTCAGGAAATCGGGTTCATACTGATACATGTGGGCATTTTGATTGGCAAAAGAAAGCTCGGCCCCGAATAACACAATCCACCAACTGATCTGGACCCACATGAGAAAGAGGGGCAAAGCTGCGAAACTTCCATAAATAGCGTTGTATTTTGAAGCCCCTATTTGAAAACCGATGTAGACAATCTGGACCACCTGATAAATGACGCAGGCAACCAGACCGGCGATAATCCCTGATTTCATGCTTACTTTGGTATTTGGCATGAAAACATAAATAACGGTGAACAATATCCATATGAGGACATAGGGCACGAGTTTGAGCAATGAAAAAATCACGGGGCTGATCAAACCGAACAGGGCCACATTGTTCGACATATCGGTTACACGGGATGTAATGAATACGGTGGAACTGCTGGACAGTAGGATGAGCAGCGGGCTGATCAACATCACGGCGACATAATCGCTGAATTTTCGGCTCCAGGAGCGATCTTTTTTCACCTCCCATATCTCATTCAAGGATGCCTCGATATGGCTGAGCACTTTTATTACAGACCAGAAAAGAATGATGAGACCTATCCCGGCAATTAAACCACCCTTGGTGGTTTGAAGCAGGGTCTGAGCGAATTCAATAACTTTCCCAACCACTTCCTGATGCGCGGGGAACTGCTCAAGGAGCTCTTTTTCCAGAACTTTTTCAAATCCAAAACCCTTCGATATTCCAAAAAGGATGGCAACTACCGGAACGATGGAGAGGAGGGTATAAAAGGTAAGCGACGATGCCCGCAAAAAGCAACTGTCTTCGTTGAACCTGGAAAACGTGAGAGCGATCACCCGGAGCTGCCTTATAATAAAAGATTTTCCAAAAGGGAGATCTTCCAATCGTATGCGCCAGATATCCACTGTGATAAATTGGACAATTCCGCCAATCCAGTCATGCCTGTTGTGTTTGGAAAGATTCATATTATCATTAGACTTTAAAGGTTAAAAACTTCAATATTATCAGAACTGTTTGCAAAATGTAAAGATAAGTCTGATGTTCACGGTTCACGGTTCACGGTTCACGGTTCACGGTTCACGGTTCACGGTTCAC
>CAYOWC010000070.1:2073-5185 GCA_964407525.1 uncultured Desulfobacteraceae bacterium | reverse complement strand
ACGGTTCACGGTTCACGGTTCACGGTTCACGGTTCACGGTTCACGGTTCACGGTTCACGGTTAAAAAAAATTAAATCGAGATTGACACAAAGTACAGGGGAATTCTATTATCTCAAAAGATATGCATGCAAGAATACCTTGCAGAAGGATACTCCAGGATGAGCGCCACCTCTGACCGGAAAAAATGGTCAGTCTGATCAAGAAGAAAACTTCCCAAAGAGGTGTCGGGTGTCAGTGTTCAGAACATCCAGTTTCCCCGATAAAGACGGGATCTCAGACAAGTTTCAATTTTCCAGTTTCCAAATGATGTTTCATATGAGATCCGCCGTCCCGCTTTTAAGCGGGATCTGATCGAGGAAGAAACTACGCATTCCCACGCTGGAGCATGGGAACGAGCAACCAGCAACCAAACGAAGTTTCACACGAATAATGAAAAAATCGGCCGGACCACTGACGTTTTTTTTGTTGGCGACGATTGTGAGTATCTCTTTTTCCACAACCTTTTCCATAGGTGGAGGTGAACGTGAAATGAGCCAGAAATCCGATAAAGTAATAAGGGAAGCTCTGGGGGCCGGAAGGTGGTTTCCCGGAGACGAGCGTGAACTAAACAGCATGGTAGAGGGATATATTGCTGAAGCCAAAACAGCGGAACTGAGCGGGCCTATTGTAAGCGCTATTGCCCCCCATGCAGGATATGTCTATTCAGGAAAAGTGGCGGGATATACCTTTCGGGCGATCAGAGATAATGCGGCTGCCGGTCATCGTCCCGAGACGGTGGTGGTTTTAGGTCTGAGTCATCGAGGGGGATTTCAAGGCGTTGCCCTCATGGATGGCGACGCAGTTAAAACCCCCCTCGGAGAGGTCGAGATTGACAAAGAGGCTCTGAAAGAATTGAGTTCCCGGAGTGCAAGAATTTTTTCTGATTATGATCCGCATGCCGGTGAACATTCTGCCGAAAACGAGATCCCGTTCGTCCAGGCGGCATTGCCGGGGGCCAAAATCGTAGTGGGGATTATAGGGGATCACGATTCCAGAACGCTGGACGATCTTGTGACTGCCCTTGCTGCACTTTCAAAAAAGAAAAAAATCCTGGTGGTAGCCAGCACGGATATGCTCCATGATGCCGACTACGAATTGGTGGGAAAAACAGACAGGGCCAGCCTTGAAAAAGTGGCTGCCATGGATTATTCGGGCATTGAAAAAGATTGGAGCTATTCAAGACAAACATTCTGCGGCCTGGCGCCTGTGATAACAGCCATGAAATATGCCGAATTAAAAGGCTGCAGGAAAGGGACCGTCCTGCATTATCGCAATAGTGGAGATGATTTCCCCGAGGGTCGCGGAAGATGGGTTGTCGGTTATGGGGCTGTGGTTTTCGCCGTTACTAAATAGTCTTTGGGACGCAGATTTCCGCAGATAAGAGCAGATAATTATGAAAGAGAAAAATCAGAGATAATCTGCGTTCATCAGCGTCCAAATTTATTTTCTCAAGCTTTATGGGATTACTCCAGTTCCCAGCTATTGATATCGGTGTTTTTGTCCTCACCCCCGGGCTGGCCGTCCGCTCCGTATGATACCAGGTCGAAATCGCCATGAAGGCCGGGACAAAGGTAGAGATACTCATTTTCCCAGGGATCCTTTGGCATTTTCCCTTTTTCCAGGTAGCCGCCTTTCCTCCAGGCTTTTGGAAGTTCTCCAACGGTGGGTGTTTCCACGAGGGCCTGAAGCCCTTGTTCGGTTGAGGGATAGTCCCCATTGTCCAGTTTATAGAGTCTCAAGGCGGTTTCAATGCTCTCCATCTGCACTCTAGCCTTCATCTGTCTGGCTTCCTCAGGCCTGCCCATGATTCTCGGAATAATAAGCCCTGCCAGAACGCCTAAAATGACAATGACAACCATCAGTTCAATGAGTGTAAATCCATCGTTGCCGAACCTGCGCCCGGGCACTTTGTCCCACCTGCAAAACATAATTATTCTCTCCCGATACATGGTTTGAGCAAATATGATCGATATCTTATCAGATTTCTGATAAATGAGCAATATGCGAAGATGCAAAGACTCGGCATTATGCACTCGGCTGCAGAAATCAGCGTACAATCGCCGGTAGAATGAGATGGACTGGGCAGGGAACAAAGAAATTAGAATAAAACCAAAAACCATGATCCTTTCTCTTCTCATTGTTTCTTTGATTGAAACAGGGATGAGTATCCTGGTTTCTGAGGGCGTCCAAAACACGATGATGCTGCTTGGAGGCGTACGCCTGCTTGAGATAGCATCACTCGTTTTTCTGGTAATGGTCACTGAAAAAGGG
The DNA here is from genome assembly GCA_964407525.1 of uncultured Desulfobacteraceae bacterium. Taxonomy (GTDB): domain Bacteria; phylum Desulfobacterota; class DSM-4660; order Desulfatiglandales; family Desulfatiglandaceae; genus DUZB01. The sequence goes on along the minus strand of CAYOWC010000070.1, from coordinate 2,875 downwards.
TTTTCCACCATCGGACTGGAAAAAGGTAAGATCTCCCAGGGGATAAAAAAGGGTATTTTCTGGTCAGGCTGTTTTGGAATCATAGCCGTTTTTTGTTTTGTGCTGTCTCAGAGCATGGGAATCCGTCTTCTGGAAATGGTACGAATTCCCATGCCACCGAATCCAAACGCCATTTTGCTTTTTTTCCTCGTGGGAGGGTTAATAGGTCCGATAGCTGAAGAGCTTTTTTTCCGGGGAATCGTGTACGGGTTCCTGCGGAGATGGGGTATGCTTCCGGCTATCCTTCTCAGCACATTCATTTTTGTGCTCGCCCATCCCGAGCTGCCTGCTATTCCTGTGATACAGATCACGGGCGGCTTTCTTTTTGCTGTTGCCTATGAAGTTGAGGGAACCTTGATGGCGCCGCTTTCCATACACATTATAGGCAACATGGCCATCTATGCTTTCTCTATTCTATTTTATTGACGGAGTCAGGGATGAACTGTTATTGCTAATACTTATCACAAAACTACGATAGCATTTGTACCTGGAGGTTGGATATGGGGAGACATCTTTTGTCACGATCTTTTTTTTCAGTAATCCTCTCTATTATTGCATATTCTTTCTTTCCTTGGATTGTGGGGGCTGCTGAAGGGGAGAAAAAATGGGAATTCGAGACAGGCGCACCAATTCTGTCATCACCGGCAATAGGCGATGATGGCACCATTTATGTGGGATCCGATGACTACAATCTGTATGCCATTAACCCTAACGGCGAGAAAAAATGGGTTTTTCAAATGGCAAACATGGCTCAGTCATCACC
>CAYOWC010000070.1:0-1973 GCA_964407525.1 uncultured Desulfobacteraceae bacterium | reverse complement strand
ACAAAACTGTACGCAATAAATTCCGATGGAACCAAGTCATGGCATTTCGAAACCGGGGGCCGTATCCGATCGTCCCCTGCCATCGGGTCCGACGGTGTAATCTATGTGGGTTCGAGTGACAAAAACGTCTACGCCATTAACACGGACGGCACCAAAAAATGGGAATTCCCAACAGAAGGCATTGTCTCCTCTTCCATTGCGATCGGGTCTGATTCCAGTCTGTATGTAGGTTCAGAAGATAACAAGGTGTATTCCATCAAGTCTGACGGTACCGAGCGCTGGGTATTTAGTACTTCCGGAGCGGTCCTGTCCTCTCCGGTTCTGGGAAATAATGGGATTTTGTACATTGGGGCTGACGACAATACCCTATACGCCATTAATGCGAGTGATGGAACGGAAAAATGGTCCTTGAATCTAACCAACGCGGCCGGGCCGTCTTCTCCCACAATCGGTTTCGGCGGTGTTCTTTATATAGGCTGCGCGGACGGATCTCTGTATGCTGTGGAAACCGGAGCAGACAGGGTTGCAGTTTCCGCCTGGCCTCTTTTCAATCACGACGTCCGGCACACGGGTCGAAACAATCCCAATGTGGGCCCCACCGCCAGCGCGGGAAGCGACCAAACGGTAAAACAGGAGGTTTCCGTTACCTTGAATGGTTCAGCATCGGTGGATCCCGATTATGGCATTCCCCTGTTTCAATGGGCCCAGACTGATGGAACCTCGGTCACTTTGTCTGATTCCAGTGCGGTAAAACCCTCTTTTTCAGCGCCAAATAGCACAGAATCCCTTACTTTCACCCTGACAGTCACAGATAACAACGGCGCCCAGTCTACCGATACGTGCATTGTCGAGGTAACGGATAAAGATGATGAAGAAAAGGGCAGTTGCTTTATCTCTACCGTTACTCCCTGAAGGACGCTCGTGTGAAACGTTCAGTAGGTAGTAAGCGGTAAGCAGTAGGCAGTCAGGGACCATCGGGATTCCTCTAATAACCTACCACAATACCAAAGTTTCTTTCTTGATCTGATCCCGCTTAAAAGCGGGACGGCGCCGCTCGTGCTCTTCAATTGGAAACTGGATGTTCTAAACACTGACACCCGACACCTGAAACCTGAACGCTGAAATCTCATCTGGAAAGTCTCTGTCTCAAAATTTCGGAGAGGATCACACCGCCGGCAACAGAAACATTCAGCGAGGCCATCTTGCCTTTGGAAGGGATGTTGACCACCTGATGACAACGTTTCAAAACGGGTTGGCTGAGTCCGTTCTGTTCATTGCCAAGAACGAGAACAAGGTTCCGATTCCAGTCAAAATCGTACAAAGGTACCGGGCCATCTTCAGCGGCGCCGATAATCCAAAAACCTTTGTCCTTAAGGAAATCCAGGGTCCTTCCCATATTTACCACCCTGGATACGGGTAGATGCAGTTGGGCGCCTGAAGATCTCTTTATTGTCCCCAGTCCTATCCCCGCGGCACGATCTTTCGGGACAATAAATCCATCCGCCCCGAAGAACAGAGCCGTTCTCATAAGGGCGCCCAGATTTCCCTCATCGGTAATATGGTCAGCGGCCAAGAGAAGGCCATTTCCCTCCGACCCGGTGGAAAGTTCAGCCATAGCAGGGAGTTCGGTATAGGCGAATTCTTCCGGCAACGCCGCAATTCCCTGGTGAACAAGATTCGGAAGAAGCGTTTCCATCTCGGTCCTTTTCATGAAAACAACAGGGATGCGACCTTTTTCCGCCAGCCTGAGGATCTCTTCCGTTCTTCCTGAACTTTTTCCTTCTGCGATCAGGATTTTACGAATCTTTATCCTATTTTGTGATAGGGCCTCTTTTACCCCATGAAAACCCGGAATAAGGCACGACATAGGATTCTGAATTGGTTTTCCGGATTGTTTTCCCATGTCCCCGCGACCCCGTTCCTTACGTTGTGGAGCCTTTTTTTTTCGCTTTTTTGGTGTCATCAAGAACCCC
>CAYOWC010000069.1:0-19050 GCA_964407525.1 uncultured Desulfobacteraceae bacterium | reverse complement strand
ACGCTCAGCAGTTTCTGCTCTTTTTTTTGAGATATTTCCGCCACGTCCAATTGATCCAGCAGGGTCTGCATCCGGTTGCGTGTGATCACCAGTTCTACTGCAATATTGAGAAATCGGTCTACTTTTTCTGTGGGGACCCTGACTGTTTCGTAAACGGTCTTCCCAGGTGTAATACCGTTCGGCTGCTTCTTTTTTTCCGGGAATAAAGGGGCATGTGAGGTCCCAGCGAGGGCTGGAAGCAATGCTTCCATTCTTGTCAACATGTCTCCCATTTGAGAGGTGTCTTCTTCAGGTGAATGGGAGAGGCCCTCCACCATGGCGTCGATGACGTCGTTGGCCTGAAAAAGCACGTCGAATGTCTCGGGACCCGTTGCCATCCGCTGCTCGCGGATTTCACGAATGATGTCCTCCATATTGTGGCACAGGGCGGTGATATTATTCAACCCCATGGTCATGGCAGCGCCTTTCAGGCTATGGGCATTCCTGGAAATTCCAGACAGGGATTCGGTGTCACCAGGCCCTTCCTTTTCCAGGCGGAGCAATCCCTGATTGATGGCATCAATGTGTTCTCTGGCCGACACCACAAAACTTGGGAGAAATTCCCTGGTATTGGGCGGCATGGGGGGTTCTTCTTTTGCGTGAAGATCTTTGTCGCTTGGATCCATCTATCCTCCCAGTTGAAACCTGGAGATAATTTGCTTGAGCTTCCCCGCCATCCGACTCAATCCATTTGCTGCCTTCGTAGTGTCTTCCGCGGCGCCTGCCATCTGTCTCGCCACTTCGGACAATTCCCGCATGGTGATCACTACCTGGTCGCTTGCGCCTTTCTGTTGACCGGTGGCCATGGAAACCTGTTTGGCCGAATCTGTGGTTTGCTCGGCCATGGAAACAATTTCCTGCATAGCCTTTTCTACCAGCTCAAGCTTCTCGGATCCTGCGTTAACAACCTTAACGCCTTCTTCCGCGGCCATGACTGAGGTATTGGCGGCCGATTGGATTTCCATGGCAATTTCTTCTATGGTCCCTGTGGATTTGACCACGTTTTCCGCCAACTTTCTGATTTCAGAGGCAACCACGGAGAACCCTTTTCCTGCCTCCCCTGCCTTACTTGCCTCAATAGCGGCGTTCAGGGAAAGCATTTTTGTCTCAGCTGCCACTTCGTTGATTATTCCCAGAACTTTCCCTATCTGCTGGGATTTTTCCCCAAGGGACATGATTTTTTCGGCGCCGGTTTCTGTTTGATGAAGAATCCTTCCCATCAGTTTTGCAGCTTCCTCCATGGCCTGGGCGCTTTCTTCGGCATTTTTCTGGGTGGACTCAGCCATGCCGGCCTGGATATGGCTGCTCTCTGAAATCTGTCCCGCTGTTGCCGAGAGTTCTTCGATGCTTGCGGTTGTCTGGCCCACGCTGGCGGCCTGTTCGGATGCGCCTGATGCCTGCTCTTCTGCTGTGGCCAGGATTTGATTGCAGGCCGTTCCCATTTGGAGAATGGCCTCTTTTACCTGAACAATAATTTCGGTGAGATTGACTCGCATCTTATTAAATGCCTCTCCCAGGACTCCCTTGAACTCTACCTGTGAAGTCAAGTCGCCATTGGCGATGCTGTTTGCCTGGTGGGCAAGCCTGTTGAGCTCCTGTTGCATTTTGTAAAAACTGAAGGACAATGCACCTATTTCATCTCCGTTTACCACATTGACAGGAAAGGACAGCTCTCCATCTGCAATCTTTCCTGCAATAATTTCCAGCTTCCGGACAGGATTGGACGCGCTTTCCGCCAGCCGGTAACTGAGATAGAAAGCAACGATCAATACTATGAGGGATGACAGGAGGGTGCTGATCAGAAAAGAGGTCATTTCCTCCCTGACCGATGCGAACTGGAAAACTTTCACCATCATCCAGTCATTATGTTCCGTAGGCACTCCAATATAGATTCTTTGCCCTTTCATATCCTTATGAGAAACGCTCTTGCGGCTTTCCACAGCTTTGGTAAAAAGATTTGTAAAAACGGACTTAAATGTGTCTTTGTCCACAGAATCCAGAAAAGGGGTCTTTTCACTGCGAATTATCCGGCCGTCCCTGTTGAGGAGAAATACGGCTGCCCCTCTTTTGTCGGAGCTTTCTGCCAATATCTTTTTCAATGTGTCGGTTTCTGAAATTTCCTTATGACCTTTGAGGTGGTTTCTCATGCCCAGAAGTTCCTGCCTGCCGTTTTCCTCATAGAGTTGTTCGATGATTCGCTGTGAATGGCTGAAGGAAACGCTGGCCTGAAACAAAATGGTTACTACCATGATAGAAAGGGAAACGAGCAGGATTTTGCTGAAGAGCGACAGAACTTTTGGAGGATGTGTCATACCGAAATTTTTGACCCATTCGCCAAGATAGGGGGCAAGAATCCTCTCATTGTTGAAGAAACAGCACACGGAATAAACAAGGGCAATCATGATGCCGATCATGAGAGTTTGAATGGATTGAACACGGTCGAAATCCGCAAATACAATGAGCTGCAGGATTCCAATAACGAATCCGAAGATGAAAATCCCCAACATGATCCTGGAAATTTTCAGCGGAAAGCGAAGAGTCGAAGAAATGATCTTTTCTATCTCAGTAGCCGATTTTGATGAGGTATCCTCTGGATTTTCTTCCCCAAGGGCCAGCGAACCCGCCCATCGCATGGGCAACCAGATGCAGACGATTCCGAAAAAAGGGGCTTCCCATGCATAAACGATGAGAAGGGCTTTGACCTGTTCCCATGTCATATCAAGGGTGAGCAGGATGTAGGGGACAAACAGGATTCCTACCGTTCCCAAAAAGAACAGTCCCTGATACAAACCAACTTGTTTTTGTAGTTTGCTCATTTTTTCCTCATGAAATGTTACGATATGTTCTTGAATATGGATATGAGATCTTTCAATTTCGAAGCCAGTTTTTGCAGGCCGTGCACCGAAGCTGTAGTCTGGTTCGCGCCGGATGCCATCTGTCTGGTTACTTCCGAGATCTCCCGCATGGCCACAGCTGTTTGTTCACTGGCAACTTTTTGCTGGCTTGTTGCAATGGAAACCTGCTTGGCGGAGTCCGTGGTTTGTTCCGCAAGAAAGACGATTTCCTGTAACGCCGTCTTCACCTTTTCCAGTTCCTCTGCTCCAGTGGAAACCACCTTGACGCTTTCTTCAGCCGCCATCACGGAGACGTTGGCAGCCCCTTGAATTTCTTGAAGAATCTCTTCAATGGCGCCGGTTGATTTGACAACGCTTTCTGCTAATTTTCGGATTTCCTCGGCAACCACGGAAAACCCTTTCCCGGCTTCTCCGGCCCTGCTGGCTTCTATGGCCGCGTTCAGAGAAAGCATTTTTGTTTCGGCGGCAATGTTGTTAATGATGCCGAGAACTTTCCCGATTTTCTGTGATTTTTCTCCCAACTTCATGATCTTTCTGGCGCTGGCTTCGGTCCTTTGCCGTATTTCTTTCATAACCCCGGCAGTTTTGTCCATGGCCTCCTGACTTTCTTCTGCATTTTTCAGTGTTGATTCGGCCATTCCCGCCTGGGCCTCACTGTTCTCAGCAATCTGTCTCGCTGTGGTAGAAAGCTCTTCAACCGTTGCGCTGGTTTCCCCAACGCTCGATGCCTGTTCTGCCGCTCCCGAAGCCTGCTGTTCCGAGGCTGCTACGATTTCATTGCTGGCGGAGCTGATCTGCATTACGGCATCTTTGACCTCCCCTATGATCTTGTTCAGCGATGACTCCATAATGGCAAAACTGTGAGCAAGTGCCCCTACTTCATCCCCGCTGAGGGTGTTTGTTCTGGATCCAAGTTCCCCTTCCGCGATCTTCTTCGCAGCCCTCTCAAGATCTTTCAGAGGTCTCGAAACACTGGATGCCAGACCATAACTGAGGAAAATAGCCACAATCAAAATAAGGAGTGAGGCCAGGGCTGCGTTTCTCATAAGGGACATCCCGCCCTTTCCGTGCCCTGCCAAATCAATCACCTTGACGAGCATCCTTTGTCCACTATCTAATGGTACTCCGCAATAAATGAGGTTTTCCATGATATCCCGACTAGTGGATTCTTTTGACAGGTGGTCAAAAAGAGAGAGACGCTTTTTGGTCTCTTTCAGCGGGAAGTGTTGATCCGGGTTTCCTGCCAATACCGTCCCCGTTCGTTCCAGAATAAAGAACCGTGCATGTTCATTGGTTTCCATGGATTTGAGAAATGCCTTTTCTGTTTCTCCAGATTCTCCCGAAACCGGGGTTTCATTCAGCAGGTTTTTGAGTTTCAACAACTCTTGAATGCCCGCGCCGGAAATTTCCTTTGCCAGAATCTTTGTGGAATGGGAGTAGCTGATGCTCACCACAAACAAGATGGTTACGATCATGATGGCGAGGCACACACCCATGATTTTATTGAAAATAGAGAGCACCGCAGGGGGCGCCGCCGTCTTGCTTTCATGGACTATTTCTGCGAGGTAGGGAGCTATGATACGTTCATTGTTCAAAAAGCTGCAGGTGGCATAGGTTAGCGCAACAATTATTCCTACAATAAATGCCTCAAGGGACTGGATGAAATTAAAATGCGCAATAAGTACGACCTGCACAACGCCTATGGCGAAGGCAAAAAGTATCAGAAGCAATACGGCCAGACCAACTTTCTGAGGAAAACGGAAAGCAGGAGTGATAACCCGTTCCAGATGAATGGATTTGTCTGATTGTGGTTGGGTCTTTTGATCGCGAGTCGGGATTATTCGAACCCATCTCATGGGCAATAAGGTACAGAGTGCGCCAAAAACGATGCCCTCCCACGCATAAATAATTAGAACATGCCTGAACTGGTCCGGGGTCATCTCAAGGGTAATCAGGATGTAGGGGATCCCCAGGATAATTACCACGGCCAGAAAGAAAAGGGCCTGGCTCAAACCAACCTTTTTCTGCAATTCGGTCATTTCAAAAAGCCTCCCTGTTTCGTTATATACTACTCTTGATTTGCCTTGAGATTATCAAGATCCACAAGACAGACGATTCTGTTTCCAAGCAAGGCGAATCCCCAGAAAGAAGGATTCATTTTTTTTGACGCTATCAGAGGCGGCAGCTTTCGTATTTGGGACAGGTTCAGGTTTGTGAAGCCTTCTGCCGTATCCACTCTGAAGAGTTGCAGGCCCGTTCTGGTGTCTACTTCCAACAGGCAGGAACGGTCTACTGCAGCGCCCTCCTGAAGAAGAAATATCTCCCCCAGGTCTACCGGAGCCGGGCTGAGTTCTTCCGGCTTGGTTTTTTCTCCGTTCAGGATCCTGGATATCTGTTCCGCCGGTGCTCCAAAAAGGAAATCGGCTATCTTGAACAAAATAATCTCAAAGGTTTGCGCCAGGGACTCCGAGTCTTTTTCCGGGTTGTTCATGGGCATTATTTTTTATGGACATCCATCATTTCAGATTTCATGATCTTTTCATAATTCAGGACGATCAGGAGCGTTTCATCAATTCTGGCTTCGCCATCAATGAAATCGAGATATTCTTTTTCAAACGTGATCATTGGTGGGTCAATGGACAGGGCTGGCAGGTCAACTATGTCGTCAACACTGTCCACGAGAAGTCCTGTTTCTATTCCATGGGCCGACGTGATCATAATAGATGGTTTTTCCGATGTCTCAAATTGAAGGCCGAGGAGCATTTTCATGTCGACTACGGAAATAATTTCACCCCGGATATTGATGATCCCCAGGATGTGGGGCGGCAGTCCCGGAACCCCGGTAATATTCTCTGCCCACATGACTTTTTTCAGGTGTTCCAGGTCAAGTGCGTACTTCTCTTTTCCCAGCGTGAAAACAATTAAATGCCGCACGTTCGATTTACTGCCTTTTTTTGAATCTAGGGAGGCCTTTTCTTTTTCCAGCAGACCGGCAATGCGGGATGAAACGCCGTCTTTTCGGAATGGTTTCTTTGCGAACAGATTCTCAATAAGTTTTTTTAGTTTTTCGGGACGAAGAGGTTTTGTTTCCACTGCGTCCATGCCTGCATCAAGACAGGCCTGTTTGCTTTCTTCGCTCTCATGGGCTGTCATGGCAACAATGGTCAGAGGGATGGGAGGAGGGGCACCCGGAGCGAGGCTGGTTGATTGATCCGCCTCCCATTTCCGGATCCTTTTTGAGGTTTCCAGTCCGTTCATGCCGGGGAGTTCGATATCCATGAAGATCACGTCATAGGTATTCTGTTTGACCGATTCCATGGCTTCTTCGCCACTGATGACCGGATCTACCTGAAAGCCCTGCTTCGCAATCATGGTTGAGATCACTTTAAGACTGACGGGGTTGTCCTCGACCAGGAGAACCGTTGGTTTATCTTTCAATGCAATGGCCTCCTTCAAAAAGAGACTTGATCAAGGGTTAGAAAAAGCAGTGTTGCAAACAACTCGTGGGTCTGGTAGATCATATTTTAACAGATCTTTATTGAATCTTTGCGAATGTTAAAATATCTTGAGCGGTAAGTCAAAGGAGTTCTTGTGAAAGAAGAACGTTTGTCCCGTCAGGGCGAGAGTAGAGAGGCCGTTCAGGAAACTGTTGCGGAGAACAGCGTTTCGATCAAGGGCGTCCTTTTTGATTTTGACGGTACGCTAACGGTTCCAGGCGCCATCCAATTCGATGCCATCAAACAGGATTTGGGATGTCCTTTGAATCAGCCCATCCTTGAGTATATCGGAGAACAACCTGCCGAGAAGCGCGCCAGGCTCAAGGAGATCCTTGAAAGCCATGAGATCGTGGCTGCAAAAGGATCTATTCCTAATAGGGGAGTTACTGCATGTCTTGGCAATCTCGGGAAAATGAAGATCCCTTTCGGTATTTTGACCCGCAACAGTCTTCGATCTATCAAAACGGCCCTGTTGTGTTTTCCACGTTTTTCCATGTCTGATTTTGCAGTGGTGATCACCCGTGATGATTCTCTTCCAAAACCGCATCCCGATGGAGTGATAAAAGCGGCCGGTGCGATGGGTTTTTCGCCCGATGAACTACTTGTTGTAGGGGATTTTCGGTTTGATATGATAGCAGGGAAAAATGCGGGGGCGAAAACGGCTTATCTTACCAATGGGGGCAAAACCACCATGGAAGAGGGGGATCCCGAGCCGGACTTTATATGCCGTTATATCATGGAAGTAATTGACATTATAAGGATTGTTAATTCCTGGGTTTGAAAAAAGTTTGCCGAAGTACAAAGTGAGAAATAAAATAGAGACTTTATTATTCCCGTTCGGGAATATCTATACTGGCTCTTGCGCTAATATAGTAGATGTTCCCGTTCGGGAATATTTCGCTTGACTTGCTGGCTTCTTTCTTTTATTATTCCCGTTCGGGAATATTGTTTTTGGAGGCATGACGTGAAGATACATGTAGCATCCGCCTCAGATATTGGAGCGGCCGTTCGAAGCAAGCGCAAAGGCGACGGTCTGACACTCGTTGAAGCCTCGGGCCTTTGTAATGTAAATTACCGTTTTCTTTCGAATTTGGAAAACGGAAAAGCGACGGTGCGCCTCGACAAAGTCCTTCAAGTGATGGCTGCGCTGGGCCTCGAACTTGAGATCATGGAAAGGACCTGGCCGAATGAATGACACTGCAGGAAAGCTGGGTATTTATTACCGCAACCATCTGACAGGGTGGCTTTGGCTTGATGAGCGGCGCAGGTTTGTCTTTGAGTACGAAACGGAGTGGTTGAAGTGTTCGGAAGTGTTTCAGTTGTCTCTTTCTCTGCCTCTTCGGCCGGAACCTTACGCCGACGACACTGCACGCCCCTTTTTTGCAAACCTTCTTCCTGAAGGAGAAGTACGGCGCCTTATTGCAAGGCGGCTGCACATTTCAGAGGAAAATATCTACGCCCTGCTGAAAGCAATCGGCGGAGATTGTGCCGGCGCTGTTTCCATCCTTCCGAATCAGGAGACTCTGCATCAATCCACCGGCTACCGGGAACTGAATGAAAAAGACCTTCACCGGCTGTTGATCGAGCTTCCCCACAAACCACTTCTGGCTGGAGACGAAGGTATCCGTCTTTCCCTGGCAGGCGCTCAGAACAAGCTGCCTGTCTATATGGAAAACGATCGAATCTCTGTCGCCAGGGGCAACAGTCCCAGCACCCATATTCTCAAACCACCCATGGACGGGTTTAAGGAGACAGTCGAGAACGAAGCCTTTTGCATGGCGCTTGCCCGGCGAATGGGGCTGCCTGCTGCAAACGCGGTCATTGGAAAGAATAGGGATACCATTCTGATCGTCACGCGGTACGACAGGGAACGGAAGAAAGACGGCACGATTCTCAGACTGCATCAGGAAGATTTTTGCCAGGCAATGGGAATACTGCCTGAACAAAAATATGAAACCGAGGGAGGGCCGTCTCTTAGACAGTGCTTCGAGCTTCTCAAAAAATACAGCATTCGTCCTGCAGTGGACCAGAGGTCTTTGCTCCTTTGGACCATCTTCAATACCCTGATTGGAAATGCAGATGCCCATGCAAAAAATATTTCTCTACTTATTGTGAATCCGGGGCCGCGACTGGCGCCATTTTACGACCTGCTCTCTACAGCGATTTATCCGAACCTTGCGAAGAAATCCGCCATGAAGATCGGGGGTGAAAATCGGATCGATTGGCTTCAAATCCGACACTGGGAGCGATTTGCAGACAGTGTGGCATTAAAACCCCGGTATGTGCTCAGCATGGTCCGAAAAATGGCCTCAAAGATTGCTTTTGAGGCTGAAGCGCTTGCTCGATATTTTACAGAAGACTCGGGGAGGCGGAAAACAGTGGATAAAATTCTGGGCTTGATTCAAAAAAGGTCTGAAAGATGGCTTTGAGATTACGGGGCGGGAAAGAAAACGATTACGGAGTACGGCATAGAATGAAATGATCGCATTCTAAAATTCCTAGTTGTTTTCATGAATGGGTGGAACTGAATGCAAGCGGAACCTCCTTATGAAACAAAATCTTTTTTTGAAAGGGGTTGGTTTATGAAGAAACTATTCGTGGGGGCAATCATAACTGTTTCTGTCCTTTTGCCTCTTTGGTGCTCCGCCTCATTTATTATTTTCCTGAAAGATGGCGGCCGAATTCTCGTGGATACCTATTCGGAAGAAGGGGATATGATCCGTGTGAAGAAATATGGTGGCATAATGGGCATACCAAGGGAATCTGTTTCAAGAATTGAAGAAGTTGAAACTGAAACGATACCGGAAGTGAAAAAAGTTCAGGCGCAAAAGGCGGCGGATCCAGTAAATCAAAAAGAAAAAGTCGTAAAACAGATGCCTGTGGAGATACTTGAAGAGGGAAAGAAAAAGATAGAGCAGGACACAGCCGCCAAAATGCAGAAGTTCCTTGGAGAAAAAAGACAGATCATAAGGGAAATGGAGAGAATTGCCTTAGCGTTGAAAGATGGAAAGGCAAATAACAACAAAGCGGTAAGAAGGAAGTTGCTGACGGAACGGGCGACGCTCCTCAACAAACTCTCTGATCTTGAGGAGTCAGTAAAAGCAGGCCATGGAGGGAAACTACCTGATTGGTGGGAGGATGACTTATAATGGTTTAGTTCCTGTCATCGTTCCACGATGTCTTCGTCAAATCGTTTGACAGGTACGCGTCGGCGAGTGCGGTATTATAATTGACAATCCCGGAGTTCTTGATGTCAACCGTTTTTCCCCATACGGCACCGTTCAGATTCCCACTGTTATGTATAATTACATCCGCTTTTGGGGCATAGAACAACCCGTTGAAATCGCCGCTGTTTTTCACATCCAGCGAACCGGTGAAATTGGTGAAGAAGCCGAATTGGTCCTCATTCCCCGCGGGGATCACGGTGATGGCTGCGCTGTTGTTCAGTTTGAAATCGGTGGCAGCCGATCCCGTGTTATCCATGAAAAGCCTGACGGGCCCCAGAGTGGTGTCGATGATGAGGTTTGTGCTGTTTTTCATGTCGATGGCGGTGACATAGTAATTGGCGCCTCCAGACTTTCCAGGAAGGGTCATGGTCGATGTGGAATATGATGACCCCAGGCCGATGACATTCCCTGCAATGGCGCTGGTGGGAACGGCAGAAGCGTTGTCGTTGGAAGCGCTGTAGGTTGTGGGATCATACTCCCCTCCCGAGTTGATTCCTAACGGATCCGGATCTATTCTCCCTGCGTCGACCGGAGCATCTCCTGAAAAATCACTTGTATCAAAAAGGCCGTTCGTTGTGGCTGAACCATCTGCATAAGCGCCAAATACACCATCCCCGTCTATAACGGATGCGTTTTTCGTCACCACCCACTCATTGGAACCGATATCTCCCTGACCGCTGCTGTTTCCCATTCCGGTAGCCGGTGTAGATGTTCTGCTGTCATAGCTGTAGATCTGTCCACTGTTTTTCACTTCCATCTTCTCATCGCCAAAGGCCGCAAAGCTGATGGCGGCGCCTCTTTTAAACAGGATGGTGATTTCGGCCTTTGCGTTATCGGGTCCTGCACCCGTGCTCGTGATGGAATAGGAATTGGTAGCAATCATGGTCACGTCCGAAAGAGAAAAGTTGAACCCGCTGGGTACGGAATAGGCCATGGTAGATGTCCCTCCGATGGTTGTGGGAAGGGAAAACGATCCGCCGGCAAGGTCTGTTTCCATCTCGCGTACGGCGAAATTCACGCCCGCATCAGCGTTAAAAAATGCTTTCTGGCCGGCACTGTAATTGCTTCCGATTTTGGTGTCTGTAGTCGTCATGACCACCGCTGTAGTTCCCAACAGGCCTAAAATTACCAAGAACATAAGGGAAATCACAAGGACCGCACCCCTTTCGTTTCGGTAGAGAATTGGTGTTTTCATGGGTCTTCTCCATCAATCAGTTAACAGAATCATTCTACAATGGTTCGGACTATTAGTAAAAGCATCAGGGAGTTGTAGACCCGCTCCCTGGTGTACAACCGGCTTTCGTAGCGGTTGCGGATACGCTCGTGACGCTGTGATTCTTATGGAAAGCACCGTTGCTCGATGTTGTCCAGGAGGTGCCGCAGCTCGAAGCGGCGCTTCCTCCATAATACCCGCCGCCTGAAGACGACATGCTGCCTTGTCCATAATCGACCCCGCGATAGGTTACCGTCCATGAAACAGTGGCGTCCGTCACTGGGGTGGCTCCATTCATTACCCGCACCCTGGCGTATACGGGTCGCCAGGTCCCACTGGCCTCCCGGCATGCCTGAACAGTTACATTCAGGACGCAGCTTGGCAGTGTTGTTGTAGTACTGGTGGTCGTAGATGTAGTGGTCGTAGACGTAGTGGTTGTAGATGTAGTAGATGTAGTGCTTGTCGTAGATGTAGTGGTTATAGTAGTTGTGGTTGTGGTCGTAGACGTAGTGGTTGTAGTTGTGGTAGTAGATGCAGTGGTTGTTGTGGTTGTGGTCGTAGACGTAATGGTTGTAGTTGTGGTCGGAGATGTAGTTGTGGTCACAGATGTTGTGGTGGTACCGCCTCCCCCTCCCAGTGTTGTGGTGGTACTGGCGCCTGTAGAAGTTGTCGTGGTACTCGTGGTTGTTGAAGTGGTAGTGGTTGTGGTAGTGGTTGTCGTTGTTGTAGAAGTTGTCGTAGTTGTGCTGGTGGTTGTTGTGCTTGTACTTGAGGTGGTTGTCGTGGCGGTTGTGGTTGTTGCTGTGGTAGTGGTAGCTGACCCGACACCTTTTAGGAGCACATTGGGTGGTGTAATGAACGAACGCAGGTCTTTTGTTCTGTACCCACCGTTCTGTGAAAAATCGGGATCCGGCTTATCTGTCTGGGCGGTTAATGGATTTATTTCGATGGTATTGCCTGACAGAGAGATCTGAAGATCAGTTATATTTTCCGCCAGTGGTTGTCGACCGGCCCCTAAATTCTCATTCCTTTTTAAGGTATAGATTGCCTTGGATCCATCCGATTCAGCAACAATGGAAAAACTGAGGACTTTTACGATACATACAGAATCTCCTGACGAATAATCGCTGCTAAGGCCCTGGTTTCCCGTCGTTGTCGGGTCCGTGTCTATGGTCAGGGTGTCCCCTGAAATGCCTGTAACAACGGCGTTTGCAAGGCCGTTAATGCTTATCACCTTCTTGGTGGTTGTGTTAAATTTGCTGCCATCTCCGCTGCCGACAGCAATGCTTGTGGCCCCTGATGACACCGCAGCGGAAAGTGTTGAGGCCTGGCCGTCAAAACAGGCGGCAATATGGATGATATCGCTTCCAAGGGCTCCTGTGCCATCTTCAATTTTTGGATTGGCGTCAAAGGTAACCCCCGTGACCCAGTCAATCCAACTGGTAAGACCGGAGATGGGCGCTCCGTACCCGGTCATTCGAATCTCGCTGCTCATAATGTCCATGGCTGCCCTGCCATTCTGAAGCATTTCACTGATCTGTTCCTGGACATCATAGGCTTTCCGTTGGGAAACAAACGTGCTGGAGACGCCTACGATTACGATGAGGGCGATTACCATGGCAATGAGCAGCTCTATCAACGTAAATGCGTTTTGTTTTTCTTTTGAGTCCATAATCTATTGGGAGAGAATAGTTTTCAATTCAACATTATGGGCATCTGAAGGGCCCCAGTATACTTTCACGGTAACGGTTTTCATTCCGGCGGCGGGACTGTCATTCACAACTGTTACCTCTCTCTGGAATGCGGCATAGGGGGTTGAGCAGGCCACCTTAGTTTCACTTGCCACGCTTCCGTAAGCATCGGCTCGAATGTCTTCCATTTTGTCCTGGCTCAGGGTGGTAGCTGTCGTCAGGTCGTTGCTGAGTTTGTTGCTGAGGATGATCGATCCGGTGAGCGATGCCATTCCCAGCAAACCCACTGAAAGGATTACAATAGCGATCAGAACTTCAATAAGAGTAAATCCATTCTGCCTTTTCTTTTCAGGTGGCTGATTTTCATTCCGGGATTTCATTTTGCCAACCTCGTCAATTTATCTTCACTCGACCCGCGATACTCACAGACACGGTTTTGGAACCGCTTGAATTCTGGACCGTGATTGTGGGGAGACTTGTGGCTGTCCCCCTCGGGCTGAAAATGGGGTTGTTCGTGGAACTGAATGTTACACCAGTATAGTTGTCCTGGATGTTTACGGTTCTCGACATTTCCACGCCGCTGTCGTCAACCCCGTCATTATCATCGTCATCCAGTATTTTGTACTGGTGGTTGTCTAAAAAAAATATTTTGAATTCATTATTCTGCTTAACGGCATCCATTCTTGCGGCCATCAAGTCTGTCATCACCTGCCTGGCGGCTCCGTTCAGACGCATCCCGGGCAGCATGGACATGAAAGAAGGAATGGCAATTCCGGCCATTATGGCAGCGATTGCCATTACGATCATCATTTCTATCAAGGTGAACCCTGACACATTTTTTTGGGGCAGCTGTAACATCTCTATTTTTTACCCATGCACCGATCCGGTAAAATTCTCTGTTTCCGACAATTAGGTGCTTGAAATATTTATTACTCTCCAGTAAATAATGGTACCTATTTGATTGCTTATTTGTCAATAGTAAAATCTTCTCATCTTTCTGAAGACTTTTCCATTCCTGAACCCCTAAATCTTTGAACGGTTGCTTCCCTTTCATTCCTTATTGCCCTTCCACCAGTCCTCCGGGAGTTTGCCCCCATTCTTTTCCTTTATTTCTTCCGTAATGGCATAGATTTCAGTGGAAAATTTTCTCATGTCCTGCCTGGCTTTCTCTTTTGCCGCCTTGTCTTTATTTCCGGTCGCTTCGCGAAGCTTTTTGAGTGCATTATTCAGTTTGATCTCTACCGTCTTTTTTCTGTCATAAAATTCCTGCAGGGGATTTTTTTCCGCTGCCTTTTCCGGCTTTACTTTTTTATGGTCTATGGGGTCTACACTTGGCTGCATGATTTCAGCAGGGGGTGGCGTCGATTCGGTCGGGTCGGAGGCTCTTTCGACAATGGACGTAACGTATTCCTCAGGGATGCCTGTAACTCCGCCTTTTGTGTGAAATTTTATCTCCCCGCCTTCCTTCCAATAGCGAACCGTTCTCAGTTCTGATCCGCTTTTGAGAGTGATGATAAAATCAGCAAAACAGGGGGACGCCGGTAAAAGTATCCAACCTGTTAGGCAGGCTAAAAAAAGCCTTTTCATACCCTTCTCCTTAACCTGTTTTCATCCATCAAGATCTTCTTTCCATGAAAGGATTCGAAGGGCATGCTGCAGAAAACTTTCGGTCGCGGTGCTGCAATAGACGATGTTGGTATTCCCTCCAATGATATCCCCATCTGTCTGCTCTCCTGTGACCACAGCGCCGGTGATATTGGTGTCCCCGCCTCCTGTAAATGTGAAAGAACCGGTGACGACAACCGGGCCGTACCAGGAAAATCCCCCATGTGCTTCCAAATCACCTTCTATCAGGAGAATGCCGCAACCGGAAGCTCCCCCGCTTAGTTTTATGTACGTGCCCCCCGTGTCATAATGCACGATATTGGATTCACTGCAGGAAGAAGGGTCTTCCGGAGTTGCACCGGGGATTGGTGTACCCCACCCGTCTCCAGGGCCCGGCGTAGTGGAATCCGTATGTGTTGCGCTGCTGACCGTGTAGGAAAAATCTGCTGAGCCTTTGAGGGCATCGACCATACTCTGCACATCGATAGTCGGGTTTTCTGAATAGGTAATGTTCGGGGTAGTTCCTCCGGCTCCCGTAATACTAGGATTGCCATTTACGGTTATGGGACTTGAAATCTCGGCCTGTGGCGTTGTGATTCCAGGAAGATCAATTCCGCTGCCACAGCTATCTTCGCCTCTGATGTCTGTGGCTGAGCCTAAAATGCTTGCTCCGGTCCCTGAATACAGGGCAGCTTTTATCGTTATGGGAGGGACTTTTGTGACTTCCATCTGGATGATTCTGGTCCCTCCTTCCGCACTGCCGTAGCTTTCTATCAGATAAATGTTCGGGTCACCTTTTGTGTAATCCGTATGGCGTTCGATGTCGCCATCCCCGTCTTCATCGCCCAGAAAGAGAACATCCCCGGAGGTTGGATCTAATTGATGGGATATTTTCACCGTGTAATCCAGATCTGTTTGCAGACTTGCAACCCTGTTGTGCATTGAATTTGTGCTGTCGTACCCTTTTTTCTGAGACTTTGTATCTGTCCCGATATAAGCTGTCCACTGGGGGGTTGTGGTATGGGCATCGGTGATTTCGGAAGTGGAACCGGTTCTCAGACGTTCTCTTGCTTCATGGGCGCCTGCTTCCGCTACATAGCGTGCCTTTTCGCTGGCCTTATAATTGCTGCTGATTTTTGAATCCGTAGTCGTTGTGAAAACGGCTGTGCTCCCTAACAGGATGAGTATAACAAGAAATATCAATGCAATAACAAGGGCTGCACCTTTCTCGTCCCCCCATGGCGGGCGCATAGCCCGGGTTTCGAATGGTTGTTTTTTTTCGGTCATGGCAGTATCCTTGCCTTTCAGAGCCCCAGGTTCAGCGGGGTTATGTGGGAAGTGAGAGTGAACGTTCTGTACCCATTGTTTTCTGAATACTCCGGATCCGGATCCGATGTCCTCGTGTTTATGGTTATTTCGATACTCCTGATTTGAGCTGTTTCTCCAGTGCTGGTGACTTCCGTAACCCCGTCATTTTTGAGATATTTGACGGAACAACTGCCAATATTTTCTGCAAATGGTGTTGGAGTGTTGTCCAGATTGACATCATTTCTGTTGATTCTGAGGTTTTGACTGTCGTACGTGTAGATAATATTTTCATTGATGTCGGAAGTGTCTTCGTCACCGTTCAGATCAGCAAACAATTGAAGTTGTGTGGCGCTGTATGGGATTCCTGCCATGGTTATTTCCATGGGATTGTATCCGGCCTGCCTGACTTCCGTACTCAGCATGTTCATTGCAGCTCTAGCCCCTTGTGTCATTTCCGCAATATTTCCCTGAACAGCATAGGTTTTTTGCTGCGAAATAAACGTGGATGACATTGCAGTGATGACCACCAGAAAGATAGAGGTGGCAACGAGCAGCTCTACGAGGGTGAAGCCATTTTTATCAATTTTGCCAAAAATGTACATGAGATATAAAGCTCCGAGAAAAACTTGAATAAAAAGCATGGAGATAAATAAAGTCCAATGCACTGTGTACTAAATAAAATAAGCAATTTCTATGCCATGGAATGTGTGGGAGCCCTTTTGAGACGGCTTTTCAGGCCTTTCTGTACGAACACTAACAATGTTCATTGGTTAGAACGAGTGACGATGGGGGAACCCTCTGATGTTTTTCCTTTAAAAAAAATAAGACGTTGAGGAAATATGTAAATAAAGTTTACATGTGGAAAGTAATTTAACGTTTTTTCAACGTCGGCTGCTCTTATAATTAGACCCGGTCCCCTGGAGATCGTCGATGATCACTGAACATCTCTTCTATTTCTGGTTGACAATTGTGATGTTTGGAGATACAATGTCATAAAATGCGATACAAAGGAGCGCGATTATGCCCTTGAGTTTGAGAATTCCACCCCAAAAGGAAGAGATGATAAAGGAAAATGCCCAGAAGGAGGGGAAAACCAAATCGGCCTATATTATTGAGGCCGTGGACGAAAAGCTGGGTTTGATGAAAAATCGTGAGAAAACTATTCGTGAACTTGCAGGCTGGCTCTCTCATGGTGAAGCAGAAGAATTGAGAAAAGGAACGGCCGTCTTCAATCGGATTAACGAGGAGGATTGGGATTGAAGCTCGTATTAGATACGAATATTTACAGCGATTACGCCGAAGGATTGCCCCAAACCGTCGATTTTCTAGCCACCAACGGTGAATACATATATCTCCCCTCCGTGGTTTTAGGTGAACTCAATTTTGGGTTTATGAAGGGAAGCAGGAGACAGTTTAACGAGAGAAAACTGCAGCAATTCATAAGTCGTTTAAAGATAAAGATCATCGATGTGGATGCCGATGTCGCCAGGAAGTATGCTATTATCTATTTGTCTTTACAGATCAGGGGAGCGAAGATACCGCTGAATGATGTCTGGATTGCAGCATCCTGCATGGAAGTGGGTGGGACCCTGCTGACGAGAGATAAGCATTTTGAGGTTGTGGAACAGATAGAGACCATTCTTCTCGATTAAGAGCTTCTGAAAAAGACGTCCGGATTGAACCTCCAGCCTTGCCCCAGTCTTTCAACGGGAATCCTTACTTTCGATCCAATCCGACAGTTCCTGTCATTTCATCATGAGGAAACCAGCGTTTTTTTCAGAACTTCTCATTTTGAAAATATATTCCTGTGAGAGAGGCTTATAGCCTCGAAAAATCGTGGCAAAATGCCACTCACACAGTGTTCGGAAATAAATGGGGGACCATAATGAGAATTGCTGGATTTTTTTTAAATACTTGACCCGAGTCCGGATTTGAGCCATATTCAAAAGCTATTTTTTAAGAGATCATTTTAAGAACATGGAGACCATTATGCGTACGAATATCCTTCATATCGGCGCCGGCGAGCTGACATACGAAATCCGAAATATTGTTGATGTGGGTACCAAACTGCAGAACCTTGGAATCCAGGTGAACTGGGAGAACATTGGAGATCCGGTGGCCAAGGGAGAAGAGATCCCTGCTTGGATGAAAAAAATCGTTGCTGAAGCTGCCATGGAAGATGAAACGTACGGGTATTGTCCGACCAAAGGCATTCTTTCAACCCGTGAGTACATTGCGAAAGAAGTCAATGCCATGGGAGGAGCTCAGGTCGGACCGGAAGATATTATTTTTTTTAACGGTCTCGGCGATGCTATTTCAAAGGTCTTTGGCTTTCTTAAACGTACGGCAAGGGTTGTTGTTCCTACTCCAAGTTATACCACCCATTCCTCCGCGGAGGCCGCCCATGCCGGCGACCGGCCTGTAACGTATATCCTGGACCCGAATCACCTCTGGTATCCTGATCTTGAGGATATTGAGAATCACATCAAATACAATCCTCAGGTGGCGGGCATTCTCATTATCAATCCGGATAACCCAACCGGCGCCGTATACCCCGAAGAAATTTTGCGCGCTATTGTAGAAATTGCAGAGAAGAACGACCTTTTCATTATATGTGATGAGGTCTACCAGAAAATAACCTACAACGGGACAAAATCCGTTCCCCTCTGCACTATTATCGGAGAGAAGGTCCCCGCCATCTGTATGAGGGGGGTATCCAAGGAAATGCCTTGGCCGGGAAGTCGATGCGGTTGGATCGAGGTGTACAACGGGCACCGGGATACCATGTTTGAAAAGTATATCAGCTCTATTTACAATGCCAAAATGGTCGAGGTATGTTCCACTACACTTCCACAGATTGTGTTGCCAAGGATAAAGAGCCATCCAAACTATACTGTATATCTCGAAGACAGAATAAGAAGATACGAGAAATACTCCAATATTGCCTGTGATATTCTCAATGGCGTCAAGGGGATCCAATTCAATCGAACCAACGGCGCGTTTTACATGACTGTGGTATTTCTTGAGGGCCTGTTGAACAATGCCCAGTCCCTGCCTATCGAAATTGACCAGGTAAAGGATACGGTTGAGAGAATGGTTTCGGGGCCTGATGTTTCTCCGGACAAGCGATTCGTTTACTACCTGTTAGCATCAACTGGTGTTTGCGTTGTGCCTCTCACGTCGTTTGCCACTGATTTGAACGGTTTTCGAGTGACCCTTCTCGAAAAGGATGAAAAGGAGCTTATCAAGGTTTTTAAAACCATTGCCGTGGGAATTGAGCAGTATCTTCTGAGTGCTTGATAAACAGACACTTATGTGGAGACCCTGAGTGCTTTTGAGATAACCTTCTTCAGATATTCTATGCTGTTTCCCCGTTTTTCTACAAATATGATTTTGCTCAAAGTCTCCGGACGGACGGTGTTTTCAAGAGAGAATATATATACCACCACTGGCAAAATTGGAATCCTGTCGTTGATCTTTTCCAGCAGGGGGATTTCTTCTGAGTCAGAAAGATCCTGGTCCAGTACGATTAGATGGGTAGAGTAGTGTTATGATACTATATGAAGGAGTCATGTATTATGTCTGAAAATATTGTCATTATTGGTGCCGTGGCTT
>CAYOWC010000068.1:0-19052 GCA_964407525.1 uncultured Desulfobacteraceae bacterium | reverse complement strand
CCTTTGCCTGGCCGTCAGCTTTCCTAAGGCCTTCTGCCTGTCAACGGCATGAGGCCTGGCACTGTCCAGCGTGGAGGCTCTTTTCCTGCTGAGTTCATTTATCTTTTCCTTCATGTCCATGAGAAAGCCCTCCAACGCAGCGCTTTAAATGGTGTCTCTTCCCATCAAGGATGACATTCCCTTGATGCATGGACTTTTTAAGGTGCTTTTTTTGAAAGGTTTTGCGCCACAAACGCCCATATGGTTCTGTTCACAAGATCGGGAACATCATTCTGCACCCAATGGGTTGCACCCGGTATTCTTATGACCTTCAGGTCGGGTACGTAATCATCGAGTCCGTCAAGGAGGCTCAGTGTGAGCGCCACGTCTTCCTCACCCCATATGACAAGTGTTGGTACCCGTATGACCCCGTTGGTTTTCCCTCTTTCCATCCCCTTTTCTTTGGGCGCTTTGGGAATTCCGGCTGCCCTGTAGTAATTTACCGAACCGGTAAGGGCGCCCGGCCGGGACCATGCATCAACGTACGCCGCCTTGTCTTCCACCGTGTAGGCGGAAGGGTCCTTGCAGCCGTTGAATACCGCTTGTCTGAACCATGCATAGCCGTCCCTGCTCAAAACTTCTTCTGCACGGGAAGACTGAAGGAGAAGCATGTACTCGCTTGCTTTTTGCTGAAGGGCGTTGTTTTTGAGTTCTCTTGCAAATATCATATGATGAGGGGCATTTAGAATGATAAGCTTGTGCAGCATATGGGGATACTTCTCTGCAAATGCCCAGGCAACGGCGCCTCCCCAGTCATGTGCCACCAGGAAGACCTTTTCTTCTTCGAGGGCCTCAATCAGACCCCGAATATCCTCCACGAGTACCTTCATGCCATACGCCTCAACGCCTTCCGGCTTGTCGGATAAGTTGTATCCCCTCGTATCGGGCGCCACCACGCGAAAACTACCTGCGAATGCAGGGATCTGGTGCCGCCAGCAGTACCAGAACTCCGGGAAGCCGTGCAGAAAAATCATCACAGGCCCCTCTCCCTGAATGGCACAGTGGACTCTAATGCCGTTTGTCGCGATAAATTCATGGCTGGGGTTCAGAATTTGGGTCACAATTGCCTCCGTTCATTTTATGGTTGAGATATGTCTCTATTAGCGAATATAGAGCTCCGGCAAGGTTTTCAGGAGGCCCTTTTCCTCAGCTACCTTTTTCACCAGCTCTATCCCCGTCGAAGGAGGTTCCCTGAAATCCTCCCTGCGCTCAAGCGCTACGGCATGCTCCGGACATCCGCTGACACATAATCCACAGCCAATGCACCTTAAAGGGTCCACACCGGCCGCACCTTCGTGCATTGTGATTGCCTCGATTTTGCACCGCTCCTTTACACAGGTCTCACAACCCGTGCACATATCCCTGTCGACTTTTGCCACGTAGCCCGAACGGGCCACGGCGTTGGGATTTTTGAGGCGTGATATGCCCTGAAGCACGAGGCAGCAGCATGTGCAGCAGTTGCAAATGTAAGGGATGTTTTTCCTCGCGTTGTTGGTGGTGTGGATCAGGCCTTCTTCCTCGCATCGATTCAGTATGTCAAAGGCCTCCTCCTTTGTTATCTCCCGGCTTACATCCCTTTTTGTGAGGAATCTTCCGAAATCACCGAAGATCAGACAGGTATCGAGGGAGTGATCGCACTTTTTGTGAATAACCCGGCATGAGCATTTTCCCACACTCAGGAAGTCCGCCTCCTCAATGACCCATGAGACCTTTTCGTAGGAGTGAATGTCGATGTTCATGGGTATTGACCGCTCCACCGATATCACCCTTGCCAGAGGGGTCTTGGAGCCTCCAAAGGACTGGCCCAGGCCCTGGTCATAGTACCTGTCCCAGAGCTCTGCCAGTTTGTCGTGCGTGGGAGTGCCGCCTCCTTCCATGAAGGGGAACTCATATATGCCGGGCAGAAGGGGGAGAAGCGAATAATACCGACCGTCTTCCGCTTCCTTTTTAAAGAGGATGAGCTTTTTCGTCATGTTCTCCAGATGTCGCCTTGCTTTCTCAATGCCCATGCCGGCGTCAACCGCTATGCGATCCTCCCTTTTCAGAGTGAAGTTCATGGCGCTGGTGATATTCGTTTCCTCCGGCGAAAAAAGTATCCGCAGGATTTCATCAAACAACGGGCTTTTGGGTGCGCCCACCGGATGGAGTTCATACATCCTGACCAGGTGATCATAACCGTTCATTGATATTCCTCGTAACCACTACTTGATAGTGATCATTACCAGGTAAGAAGCGTTCCATATCAACGGTTCAGACGGTACCTGTTTCCGTCAAGGAGGATATCTTTCTGTTTCATGAGTTTATCAAGGTGTTTTTTCATGTGGGCGCGTTCGCCGAACTCATAGAAGACCCTGGGTTCTTTGGGTTTTCCGTAGATAATCCATGCCCCAACGATTTCTTCCAATGTTCGGGGTTCTTTCAGGAAATCAATCAACTTATTTTCCCTACCCGTGATGATATCCAGGTATTTTTTCCAGAGATCGCCCGGATTCTGCTCGAACAGACCTGTTTGGTGACCCGTGATCCATGTGCTCGCATGAACATTTTTAAGCATTTTTACCGATGAAATAGTATCTGCAATGCTGGAATTTATATCACCATACCAGGGTCCGAACTTGCCCAGATCATAGTCGCCCATGATGAGTACGTCCGGTTCACGACAAAAAAATGCCATATGTCCGGCCGTGTGCCCCGGCGTGCTGATAATGTCCACATCCGTGCCTTCAAGGGATATGGTCTCCCCGCCTTCTAAAAACCCGGTCGGATTTCGGGGGCGGAAATTGAAGTTTTTTAACATTACGTTCCCCCAGAATTTTCGTTCAATGGGGTCCTCCATCCCATATGCATCAATGAAAAGTCCGAGATCGGAAATGGGAGGTGCATCTTTTTCTGAGATATAAAGGGGGAGGTCATCAAAAAGATCCAGGTGCATGAAGTGATCCTCATGCCAGTGGCTCAGCCAGACGGATTTGACCCCCGGATCCTTTTTAATCTCCATGAGCCTATTTTTGTCGGAGGATGGATCAATTAGAATTCCGGCGCCTTCGATATATATGGAATGGCAGAACGGATACTTTCCATCGTTGTCACCCGGTATAAACCACACCGGTCCGAAGTGCTTTTCCCCTGTTTTCATGACTTCTCCTGTCAGAGATTAGTCCCGCCGTTTGGGGTTATGACCTGCCCGATGACGAAGCTTGCATCCTCGCTTGCCGGAAAACGAGCCACTGCGGCAATCTCTTCCGCTCCAATGGGCGCACCCCATATCCCGCTTTATACCTTGCTCATGGCGAAACCGCCGTCTATGGCGATGTTCTCTCCGGTTATATGGCCGGATGCATTTGAGGCCAGAAAGATTGCAGTTCCGACAATATCCTCTGTCTGGCCTACTTTTCGCAAGGGTGTGTTTTTGAGAAGCACAGAGGTCATTTTTTCATCGCTGAGGGTTCGCTGCATCATGTCCGTTTCAAGCATGCCGGGCGATATGCAATTCACCCTGATGTTGTAACGGGCCCACTCCAGTGCAATATTCCTCGTGAACTGAATGATGCCAGCTTTTGCAATGCTGTAGGGGCAGGTGAAATAAGTCCCTATTGTGCCCAGCACGGAAGAAATGTTGATGATGTTCCCGCTTTTTTTCTGAATCATCTCTTGCCCCACATATTTTGTACAAAGAAGGGTGCCGTTCAGGTTTGTACCGAAGACATCCATCCATTCGGATTCTTCAATATCCTTGAAAAGTTTCAGGGGCACTGAGACGCCCGCGTTGTTTATCAGGATGTCTATTCTGCCGAATTGGCTGATGGCCTGTTTCACCATATCCCCGACATCACTCGCCTTGCCTATGTCTGCAGGCAGAGCAAGGGCCTTTCTGCCCTTGTCGACGATTTCTTCACACAATCCGGCAAGCAACTGCTCGTTTCTGCTTACGGCTATAATGTCCGCCCCGGCCTCGCAAAGAGCGGTGCATATATTTCTGCCCAGGCCCCTGCTGGCGCCTGTGACCATGGCAACCCTGTTTTCAAGACCAAATGTTCCATTCATGCGCGTATCCCTCCGGACTTTTATAAAGAGTTTTTTCCAGTATCTGTTTGATTCACCTTTTCTGCGAGGGATCAAACTGCTCCGAATTCCATTGAGGCGCTGAAGCCATGTGATATGATCTGGCTGCAGCTGATTTATTAAAGCAGCATTGTTACAGACCGAGATAGGTTCTTTTCATGAGCTCATCCGCCATAAGCTCCTGGGAAGTGCCCTCTGCAATGAGCTTTCCCCTGGAGATCACGTAATTTCTCTCAGACAGGTCAAAAGCAAAAACCACATCCTGCTCAACGAGGAGCACGGTGATTCCCATCTCGTTTATGCTCTTGATTCGGTCGAACAGATCTCCTTTTACCTTGGGCGCCAGTCCCACCGAGGGTTCATCGATGAGGAGAAGTTTGAGGTCGGCCATGAGGGAGCGAGCAATGGCCAGCATGGTGATTTCCCCCCCTGAAAGGGTTCCGGATATCTGGTCTTTTCTTTTTTCCAGAATGGGAAAGAGTGAAAAGCACTTCTCCATGTTCACCTTCATGTTCTTTCTGTTCAGGGCTGATCCGGCCTTCAGGTTCTCCTGAACGGTCATCTCCCTGAAGGGCTTTCCCCTCTCCGGGCAGAGTATCAATCCCCTCTTGGCTATCTCGTGGGCGGGGAGATTTATCAGCTCCTCCCCGTTGAATTTCACACTGCCCTTGAGGGTGATTTTCCCGTTGACAGTCCCCTTTAACGTATCCATCTCCCATTTTGTCAGTCCGGCCATGGCTCGAAGGCAGGTGCTCTTGCCAGCGCCGTTTGGCCCCACCAAAGCGATAAACTCCCCCTTATCCACATGCAGTCCGACCCTGTTCAGGACTACGGCCGTGTCGTAGTGCACACTCAGATTATTCACTTCAAGATACAAGCCGCTCCTCCTTTTTTCCGATATATGCCTCTACCACGTATGGATTATTCACTATCTCCTCCGGGGTTCCGATCGCCAAGACCTTTCCCAGGTCGATAACCACCACCCGATCTACGATTTTCATGAGATCTGCAAGCTTGTGTTCCACTATGAGCATGCTCGGCCCCTCGCTGTGCAGCCTCCCAAAGCGGCCTCCTTTGTGCAGTCGCTTGAGAGATTTTGCGATTAGCGTGGTTTCCGCCTGGTTCAGTCCCCCAAAAGGCTCGTCTAGGAGCAGAAGCTCCGGTTCGGTGGCGATGGCCCTTGCCATCTCCAGGCGCTTCAGATCCCCGTGCGACAATACGGATGCACGCTCGAGGGCTAGGTCTGCAATACCGCAGAATTCAAGCGCGTCCTTGGCCCTCAGTTCCACTGTTTTCACCCAGTCTCCGGTTCGTCTGATTCTTGGACACAGGCAGGAGACCATAACATTTGAAATCACAGGAAGGTTTCTGAATGGTTTGACGATCTGCGCCGTGGAAGCGATTCCCATGTTGACGATATTGGCGATTGAATCCCCGGTTATGTCCTTGCCCTTGAAAATCACATTGCCCTGGGTAGGCTTCAGCACGCTTGTAATGGATCGAATAAGGGTCGATTTGCCAGCGCCGTTGGGGCCTATCAAACCGACCATTTCATCGTTTCCGATCTCAAAGTTCACGTCGCTCAAGGCTCTGAGACCCCCGAAATTCTTGCACATTCCTGCAACTCGAAGCAGAGGCGTCTGCATATCAAAGCTCCTCTTCTTTCAGTTCTCTTCTGGATACCTTGCCGACATCCGTTTTGGGTATTTCACCTACGAATTCCACGATTTTAGGAATCTTGTAGGGCGCTAGTTTGTCCCAGCAATATTGTATGATGTCCTTTTCGGAAAACATGCCCCTTGCGTCGGACTCCAGGACAACAAATGCTTTTACAATCTGCCCAACCTTGACATCGGGCACCCCTATAACTCCCGCCTCCTTGATCTTGGGGTTGGTGGTCAGGATCTCTTCCACTTCCCGCGCATATACCCGAAGGCCCTTGTACTTTATGAGATCCCTCTTCCTGTCGTATATGTAGAAGTAGCCGTCCTCTTCCATTCTTCCCAGATCGCCGGTGCGCCACCATTTTTTCCCGTCCACTACAGCGAGACACTCCTTTGTTTCCTCAGGCCTGTTCCAGTAGCCGATGGTCACGGATGGACCTTTCACGGCGAATTCCCCCATTTCTCCCGGCCCCAAGCACTCGTCCTTGTCCGGGTCCAGGATCACGGCATCGATATTGGGGATGGGGATGCCTACCGAACCGGCTTTTGCCTTCCCCACAGGGCTCATGTGGCTCAGGCAGGTAAGTTCGGTCATGCCGTATATGTCGAGAAGCTCTGTGCCTGTCTTGTTCTTCCAGTCCACCGCCGTACTTTCACTAAGGGTGTCCGCCCCGCTCGTTATTAGTTTCAGCTTGTGCCAGTGGACGATTCTCGCTTTTTTATAATCCTTGAACATTTCGTAAATTCCGGGTGAGCCCTGAAAAAATGTGACGCCGTACTTCACGCAGGAATGAATGATATCATCAGGCTCGGGAGTTGTCAGAACCACCTGCGTAAAACCGTTGAGGACACCCTGAAGCATAAATCCAACCTGCCCACCGGCGTGGTAAAAGGGCATGAAGGCAATGCCGACCTCCTTCCCTTCCTCCAGGAAAGGATAAAAGGCAAAGAACTGGCAGTGGTGTGAAATAAGGTTGTGGTGGGTGATCATGACCCCCTTGGGAAGGCCCGTTGTTCCTCCTGTGTACGGAAGGGATGCAACGTCCCGAAGCGCATCGATCTCCACCGCCTTTAAGAATGCTCCCGAATGTTTCCGGAGCAGGTCTTGAAACTGGTGGAAAGGCGAGTTGTTGAGAAGCTCACCCGACTTTTCCGCCATCTTCTGATACGCCTCCCTCACGATGCTTTTGCCGACTATCTTTTTCAGCCGGGGAAGGGACTCGGTAATGTTGGTAATGATGACTCTGTCCAAATTGATTCCGGTCTTTGCCACTTTCTCATAGAGAAAATCCTGGCAGATGAGTGTCCGGGCGCCGGAATCCTCCAGTTGGTGCCTGATCTCGCTCGAAACATAGACCGGGCTTATGGGTGTTACGATCGCCCCTATCTTGAGCGCGGCATAATAGGAAATGATGTGCTCCGGGGAATTCAGCAGGAGAAATGCCACCACGTCACCCTTTCGAACGCCCAGCTCCGTCAGGGCGGCGGCAAAGCTGTCCACCCTTTCCCTAAGTTCCCTGTATTTGATCTTCTTCCCGTAGAATATGATGGCATTTCTATTCGCCCACTTTTCGGTGGCCCTGTCAAAGGCCTCGCCCACGGATTCCCGTGGTATATCCACATTATGGGGGACCCCGGAAGGATAGGAACTCAACCACGGCCTCTGCTTATCGACCATTTTTTCAATCTCCTTGCATCATCACTGATCGTCACCCAGGCGAAGCTGCGCACGACAAATTCTGCAATGGGTCCGCGTGCTCAGGTTTATCTCTTTGCATCTGGGACATGTAACCTCAATTTTGTCACGGATCCATACACCGATCCCCTCTGGCATGAAAAGGAGGGTCAGGATCAGGATCAGGGCAAAAAGCACGCCCCTTATTTCGTCGCCCAAGGGGAAAAATCTCAGACCTTCCATGAAGGGATAGAGGATATAAACGCCGACAATACCGCCGTATATGGTACCCATTCCCCCGAAAATAACCCATAAAACCGGTTGGAAGGAAAATGTGAGTTCAAGAGCCGAGGGGCCCACTATCTTGATAAAGTGAGCGTACAGACCGCCAGCTATTCCGGCGAAGAAGGCACTCAGGGAAAAGACAAGCAGTTTGTATTTTACCGTGTTGATCCCGGACTTCTTGGCTGCGATCTCGTCCTCGCGTATGGCCTGAAATATAAGTCCCGTCCTGATCATCTTGCTCTTCCCATCGGTAAGCTTGTACATCACCATGACGGATATGAGCATCACCACGTAGACGATATAGGTATCGAGCAGCCTTGAATGAGTAAGCCGGGACAGGCCGAAAAGCCCGAGTTCTCCACCGGTGAAATCCGGAAAAGCAAACAGTATCCCCGTGAGGATGATGGGAAAGGCAAGGGTCACGATGGCGAGATAAAACCCCCGCAGCCGGAGAACCGGGATGGCAACGATCAACCCCACACCCACTGCGCAAAGGGCGCCAAGAGGGATGGTGGCCCAGGGGCTGAAGTCCAGTTTGAGGTTAAACAGGGCGGCTGCATATCCCGCAACGGCAAAGAACAACCCGTGCCCCAGGCTGACCTGGCCCGTATACCCGGCCAGCATATCCCAACTGACGGCGAAGATGGCGTATATTCCCGCCAGGATGAGGATGCGCAGAATCTGGGGGGAGTTTGCGAAAAGGGGGAGAAAGCCAAGAAAGACAAAGAAAAAAAGGGCAATCACCTTTCCTGGAACGGAGAGCACCTCCACCTGAAAATACCGGTACCACAAGCGAACATAATTAAACATCACAGCCTCTCTTCTTCGAATACGACGCCGAACAGGCCCTCCGGCCGGATCATAAGGATCACGATCATGATGCTCAACGAAACAGCGCCTCCCAGGTAGCCGCCCTTGGGTACGAGCAGCGTGACCATGCTCTCGGTGAACCCGAGGATGAGGGCCCCCGCCACGC
Source organism: uncultured Desulfobacteraceae bacterium (assembly GCA_964407525.1). GTDB lineage: Bacteria > Desulfobacterota > DSM-4660 > Desulfatiglandales > Desulfatiglandaceae > DUZB01. Next base: position 10,351 of record CAYOWC010000068.1, on the reverse strand, counting down.
TCCCTTTGATGCTGCCCAGGCCTCCAAGGATGACGGCGGCCAGGACAATGACCAGGGGATGAAGCCACATAAGTGGGTTAATCGTGAATACAGGCGCGGCCACTGAACTGGCCACAGCCGCCAGTACCACGGAAATGCCCATGATAATCATACCGATCCTGCTCACATTGAAGCCCATCAGGCTGGCGGCCTCCCTGTCCTCCGCCACAGCCCGGATGGCGATGCCGAGCATGGTCTTGGAGAGAAGAAGCCACACAGCAGTCAGGCTTATGGCGCTGACCCCTATGGCGAGGAGAGACTGATACGAGATCTGGTACCCGCTCATGGTGACGAACCCGGGGACAAAATGTGAAATACCCTTGTAGCTGCCTCCGAACAGCAATAACAGAAGCTCTTGGAAAAGGAGGGCCAGGCCCACGCTCACGATCATCACGGCGGTTCCTTGTTCCTTTATCCTGTCAAAGCAGAGCTTGTACGAGATAAGGCCGAGCAGTGCCGAGATGATCACGGCCAAAAGACCCGAGAGCAGAAGCGGAAGGCCCATCATGGAAGATGCAATGAACACCAGATAGGCGCCCACCATATAGAAACCCGTGTGGGACATGTTTACAATCTTGGCCACCCCGAAGACCAGTGAAAAACCCACCGCCAGTAGGGCATAAGTGCCACCGTAAAGCAACCCATTGACCAGAATGGCAACCAGCATGTTTTCGTACCTCCGTAAACAGGGATATGCGGCTTAAGTGGCGTGCCGTTGTGGGGCGCCGCCACACAAAGCCGGAAGGTAAGCTATTTCTTTTCTTTCCAGTAAGCAGCGGCCCAGGGCGGAATCTCGTAATCTACCGTCCCCTCGAACCGGACGTTTTTCCATCGCGGATCTCCAAGCAGGGGCTCCCCGTCAGGCCAGATCACCGCTTTTTTGCCGGCACGCCACTGGGTGCCGAATTCCGTGTAGGCATCGGGGGCCCAGACGATGTCGTGGGGGAGTTTGGCGCCAGGCGGCTGATAGCGCCAGGTGCCGCCTACACCCTTGAAGGAGGTCTTTTCGATTTCGGGAATGACCTTTTCCGGGTCAAGGGAGTCGGCCCTTTCCACGGCCTCTTTCCAGATCCACACACAGTTGTAGGAAAGGGCGCAATTCATGGGATAGGTGTCGTATCTCTCGGTAAACTTCTTCCAGAACTTCACGTTCCTCTCGTTGATGGCCAGCGGTGTGATGTAATCAACCAGGGCTTCATATTCACAATTGCCGTCAGTCGTCTTCCAGTATTCCTTCTTCTGGGCCTCCCCGTTGTATCCGATCAGTGCCGTAGGGATCTTAAGCCCACCCCATTGGCGGCCGGCCGCAATGCCCACCGGCCCCGAGACCAAATGAATGGTAATATGGGCGCCCGCGGCTTTGATGGCGTTGAACTCGGCCCTCAGGTCGTTCGCCGAATGCGAGGGCTGCCATACCCCGATCACTTCCAGCCCCAGCTTTTCCGGGACCATTTTTTGCATTAACTTCATTGCTTCGTCCGCCCAGAGCACTTTCTCGGCCAGAATGGCCACCTTGGGCTTTTCGATACCCAGTTCCTTGTACTTGTGCGCAGCCATATCCACCATCCCCAGACAAACAAAGGCGCCATACAGGGTCCAGGGCTGGCCTTCGCGGAACCAGTACTTGTAGGTCTCATAGTCTTTGGCCAGACGGGCAGGGATCTGGCTGTGACCAGCCCCCACGCTGAAATAGATGGTCTTATACTCCGCGGCCACGTCCTGCATGGCCAGAACAGCTTCCGAACGGTAGCCGCCCAACACCATGGCCACCTTGTCCACAGTGATGACCCTCTCGATGGCGCTCGTTGCGTCGGCGATGCTTGCCCATTCGTTGGAAGCGGCCTTGACCAACTCGATTTTGTAGGATTTGTCGCCCACTTTAACGCCGCCTGCCGCATTGATCTCTTCCACGGCGATTTCCGCGCCATACCACGTGTGCTTCCCCTGCAGGGATTTCATGGCGGCCACAACCCCGACCTTCAGGGCATCCTTCTCTCCGTACGAGGATGTAGCGAGGAACATAAAAGCCAGGCAAACAAAAAGGCAAACATGCCAACTTCTTGTCAGTTTACGAATGAGCTTTACCATTGAACTGCCTCCCTTTCTTTTCAGTTACTATTTAATTGAACGGCTTGCAAACGAAACAAAACCCACGAAAAAAACGATGCGTCTTTAAAGTTTTATGACAATTCCTGCATGATTTCCGCCTGAAATTAAAATGAATATCCCTGTTCAAAGAAGTTTTCAGGAATGTTACCCCTGCGAAAGCATATCTATCACCCCCCCCCTCTCCGTTGCCTACCACGGTAGTTTGTAAATACTCTTTCCATAGGCATCTCGTGCTGCTTCCTGGACGATTTCTCCCAGAGTTGGGTGGGGGTGAATAGTTTCCCCCAGATCCTCCGCGGTTAGTCCATTTCTCACGGCAACGGCCATTTCCGCAATCATTTCCGAGGCCCCGGGACCTATGATTTGAGCGCCGAGGATTTTCCCTGTTCTTTCCTCTGCAACGATCTGGGCGAGGCCGCCTCCGTTGCCCATGACCAGTGCCTTGCCGTTGCCTCCGAAAAGGGACTTTCCGATTCTCGCCTTTCTTCCTGCCGAACGGGCCTGATCCCGGTTCAACCCCACGGAGGCCACCTCCGGATTTGAGTATATGCAGCGGGGTATTACCGAATAATCGGCTGTGTATTCCGTTCCAAGAGCATTTTCAACGGCGATTATGCCCTGTGCCGAGGCCGCATGGGCCAGCATGGCCGTTCCGTTAACGTCCCCCACCGCATAAATGTTTTCGGTGTTTGTACGCATTCGTTCGTCGACACGGATCACTCCCTTTTGAGTCATTTTCAGCTCAAGGCTTTCTATCCCCAGTTCTTGGGTAAAGGGCTCCCTGCCGATGCAGACCAGCAGTCTCTCCGCCTCGATCTCATTCCCATCGCCCGTTACGATCCTGATACCGCTGGAATTCGATTCTGCCGCATCCTCCATGGTGCAGCCAAGCAGGACCTCAATCCCCATCCCGGTCAGTTCCTGTAAAAGGAACCTGGCTATTCGTCGATCTTCACCCGGTATCAACTGGTTTTCCGCCTCTATGATGAAGACCTTTACTCCGAGCCCGGCGAAAATGCAGGCGAACTCCACTCCCACTGCTCCGCCGCCCAACACGATCATGCTTTCCGGAACCTGGTCCAACTCAAGGGCTTCATCGGTCGTCAGTATACGGGGATCGTCATAGTTCATATTTGAAAGGCGTTTCGGTTTGGATCCGGTTGCCAATATGATGTAATCCGCGTCGAATTTTTCAGATCCACCCCTGGATCTTATGACGCCTTCATTGGGACCGTTCAGGGTTGCGCAGCCATTCCTGAGAACGACCTTGTTCGCTTCCAGCAGTTTCAAAATGCTATCTCTGGTTTTCTGAATTATTCGCTCTTTTCTTCGCATCATTTTCGGAAAATCGACGTGTACCGCTGAAACCGAAATTCCGAATTCATGTGAACCTCGGACGGTATTGTAGATATTCACTGAGGAGATAAGGCTTTTGGTGGGAATACATCCCCTGTTTACACAGGTTCCGCCGACCCGATCCTTTTCTACGAGCGTGACCTGCGCTCCCAGATGGGCCGCCCTTATGGCTGAGGCATATCCTGCGGGTCCCCCACCGATTATTGCGATCTTTTTTCGTTCCATCGTCCCTCCTGATTCCAAGCAGTGCGCATATATTTGCCGTGAAGCAGTTCATTGAACCTGGAGATCTCCTCGGTTTTCATCTCCGAGGCGGTAAAATCCGCTTCAAAGGCATCGCTGAAACCGGAAACCACAATGTCTTTAAGATCGTTAATATTTATTTCTGCCGCCGTGCACTCTGAAATGCTTGTGGCCCCGGACATGTACCTGCGAAGGGATTTTTCCTTCTTATCGTGGGGCAGGTTCACTAGAGAAAGAAGCAATTCAGGCTCGTGACGGATCACCATGGAGCCGTGTTGCAGAACGACTCCCTTTTTCCTGACCTGGGCGCAGGCTAGAATCTTTTTCCCTTGGTGGGTAAGTTCGCCCTCTGATGTGGACATAAAGCATACCGGGCGTGGCCGGGTCTTCCGTTTGATAGGTGCCTCTGTTGCTATGCCGAGCCTGGCAAAGGCCTGTTTCAGAGCCCGGTTTATATGGCGACAGGAATCATGGAACGAGGGAGGGAGCTGACTTTCCGGTACGATGAAGCTGTAGGTCAGTTCTGATTTGTGAAGCAACGCATTCCCTCCGGTTGGTCTCCTGACCACATCGATTCCAAGGCGACTGCAAGCCTCCCAGTCAATTTCGTCGTATCGCTGAAAACGGCCTATTGAGAGACTCGGTCTCGACCATTGATACAATCTTAGAGTGATCGACGTCCTTGACGGTACAAAGGATGTCAGAACAGCCTCGTCAATCGACATATTCCTGAAGGCGTCCAGCGAACCAGTATCCAGAAGCCGCCACGGCTGACCGGGGATTTTACCCATTTCCTCATAGCTCCAGGAAGGCCTCATAGGCATCACTGTCCATGAGTTCCTTCAGCCTTTTGGGATCATCCATTGAAATCTCAACGATCCAGCCGTCTTCATAGGGGTTTTCATTTATCAACTTGGGCGTTTTGTCCAGAGACCTGTTGACATGCTTCACTGAGCCATCCACGGGCGAGTAAATATCCGCTATAATCTTGCTGGACTCTATCTCCATGAAAGGCGTTTCGGCACTCACACTGCTGCCTTCTGAAGGAAGGTCCGCATACACGATCTCTCCCATTTGGTCCTGAGCGTGTTCTGTTATTCCTATTCTACAGGCCGATCCCGAAACCTTGGCCCAAACATGTCTTTTTGAATACAAAAGGTCTTTTGGATACACGATTGCTCTCCCCGGTTTGTCGATGCTTGACCCTTTTTACGCCGATTGTTTCCGCCGCGTTACGCCCTTCAATCCATGGTATCGAACAGGAATACGGAGACATCCTCCACCTCGATTTCACTGCCGATTCTTCGCGAGGCCTTTAGCAGCGTCATATGGCACTGGGGGCATGCGGTAATTAGCACACCGGCGCCTGTCGCTTCAGCCTCTCTGATCCTGCTCTCCGAGTTGAAATCCACCATCTCAGGCAGGATGTGTTCGACGCACCCGCCGCTTCCACAGCAGTAGGACCATCGTCCGTGCCGCTCCATCTCAATGAATTCCGAGCCCTGAATTGCGTTGAGAATTTTTCTTGGAGGCTCAAAAATCCGGCATGCCCTGCCCAGATCGCATGGGTCGTGATATGTCACCTTTGTGCCATCGGCTCTGCCGGGTTGTATCTTTCCTTCAATGATGAGTTGTTCAATGAACTGGACGCTGTGCATCACCTCGAAATTAAGAGAACCCTTTGGATATGACTTGAAGGTGAGGAGACATCCGGGACAGCAGGTTATAAGTCTTTTTATGTTCAGGCCGTTCAATACTTCGATGTTTTCGGCGGCAGCCTTTTCAAACGAAGATCTGTCGCCCAATGTTCTTGGAATGTACCCGCAGCATTTTTCTTCGGCCCCGAGAATTCCGAAATCCACTCCTGCCTTCTGAAAAAGTTTAGCGCTTTTTACAGCCACCTTTCTCATGGCCGGACGAAGAGCCGTGGTGCATCCTACAAAGAAAAGGTTTTCCGCTCTGTCTTTTGTCAGGTCCTTGATCTGAAGCCCTTCCGCCCATTTTCCCCTGTTTGCCGATCCCCTGCTATACGGATTTCCGCTTTTGATGTGGGTCGCAAGAAGGCGCTCATGAGTTGGGAGCAGGGTCGATTTCTCAACCACCTCTTCACGTGCGGCCAGGTTTATATCTACCGGATCCACAAGACCGCATATCTCGGTGCATACGCCGCACATGACACAGCTGTAGATTACTTCCTTGAGTTCATCGGTAATGGGATATCCTTCCCTGTAGATCAGGGTGGACAGCGAGTTCCTGTCCATGGCCGTATAGGTGCGAAATTTGAAATACTCATAGGATGGGCATCGCTCATTGGGGCTAGGATCAGGATTGATCTCCCGCCAGTTATGGGGTTCCGTGGGTCCCCTTCCAAAACAGCTGCCGCACAGCCAGCAAAATTTCAATGACTTTTCTATTCTTTCCAGTCCCATTTTCTTGCACTAGATCCTTTCCTAATATATGTTGCCCGGCATCATGATGTTGTTTGGATCGATGAGCTTTTTCAGCTTTATGATCAACTGGTGGGCGGACTCCTGATTTTTCCATGCCCAGTCGGGCACCACCGGGGGATACATGTTTTGCCAGGTGACTCCCAGACGTCCCAGAATGTCGCAGAACTCAAAGTGAAACTTGGCCGTTCTTTTGCGCCATTCTTTGTTATAAGGATCAAGAAACAGCCAGAGCTGCGAACAGATTACGGAATCATTGAAGACAAAAGCATCCAGTATTGTTTGCGTATCTTCTCCAACAAGACCATATTTTCGGCAGAGTTCCTCGGTTATGGCGTATACTTCCGGGAACCTGGATAGGGGATAATAGATGGAGTCGGCAATCTGTAGGAACCCCTGCCCGGATTTCTTGTAGGTTTCGATCATGATGGGATGCCCTGTGGTGTGGAAAAAGGTCGGCCATTCCCAGTGATCCTTGCAGATATTGTGCTCCAGGCTTTTACCCCCTGATTTTTCGCACAGGTCCTTAACCCAAGTTTCCTTTGCCTTCAATTCTTCAGCGCTCTCAGCTGTTACCATGAGGTATAGGGTAAACCAGCAGTCATCGGGGAGCTTCGGCATTAGACCGCTCTGTTCCAAGGCCTTTGTTTTCCCCCTGTCGTTCAGGTGGATGTCGAAAATCTCTCTTGCAGCCAGGGCGCCCATGGCTTCAGTCAGTTCGGGACCCTGCTCTCTGGGCCAGTAGTACGTGTAGAAACCCCAGTTCTCAGGGCTCTTGATGCACCTGTAGGCCACCTTTGTAATGATCCCGAACGCCCCTCCGCTCTGGGTAAACAACCCCACCAGATCAGGACCCGTGATGAATCTGCTGTATGCCCCGAACGAGGTGTGGTCATATGCCATGGACCCGACGCTTACCACTTCTCCCGTGGGCAGAACCACCTCAAGTCCTTCAACCAGCTCGCTGTTCCTGCCGTATCTGGTCTTTCCGAAAGAGACGGCGGGGTTCTGGGCAGTGGCAGCGACGGTTACGGCGGGCCCGAATTCCGAGGTAGGAAGGATAAGGCCCTTCTTGAACAGTTCATGTGCCAGATGAAAGAAACTACAACCCCCTTCAGCGATTACCTTTGAGTTTGCCTCGTCTATCTTCAGGATTTTGTTCAGGCGGGTCATATCGACCAGAATTCCCTTTGCAAAACCCCCGAAACCGAGACTGCCTCTGGGAGATACAGGTATACCGAATTCATTTGCGATTTTCATTATCTCGCACACGTGCTCCACTGTCTCGGGCAGGGTGATGAACAGGTTTTTCATCCTCCATGTCGTCCCGAAAAAGGGCATGTATTGATAACTCTCCCGTACCACTTCCTTGTCCGAAACATTTCTCGGACCAAGGACATCTACCAGCCTTTTTTTGAGTTTCTCTTTGTCCATTCTCTTTCCTGAAAGGTCATTGGATCATCATGCTGTGGGCCTGTGATCGGTACATAAGCTCGCCGGTGACGGATGAGCTTTTTCTGTTTGCCTCGCCCTGATGCAAAAGAAGGCCGATCCGGACTTCATGGACGGTCTTGTTCCAAATCATTCCCTTGAACCGGAATGCATCCCAAGAGGTCCGAACGCCCTTTTTAAGATCCGGACGGCTTTATACGCTTCTGAATGTCTTCGGCCACCAGTTTGCCGCTCAATGCAGCCCCCGGCTGACCGGCCATTCCTCTTGGAAACACGGCATCGCCTGCGTTGTATAAATTCTCTACTGAGGTCTTCCGGGACCTGAGGGAATAGCCGTCGTAGCTTCGATACATTGGCCATGCCTGTCTTATGAAATAGGCCACGTGAAGAATCTCCTCTGCGTACTTGTCGTAGTCGGGAGCGATGTCCCTCAAGTCCTGTATGGCCATGTCCAGGTATTTGGAAAAGTTCCACGGCGGATTGCGGGGGATCCAAGCGCCCACATAGGTAAGATGTTTGCCCTTGGGCGCGAGTTCGGGACAGAGTATTGTGGGGGAGAGAACCCAGTTTACGATTCTGGACCCTGTAACGAAACCGATGGCGTCGGATGGCAATATGGGGGCACGGCTTGCAACCTGAAAAGCAAGCCACGGAAATGTCCTGAGGGTTTCTTTGACATCCTTTACATGACTTATGCAGAAGTTTTTTTCTCCTCCCAGCTTGAGTGTTCCATAGGGTCCTATATTGCTGACCACCGCAGAGGCCTCTATCTGCACCTGGGCTTCGCTCTTCTTTAGGAGATTTTTGGTGACAATGACGCCCTTTGCGGTCCCGTCCTCTATGAGTATCTTATTGGCCCTGGTCCTGGTCCAGATCTCACCGTTGTTTTCTCGAATTACACCGGCTATGGATTCCCACATGCTTCGGTTCCCGTTGATGGCATACCCGTAATCCGCCGATCTCATATGTTTTATGAGACTCAAGGTGCCCCCTGCGCCCGTTTCCGTAACCTGCCAGCTCGCATTGAGCACATCAATTACCCGTTCGTTGGAGGTAAACTGTAGGAGCCAATCGCGCAAGGAGATCTTGTCAGAGGGCAATTCCCACGTAATGGCTCTCTTTAGGGCTCTCATTACCTTGTCCGCCTCCTCTGCATTCGCTGCCAGGGAAAGTGCGGCCCTGAGTTTTCCTGTGGCCGGCACGTCGTGGCATTTGCCGTTAATGTAATAAACCGAATTGACCTTTGGCATTCGTACATTAAAAGGCACTTTTAGGGGGTCGAAGATATTGTCCTTCAAAGCCACCAGCCAGCCGCCGGCGCCGGTTGATACGTTGAATCCCTTGTATTCCATGCTGGATCCCCTGCCGCCCACAAAAGGAAGCTGTTCGGTCACCAGGACCTTGTATCCGGCCTTTGCCAGGAATGCGCCTGCCGACAACCCACCGGCCCCGGCCCCAAGAACGACTACGTCATACTTTTCCCTGTCCATCTTAAACCTCCTTCACCATTGCCTCTGTCGGGCAATAGACCACACACCTGTAACATTCATTGCATTTTTCATAATCAATGACCGGAAATTCCCAGCCCTTTATCGCCTCTTCCTTGCAGACAAGTATGCACTGGTTACAGATGCTGCAACGCTCTTCTATTAATTTAACAGCCATAGCCCCTTCCTCCCTTCATAACCGAGTTTTGATGGTGCATTTCTCAATCCGTGTCCGTTTGCGGAAAAACACGAAAGTTTTGTCGAATTCCGCTCAGAAAAATGAATCACATAAATTACCGAAAAGAAACTGCCGACTGGAGCAGACTTCTTGTTCAGCATAGATTCGAAGACAATGAAGCCTGCTATTCGAGTACCCCGTGCAGAATTATCTCCATCATCTGTTTGATTGCGTCTTCCTGGCTGAGATCTCCGCCTTCTTTGAGCCATGAACCCAGCCAGTGGCTTATGGCAATGATCATGAAGGAAATAAGGTTTGTATTATAGGCCTTGCTAATGTTTGGAATCCGGCGGACCTGGTCTTTTAAGACTCGAAAAACTTCCTGCTCGATTTCATAGAGCCGCTTACTGTTTTCTCCCGTCAATTGATGCCTGTCGTGGAGAATAATCAGCCGCAGGCTCTTTTCGTTGTTTATGAAGCTTGCATAGGTGTACATGAGCTTCTTGAATGTGTCTTCGGGGCTGAGGGCTTTATCCTCACACTCCTGGGTGCTTTTTCTGAGCACATTCACGAATTTTTTATGTTTGACCTTTATGAGATGAAAGAGGATGTCCTCTTTTGTTTCGAAGTAGTGGTAGATGCCTGCCTTGCTGATTTCCGCTTCGTCACCGATGTTCTGAAGAGACGTGGTCTTAAAACCTTTTGCGGCAAAAATCTTTGCCGCGATTTCAGCGAGGAAATTCTTTCTTTCATCCAAGGTAGCTCTCAACATCATTTAATGCCTTCGTTTGGGAGCGAAAAAATAAGTTCAACCTAACTCCAGCCGTATTAATTCGACCGTCTGGATGGTTAATAAACCAGTCGGCCGGATGATAGGCCGGGGAGAGGAAGATGTCAAGATTTTTTTTCAGCTAATCGGATTTCCGGATATATTTTTGTGGAGCTGAACAGGAGCTGAACAGGAGCCACCGTGTATTATACCTAAATGTCTCACCCGAGGCTATTTCCCCAGTAAATCCCACTTTACCTTCCCAACTGGT
>CAYOWC010000067.1:0-19146 GCA_964407525.1 uncultured Desulfobacteraceae bacterium | reverse complement strand
CGAGGACAGGATCTCGAAATTCTTCACCGGAAAGCGGTATGAATCTCATTCATTCGCGGGTATTGGTTTTAAGATGGGCAACTGGACCCGAAAAGTCGTCCCCTCAGACCCGGTTTCCACCACCTCGATCTCACCTCCATGGTCCTTGATGATGCCATATCTGATGGAAAGCCCCAATCCCGTTCCTTTGCCCACTTCCTTGGTGGTGAAAAAGGGATCAAGGATCCGGTCCAGATCCTCGGGCGAGATTCCTTCTCCCTCATCGGTTATCCCGTCCCAGTAGGGTTTTCACAGTCTCCTCCAAGGATGCCTTTAAAAAAGGCTTGGCAAGGGCGCTACGGAATCCGTATTCTTTGTAGTTTGACATAACGGGATGATCCCCATAGCCACTGCACACAATGGCTTTCACATCCGGATTCAGCTTCAACAGTTCCTTGATGGCCTCTTTCCCACCCGGCCCTCCTTTCACGGTCAAATCGAGCATTACCAGGTCAAAAGGGTCAGCGGATTCCAGGGCCGTCTGATACATTTCAACGGCTTCCTTGCCGTTCCCGGCAGTTTCCACACGATAACCAATACGCCTGAGCATTTTCTCCGCCAACTCCCGCAGCATTTTTTCATCATCCATCACCAGAATCTTCGGATACTTTGAAAGTGCAGTGCCCTTAAGAAAGGAAGTCTCCGGGACAACCGCCACTTCTTTTTCATAGTGGTGAACAGCAGGCAAATATATGGATACGGTGGTTCCCGAGTTCACCTTCGATTCCAGACGCATGAATCCGCCATGTTTTCTGACGATGGAAAGTGCGGTGGTCAACCCCAGCCCCATCCCTTTTTGAGTGCCTCGGCTCTTGGTGGAAAAATAGGGGTCGAACACCCTGATGTTATCTTCTTCCGGAATCCCGTTACCCTCATCCTGAAACTCCAATTTGATGTAACGGCCTTCCGGCATCTCCGGAACAGGGCGTTGCTCATTCCCCGTCAACGTCACATTCTCCGCACGAACCTGAAGCGATCCACCTTTGGGCATGGCTTCTATGGCGTTTTGAATCAAATTCTGCGTGACCTGCCGCATCTGCTGCTCATCCATTTCAACAGAAAACAGGTCTTCAGAAATATCATATGCGCAATTCACGTTGGAACCGCTCATAAAAAGATGCACCGTGTCCCTTAAAAACTTATCAATGGCGGAGACCTTCATTTGCGGCGTGCCACCCTTGGAAAAAGTGATAAACTGTCCCGTTAGCTCCTTGGCTGAAAGGCATCCTTCCATGGCAATCTTAAGGGCGTTTGCAGATGGTGTTTCAGGCGGCATATCCCATTCGGCGATCTCTATATTTCCGAGGATAATGGTAAGCAGATTATTGAAATCATGCGCGATCCCGCCAGATAGGGTGCCCAGGGATTCAAGCTTGGCCATCCGGGTCATTTCCTCCAGGCGCTGCTTTCGTTCAGTGATGTCCAGTGCAAAACCTCTCAAGCCTGAATGCTCATTGTTTTCGAGAACCGGGCGAACGTTCACCAGAACAGGAAAAGTGGTTCCGTCTTTCCTCTTGGCCACAAATTCGGTGGTCTCAAGCAATTTTTCGGACATTAGTTTCCGGACCTTCTCTCTAAAAATCTCCCACTGATTGAATTCCACCATATCTCGAATATGAAGACCTTCCCTCAGGTCTTCTCGGGTATATTGCATTTGATCCAGGGCAAAAGGGTTGAGGAAGGTCACGGCTCCTTTCTCGTCCGTCTCAAACAGGCTCACGGGAAGTGAGTCGGCCAACTCCCGATATTTCCTCTCGCTCTCCCTCAAGGCGTTCTCCGCCAGGGCTTTTTCCGTAATGTCATCGCCAATCCGCAACAGACCCAGGAGAAGGCCCTTATCGTCTATAACGGGCTCTGCCCGCACATGCATAATCCTGTCGTTTGGATAATGAATGATGCTCTGCTCTGATTTTCCCGACTTTTGGGCTTTAACCAACGGACATTCCGGGCGAGGCGCCGATTCCCTTTCCCATATTTCAAAACATTTTCGGCCAACCAGCTCATCCATGGAAAGATTCGAGGCCTCTCCAGCAGCCCGGTTAGCCCACAATACTTCAAGATTCTGATTAAAAACGAAACAGAGCGTGCTGGAGATCCCATCTAGAATGGCCTGCTTCAACAGTTCACTCTCCCGAAGGGCCTGATTCTGTTGAGCCAGTTCCGCTTCCTTTTCCTTAAGGGTCTGGAGAAGGATCCTGTTTTCTAAAGTCAAACGCCGTTTTTCAAGTCCCTTCTCCACGGCCATAAAAAGTTCATCGATGTTTTCGAGGGGTTTGGTTAAATAATCAAAGGCACCCGCATTTCGAAGGGACATAACGGCGTTTTCCAAAGTCGCGTAACCGGTCAGCATGACAACCTCCACATCCGGATTCAACGCCTTGACCTGACGAATCACCTCGACGCCGTCCATGCCGGGCATCCGCATGTCCGTTATCACCAGATCAAATGGCTGTTGGCGGAAAAGCGCAAGGCCCGCTTCACCCCCGTTTGCAGTGGCAACAAAGTAGTCCTGACTTAGCGTCATCTCCAGTGTACTCAGGATATCGGGTTCGTCATCAATAACCAAAATTCTGTTGTTCATATGCACTTTCTCCTTTCATGAAGGTTGAAAACGAATCCAGAATAGTGTCTGCGGCGCTATGGCTTGTGTGAAACTTCATTTTGAAACTGGAAATTTGAAATTTGAAACTGGATGTTCTGAACACTGACACCTGAAACCTTTTTTTGGAAGTTTTCTTTCTCGATCAGACTGACCGTTTTTCCTGGTCAAAGGCTACGCTCATATCTTTCTATCCTGTGTCTTTGTTTAATGCTAAAACCGGCAATCTGAGTCGAAAGGTTGTCCCGCCGACTCCCGTCTCCGCCACGTCAATGGTCCCATGATGGTCTTTGATAATTCCGTAACTGATGGACAGCCCCAGACCTGTTCCGTCACCCACCTCTTTGGTGGTGAAGAAAGGTTCGAAAATCCTTTTCAGATCTTCACCGGTGATCCCTTCCCCCGTATCCCTGACCAGAATCTCAACCCAATCCCCATCCTCCACGGATATCCCCGTCGATATTTTGATCACCCCGATCCTTTTTGACCCTGCTCCAAGCGCTTCGATGGCATCTCTCGCGTTGGTGAGCAGGTTCAGGATCACCTGTTCCAACTGGTTGACGTTTCCAGAGATCTTGGGAAGATCTTCCATGAGCTCAAGTTTAAGGTCGATATTTCGAAGACGCAGTTGTTCCCCCACCATGAGGAGAGACCCCTCGATGGTGTTGTTGACATCAACCGGTTCAAATTTCTCCTTTGCCTGTCTGGAAAATGTGCGAAGGTGATTGATGATGTTCATCATTCGCTTAGAGTTCCTCACAATGGGATCAAGCTGCGTCATCAATTCGTCATGATTCAAGTGATTCTTTCGAAAATTTCGCTGGATCAACTGGGCCATTCCCCGAATAACCATCAAGGGCTGATTTAATTCATGGGCCACACCTGAGGCCAGCTCCCCTATGGAAGCCAGTTTGCCCGATTGAATCAGCTGGGCCTGGGTTTTTTTCAATTCCTCGTAAGCTTCCTTCAGTGAGGTTTCGGCCTTTTTGCGCTGGGTATTATCCATGAACAGACATATGAACCCCTGGGCCTCGCCTTTATCATCATGCATCACCGAACCTGACATTAGGACGGGGATTTTGATGCCGCCTTTTAAATAAATATTTTTCTCAACGTTTGCAATGACACCTTTCCGGGCGATATCTTCAATCCATTTTTTTTCGTGGGTTGTTCTTTCTTTTTTCACGAATTCTTCGAGGGGTTTTTGAAAAATTTCTTTGGACGTAACATTTAGAAGATCCAGGGCCGCCTGATTCACCATTACAATTTGGCCCTCAGTATTCATGACCATCAGGCTTTCGTTCATACTTTGTATAATATTATCCACGTAATCCTTGGAAAATGTCGTATTTTCTAGGTTTTCCGTCATTTGGTTGAACGACTTGGCCAGATCGCCTATTTCATCTTTTGTCGTAATTTCAGCCCGGGTGGAAAGATCGCCTTGGGTGATTCGGCGGGTGGCTTTCAACAGCGAAAAAATCGGGAGCGTTAAATACCTGGCAAAATAATATGATCCAACGATGGTGCCCAAAACACATAATAAACCCAGGAGGGCGGTTATTTTGTACATGGATTGGGTCGCAGTTTGGAGATGCTCAAGGGATAAGCCGATGCGCAGCCAACCCCATTGGAGACCTGAATATTGCAGGGGATACGAAAAGCGATAAATATCCTGCCCCATCAAAGGGCTATATTCCAGGCGTCCGCCTGTTTCCTCGTTCTTTCCAGCAAGCCATTCGGGGGCAGGATTTTCAAGCATTTCCCATCCCTTGGACGTATGAACCAGCGTGAATCCGTTCTTACGGGCAACCACGATATAGAGAATCCCGGAACTGCTGCGGAGCACTTCCAAACTATGTTCAACAATGAACCCGTAGTCCTTACTAACAACCGCATCCGCGCAAACCTGACTGATGGATGCGGACACACTCCTGGCCTCCGATGCCAGGCTCATGATAAGCGCATCCCGACCCCGGATAATCGTTATGGATGAATACAGGCCGATGATGATAACGGAGAAAAGCGACAGGAGGAAAAAAGTACGAAGGAATATGCCTTGCCTTTTCCAAATCGACATATTGGCACGGCTTTCAGCAATGCCCGGTTTTAAATCCGACGCCATAAAATTACCCATGAATTGATATTTGGTGCTTCACACCTTAGTCTCATCATATTTTTTTCAGAGGTCCTTAATTTGTGAGTTTTTCATATTCACTGTAAAGTTTTTTCATACCCTCCAGATCCGACTCCTCCACCATGAAAAGACGGTCTGTTTTGAAAAGCAGCAAAATCTGTTTGCCGCGTGACGTTTTGTGCTGATCGAGGGCTAACGCTGAAATAAGATTCTTGAGTTTTTTGTTATAACCCTTACGGAAAACGGCCACCTTTTCCATTATCTCAGGGGATGAGTCGATCACTTTGAGCGTTTTACCCAACTGAGGATTCAGTTCGACCATGGTCTTGAAAACGCCTTCGGTGGCAACGCAGGCATCGGCCTTCCCAAAAAAGACCGCCAAAATGGCCAACGAATATTTTGTCTTTTCAATCACAGATAAGAAAAACCCGTCTATTTTCTGCTGTTTACTGCGTAAAAGAAGCGTATTCAAATAAATATGCCCTATCGGGTTATCTTTCATCATGGCAAGTCGCTGACCCTTTAAATCCTTAATTGTAGCAACATTGCTGTCTGAACGGACCAGCACTTGATACCGTTGGGTTTTTACGCCCCCATAAAGCGCTGCAAAGGCTAACTCCAATTCCACCTGTTTTCTATAATAAAGATAATTCGAGGAAGTGGTTAATACCAAATCAAGTTTTCCCTTTTTCACCTCTTTCATCATCCTTTGGGGATCTTTATAAATATAACTTTTTGCGCCAATCTTGGCTTTTTCCCCCAATTCCTTAACCATTAGCGAAATGGCAATCTGGAGATCTTTTATATCTACGCCCGGTGCAAACCTTGATTCAATTCCAAGGGCAATATGCGGTCTGTCATCGCCATGATCAGAAGGTTCATCCTGCCCGGCATTGGCTGAAAGGCAGAGGAAAACGGTAAAACAGAAAAAGGATATGAATACCAGGATATTGAACGCTCTGTTCATGAAACGACCCCTTATTGAAATGGTTTCAGGATCACCTTTCCGATGATGAAATCCAGTCTTGCCCGGGTAACGGCGTGATCGTGGCGCGCTTTTAAGTACTGAGCATTGATAAAGGGTTCAAGAAGCTGCGCTTCAATGACATCCTTGGTCCCTACCAGTTCGTTTTGATAGGCGCGAACGTTAAGTTTCCGGTTTTCCCGGGCTGATGAAAGGGAATCCCGGGTGGTTTTTACCTGCTCCTCGGCGCGCGCCATCTGAAGAAACGAATTCTTTACCTGGAGGGCAAGGCCTTCACCGAACAGCAACTTTTCCTGTTTAATTTTCTCAAGCCGCGCCATTGCTTCCCTGATCTCATTTTGGGTGCGAAACCCCGAAAAAATGGGGATTTGGAGACCAATGCCGACGGCCCAGGAATTTTTGTTTTCATCGGTCATGAGCCCCTGGTTGTAGGCATTATCGATGCGGTTTAGACTCCCGGTAAGAACGACCTTTGGAAAATGCCCGCTTCGGGCTTCCTTGATTTTGGCCTCGGCGGCTTCAAGGCCAAGTTTAAACCTGGACCAGTCCGGATTAAATTGATAGGCATTGGCGACGAGTTTGTTGAGTTCAACCCCTGCGGGGTCAAAGGGGATTTCCCCTGGGGCAGGTTCAACGCGTTGGCGCCAGTCCAACCCCATGGCGTTGGCAAGTGCGACTTTTGTCAATTCTTCGTTGGAGGTCAGGAGCGCAAGGGATGAGCGAATGGTGGATACAATGACACGGGTACGAAGATAGTCGGTTTTCTTAACGGTCCCTGTACCTGATTTATAAAGCATTTCGGTTAACTTAAGTGTCACCAGGAATCGATCCAGCGTTTCCCGACCGAGCTTGTGAAGATTTGTCGCCAGCACGGCGCCATAATACAGGCGCTTGACATCAAAAACGAGCTGAAGATCGGTTCGTTTTGCCGATTCTTTCGCAGCATCAACCCCGATTCTGGCCTGCTTTGATACGGCAGCCCGCTTTCCCCCCATATAGACGGGATAGACAACATCGAGAGAACTGATGAGAGAATCCCGATCCATGAGTTTTATTTCTGTTTCTGGAACAGCGACGGTCGCCTGTACCGGAACCGGTGCGAGGCCCGAAATGGTGTAAACGGATGTGGATTCGGGAAAAATAAAATTGGGATTCTCGTCCAATCGGGTGGCGTTCATCCCGAATGACATTTGAGGCCAGTAGGCGGACTGGGCTTGACGGTACTGGGCTTCAGCGATCTCTACGGAGGATTTGGCTACCAGCCGCCGCCGGTTTTTTCTAAGGGTGATATCCAGACATTCCTCCAGGGTAAGGGACCGAACAGAATTTTCCGTACCGCCACCGGGGAATTCCGGATCTTTTGCATGTATGGAAAAGCAAAATAGATCAAAAACCAGTGCAAATGAAATCGATACAACTATGACAACCCGGTTGATGGTTCCCACCTTTGAATTCCCCCTTTGGTTGGTTGTGAAGGGCCTGCCCAAATCTTTATATCCGGGATACCCCTGCGCTTTTTTCGAAACTCAAAACAAACCGATCCCTTCCATTTTCTTTGGCCTGGTAAAGGGCTTTGTCTGCGAAATTGATCAATGCTGTTTTATCTTCAGATTGCGCCGGATAAAATGCCCCCCCCATGCTGATGGTAATTTTGGCCTGATGCCCGTCGCACTCAAAAAGGTGACTTTTTACGGCCTCCATAAGCCTCTCTGCGACTGAAACAGCCTCTTTCCGGGAAGTTTCAGGCATAACGAGAATGAATTCTTCGCCCCCATAGCGAAAAGTCCGATCGGCCGATCGGACTTTTCGGACTAATATTTCACCCATTTTCTTGAGAACATGGTCCCCAAACAGATGGCCGTAGGTATCATTAACCGCTTTGAAATGGTCGATGTCCAGCATCAGGATGCAGAATGTATGGCCATACCTCTTTGAACGGATAATCTCCTCGTCCAGACAGATCTGCAACTGACGGTGGTTATAAAGTCCCGTCAACGGATCTCTAATAACCATTTCCTCCAACTGCGTCATCAGGTGTCTGTTCTTTGTTTCAAGAGTCCTTTTTTGGAGAGCCCTTTCAATTGCAGTGAGCAGGACATCAATATCTTCAAGGGGTTTAAAAAGGTAATCGTAGGCGCCGTTTCTAAGGCATTCGATAGCTGTGGCCTCGTCACTGTGCCCCGTGAGAATCATGACGTCTACATGGGACCCTGATTCTTTGATTTCCCTGAGCAATTCAAGACCGTTTTTTCGGGGCATCTTCATATCGGTGATAACAAGATCAGGATCGAATTCCTTAAATCGATCCATACCTTGCTGCCCGTCCACGGCTGTGGATACTTCATAATTTTCACCCGCCAGAATAGTTGAAAGCAACTTCAGAATATCAGCTTCATCGTCTACGACTAATATCTTCTCATTCATCCACTGCTCCTCCTTGCGAGTTTCTTGTTTTATGCGTTGTAACGAGGTCTGCTATTCCATATTTTTCTTGAAAGCCCTTTTCCTGGGGAGCTTTCAGTGATATTGGCGCTCCCGATGAAGCAATTTTTAATGAGTAAAACACAATATTAACAACTCTACCTGAGAATATAGACCTGACTAAAGAGAGTCAATGCTTTTGTCAATTATTATCGGCTAATTGTCCATAAAACTTGAACTCTATTTGAACCGAAATTTCTGCGGATTTTCTTTCTTTCTCATTCGTATTTTCGTCGGATATCTCAGCGGAAATAGGAAGACGATTGGGGGATGCCCCGGGAATGGATGATGTTCTCCATGTGTTGAGCAGGCAAGGAAGAAAGGAAGTGAAGAAAGGTTAAACTTTTTCCTCATATTTTTCGCGAAGCTTCTGGGGTAAAACGCCAGCCATGGACTTTATTTTATTCTCTCTTAGGGTAAATACCCCGCGGCTTGCCGCGTCGAGTCATCCCGGACATCGATCCGGGATCCAGCAAAGTTTGGTCCTGGATTCCGGCCTTCGCCGGAATGACGACCGATACCCCGTGGCTTGCCACCCGGAAGTCCTTGATTCACCAAAGTTTTTTCGTTTGGCGACTACTTCCAATACTCCCGTTTTCATAGCTTCAAAGGCCACATTGAGTTTGGGCGAATCCGAGTGGGTTGCAACAATCAGGATAGGTGTCGGATGGCGACCCATAATAAGCTTTTGTGGCTTCCAGCCCGTTCATGTCCGGCATTTTTATGTCCATGGTGATAAGATCGGGCTTGAATTTTTCTACCATCTCCAACGCTTTACGGCCGCTCGCTGCGGTGCCCACCACTTGTATTTCCGGGTCCAGCTCCAACATCTTTTCAATGAGTAACCTCGCCGTGGATGAGTCGTCCACAATAAGTACTTGAATCACTGGGAGCCTCCGGGTTTGTCTTAAGGACGCCCGTAATAACCGCTCGCATGGTTTTATCGCTCATCTTCTTCTCTCTTCCCCTCTATCCTTCTCTATAACCGCTTTTATTCGTGTGACACCTAAAAAATGCAATTAGCGCTTAGCCGTTAGCTATTAGGAATACAATTTCGACCAGTTACTATGAAATAGGTCAGCATCAAAAAGTGATGCCTCGAATATAAACAGAGGCAATGCAAATACTTGAGACCTTTAAGCTAACGGCGAATAGCTAACAGCTAATTGCAGCTTTTAGGTGACATTAATTCTTAAACGAATGAACCGGTGCCGGTATGCGGCCCCCGCACCTGACAAAAGCGCTGGAAGAACCAGCTGCCCGGATCTCCATGACGGGAGAAGATCCGAAAAGTCCTCCCCAGTGGACCCATTCCCCCGGTTTTTTTCCCGGAACGGGAATCAGGCGTGTTGCGGTGGTCTTGTTGTTGATGACTCCGATGGCCATTTCATCGGCGATGAGTGCACTTATGGTGTCTGAATCCGTATCGCCTGGAATACATACCATGTCCAACCCCACCGAACAGACCGAGGTCATGGCTTCAAGCTTTTCGATGGAAAGGCTTCCATTGGCCGCTGCTTCCGCCAGTGCCCTGTCTTCTGCCACCGGGATAAAGGCTCCGCTCATTCCCCCAACGGAGGATGATGCGAAGAGTCCCCCTTTCTTCACGGCGTCGTTGAGCATGGCAACGGCTGCTGTACTGCCAGGGGCGCCTATTTTGGAGATCCCCATGGCCTGTAGAATTTCACCTACGGAATCTCCCATCTTGGGGGTTGGCGCCAGGGAGAGATCGATACCTCCAAAGGCAACTCCCACGCCTTTGGCCACTTCCCTTCCAACCAGTTCTCCCACCCTGGATACTCGAAACGCGGTCTGTTTGATGGTATTTGCCAGTTTCTGCAAGTCCGGATCAGGTTCCTGTTCGCGTAACCGTTCCACGGCTCTTTTGACAACGCCGGGGCCACTGACTCCCACATGAATAACTGCGTCGGATTCCCCGAAACCGAGGTATGCACCGGCCATAAACGGATTGTCTTCAGGCATATTGGCGAAGATACAGAGTTTTGCACACGCAAATCCGTCCGTGTCGGCGCTCTTTTCTGCCGTTAATTTGATAATACGGCCCAGCTTTAATATGGCATCCATATTAATTCCGGCTTTTGAGGTGGCTACATTGACAGATCCACATACCCTTTCCGTTTTCGAAAGAACTTCGGGCAGACTTTCCAATAGCCGCTCCTCGCCGGGTGTGGCGCCTTTGTGCACCAGGGCTGTATAACCGCCGAGAAGGTCCACACTCACGAGCTTTGCTACTTCATCAAGTGTCCTGCCAATTTCATAAAGACCTTTTGAGTCCATGTGACCTGAAATGGATCCGATGGGGGAGATGGCAATTCGTTTGTTTACAATGGGGATCCCATAACGGTCGGAAATTCGATCGCAGACCGGAACAAGAGGGCTTGCAACCCGCTGAATTTTCGATCTTACCATATCGCAGAACTCTGTCGTGTCCTGGGATACGCAATCCGCGATATTTATGCCCAGGGTGACGGTTCGAACATCGAGATGTTCCTCTCGGAACATGCGAACCGTTGCCAGGATATCTTCATTCAGGATCATTGTTTTCCTCCTGTGTGAGCCGCAGGCATGGAGATCCGGCTGGTCGCGGCAAAAATGTCTCCGTGCATCAGGGTTACCGTCACCTCTCTTTCCGCGAGAATTTTCATAATATTTGATCGAAGGGCGTTGAGATTTACTTCTTCCGGAACGGTGAGATCCCCTGTGATAGTAAATAGATCGTTCCCTGTACGGCAGATGAGGTTTTCCACATTGATGGTTCTTTCCGCCAGGGAGTTTGTGACTGCTGCGAAAATTCCGGGTGCGTCTTTGCCTGACACGATCAACACGAATGGTTCGCCTTGAACAGGGGGTGGCCCCGGATCATTCTGACGGGGAAGTACACTTACTGCCAATGTTTCTGTTCCCCCTGATTTTTCCAGTTCGGCCTGCACCAGTTCTGCGTCCTGTCCATGTTCAAAGATCGCCATCAAAGTTATGATGAAATAGCCCAAGCGCACAGTCTGGTCCAGGTCCTCAATATTTCCCCCAAGCCGGGTGATGGCCCCCGTAAAACGGGCTACAAGTCCCACGCGGTCTTCACACATCACTGTGATGGCATAACGCGTTTTTTTCTTCGTCACTATTCCGCCTCCTCTGTTTGAAATTACCTTTTTTATCCTATCACGGCTTTGAATAGGGGGCAAGCTTCGTGTGAAATCTAAAAACTGCAATTAGCTTTTAGCTATCAGCCGTTAGCTTAAAGGTCTCAAGTATTTACATGGCTTCTGCCTATATCCGAGGTATCACTTTTTGATGCTGATCTATTTCACCGTAAATCATTGAAATTGTATTCCTAATAGCTAACGGCCAACAGCTAATTGCATCTTTATAAGTACCATGGAAATTTCTTTCACGGAAATGG
Source organism: uncultured Desulfobacteraceae bacterium (assembly GCA_964407525.1). GTDB lineage: Bacteria > Desulfobacterota > DSM-4660 > Desulfatiglandales > Desulfatiglandaceae > DUZB01. The sequence continues at coordinate 7,487 of CAYOWC010000067.1, read as the reverse complement.
CTTGCAGGGTGGCTGACAATGCAGTACATGTCTTTGGTGGCAGGGTTTTCCCCGTGCCATTTTGAAAAAAATATCTTCAGTAACTGAAGACTCCCTTCCGAGGTTGAAATGGCCAAGAACGTGGTAGGAAAATCATGATAGTGACACTGATATTTAAGGACGGTGTAATGCTTTCACGAAACCTGATTCTTGTTTTACTGATCCTGTTTCTCCCGGTCACAATGCTCTCTCCGGCTGCTGCCAACTCAGGACAGCAGCTGGGAGGGATTTATACCAATGAGAAATTCCTGGGCGACTACGATGAATTGGTCAAAGCGCGCATTATCCGGGCACTGGTCCCATATAGCAGAACTTTCTATTTTCTTGACGGGGCTACTGCCCGCGGGATTTCCCATGACAACCTCAGGGAATTTGAAAAAGGGATCAACAAGAAATTGAAAAACAAACACCTCAAGGTCCACGTGGTCATTATTCCCACGGCCCGCCACCGGTTGCTCGATGATCTTCAGGCAGGTCTGGGAGACCTGGCCGTTGGCAACCTGGCCATCACCCCTGAGCGTCTCAAGCGGGTGGATTTTTCCGATCCCATGTTGGAAAATGTTGACGAGGTGGTCGTAACAGGTGAGAAAGAACCCAAGCTGAGCCATATAGACGACCTTGCGGGCAGGGAGATACACGTTCGCAAGTCGAGCAGTTATTATGAAAGCCTCCTTGCACTTAATGAAAAGCTGAAAAAAAATGGAAAAAAGGAGATTAAAATCATCCCTGCCGATGAAAATCTGGAGGACGAAGACCTGCTTGATATGGTGAACGCCGGTCTGATTCCCATGATTGCGATGGACAGTCACAATGCGGCATTTTGGGGAAAGATCTTTACCCATATCAAGGTTAACGGTGATGTCAAGGTCAACAGCGGCGGTAAAATTGCCTGGGCTATGCGGAAAAACTTGCCAAAGCTCAAGGTTGTGGTCAATGTTTTTGTCAAACAGAACAAAAAAGGGACACTGATGGGCAACATACTTTTCAAACGTTATCTGCAGAATACCAAATACGTCAAGAAGTCACTGGATCAGAAAGAACTGGCAAAGTTCGACCAAACCATCTCAATTTTCAAAAAATACGGCAAACAGTATGATTTTGAATGGCTGATGCTGGCGGCCCTTGCCTATCAGGAGTCGACCATCGATCAGAGCAAGCGCAGCCATGTAGGGGCTGTAGGGGTCATGCAAATATTGCCCACAACCGCCAGGGACAAAAATGTTAATATCCCGAATATAGAAAAAATTGAACCCAATATCCACGCCGGGACCAAGTATCTGCGATTTATGATGGACCGTTATTTCGCGGATGAAAAGATGGACAAGCTCAATAAAGGGCTCTTTGCCTTTGCCTCGTATAACGCCGGACCAGCCAAAGTGGCAAAATTGCGCGAGGAGGCCGAACGCATGGGACTAGATCCCAATATCTGGTTCCGGAATGTAGAGGTGGTGGCTGCAAAATTCATCGGCAGGGAAACCGTCCAATACGTCAGTAATATTTACAAATACTATGTTGCTTATAAGCTCATCAATGATATGAAGGGAAAAAAATAACGGCAGGTTTCAACAACTACCTACCCCTCAATTCCTGTGCCTGTTGCAGACGGCAAATGAGGATGCCAGAAGTTCTCCATGGTGGCTAGAAACACTGTGCCCAGGTATTCTACTGGAAGAAAACCCTGATATTTCGCAATTAGATGCGGATGTATTGCTGAACAAGCGTAAGAAAAGGTAGCAGAAACTGAGTGACCAACTGCAGCCTCTATTTAGTCCCTCATCTTTCTTTAAAAAATGGCGGATTTCAAATCCTGGAAGTTATATCCAAATTTCCAACAACATCCTTAGATCACGTTTTAGAAAATATATGTTCCCATAACAGGAAATGTATTTACATTCCCAATTTGGGAATGTAAAGTGTCTCACATGAGAGTTATTACGACCAAAACTATCAACGCATACAGGGAATGTTACCCTGAAGCGGATGGGTCACTAAAGGCATGGGTATCCCTCATAGAGGGTAATGAGTTTGAACACTTTGCAGAATTGAAAAATATGTTTGGGTCTGCGGACTTTGTTAAACCAGATCGCGTTATATTTAACATTAAAGGGAATCATTTTAGACTGATAACGGCTGTCGATTTTAGCCGCCAGACTATATTTGTCAAATGGTTCGGCTGGCATAAAGACTATAACAAAATAAATCCTTCGGAGGTGCAACATGAATATCCGCCCTGTTAACTCAGAGCAGGCTTACGATGAGGCTATCGAGCGTATTGAAACGCTCTGGGGTGCCGAATCAGGTACTCCCGAAGGGGACGAGCTCGATGTCCTGCTCACATTGGTTAGTGTATACGAAAAGGAAAGCCATCCTGTCCCCCCCCCAACTCCTATCGAAGCTATTAACTTCGTTATGGACCAAAAAGGCCTGAAACAGGCCGATCTATTGCCATACATCGGTAGTAGATCAAAGGTTTCCGAGATTCTGGCAGGAAAGAGGACTCTTTCTTTATCAATGATTAGATCGTTGCATGCTCATTTAAGCATCCCCGCAGAAATACTAATTATGGACGGAATGCATTCCCCTATTGATGGGGGAGTTGTCAGGTGGGACGACTTCCCCGTCAAAGAAGTAGTTAAGCGCGGGTGGGTTAAAGGGTTTGATCCTGAAATTCAAGCTGAAGAGATTATGCGAGAGCTTGCTTCTCAAGCTTGCGCTGATTCCTATTTCGCGGATCAGAAGCGTGCATGTTTTCGCCAAGGAACCAGACAAAACGAAAAGGATGATCCACATTCAGTAAATGCTTGGATATTGCGTGTTTTAGGGCAAGCAGAAACAATTGAGACAAAAGCAGAATTCAATCAGAATATTCTGGATAAAAATTTTATTGTTAAAGTGGTTTATTTAAGTGTTTTAAAAGATGGACCATTAAGAGCTAGAGAATATCTCCAGAACAAAGGCATTAAGGTGGTCGCTGTTCCCCATTTTAGGCGAACATATTTAGATGGTGCCGCCCTGTTAAATAAAAAAGGCGAGCCAATTATAGCACTTAGCTTAAGATATGACAGGCTCGATAATTTTTGGTTTACACTCGCTCATGAATTAGCTCATTTAGCATTGGGCCATGTAAACAGTGTGGATGGCCAATGTATTATAGATGACTTAGACTTAAGAGCGCTCCAAAATAAAATGGAGAAAGATGCGGATGAACTGGCCGAAGAATCCCTGATACCAAGCAAATTGTGGAAAAGCCACCCGGCCCGGAATACGTGTAAATTGCAGGATATTGAGGACTTAACGTTAAAGGCAGATATTCATAAATCTATTGTTGCTGGCCGAATACGTTACGAAAGAAATAATTATCGCATTCTTTGGCCCCATATTGGGAAAGGCAAGGTTCGAAAATTATTTTTTGCCTGACATTATAAACGTTTATATTGCAGTGACAATGATATCTTATTCAGCTTGATGAGCTTTGACTTGAGATACCATTGGAATAAGCACCCTTCAGGGTTATGCAAAATGCTTCGCCTGTCCAAATAGATTCAAAAAATGATTCTTCTGATTGGAAAGGGTAGATAGGTCACATCTGGGATACAGGAGACTTCTATTTGCACCGATTCAATTCAACAGAATCAATGGTCGGGGCGAGAGGATTTGAATGCGCCGGAGGCGCACAAGCACTCCGGAGGCGTATAAACCGTCTTTTGGCGGAGGCTTGCTTTACCCGCCTCTGGCGGGCTCCGACATCCTGCTCCCAAAGAAGCAAATCATCAACAAAAAAAAATCAGAGTAACATATTTAATTTACAGCATTTTTTCATCAGCTCTGATTTGATAACCTGTTTTGCATGCAGTGGATATACATGATATCAATAGCTTTGTATACGCGCAGTACAAATGGGTCGCAAATAGGTCGCAAATGGTCCCACAGCGCTCGATGCGCAAATCGGTAGATTCTCGCTTCAGACAGACCTGGCAAAAGCACCTGAATCTTGAAACAGCTACAGCCACAGGATGGTAGCCAGCGATGCCACTTTTTGAAATTCAGGATCAGCGGTGATGATGGTAGCTTCGAGTTCTTGTGCGAGAGCGACAACGAATGCGTCTGCGTAGGAAATCGCATAACGTGCCTTGACGTGTGCAGCGCCAATGACGCGGTCTGTGCTTGCGTCAGCAAGCTGGACCGGTAATCGAAATATGTCTCGCAGCGTGTTGTCGGCTGTATTTCGGCCAAGCTTTCGTTCTGTAATGTAAAGGATCTCTCCGAGGTTAATAACGCTCAAAAATGCCGTTGCCTTTTTCGCTGAGGCCTCTCTAAGCAGATCTCTGACCTTTTCGCCTCCCGGCTCCGCCTGGAAATAGGCCAGCAGAGCAAAACTATCGAGTACGTAGCTCGGCTTCTTCACGTTTTATCTCTCTGGTTCGTTCCTTTAAAAGAGCATCTGTCAACGATATCTTACCTGCCAGTTTGCCGAACAAGACATCAACTGGATCTGTTGTCTCCGGAACAAGAACAATCCCGTCGGCGGCTTCCTGGAACACAATGGAAGTGCCGGGTTTTATCCCAAAACGTTTTCGCAAGACAGCTGGGATGACCACCCAGCCTTTTGCCGAGACCTTGGCCTTATGTAGTTCGAAAGACTCCATTGGTTTCCCCCGGTTTGGAAAAGGCGTTATACGCAAAATCGTAATAAGTATAACAGATGGTGAGGATATATGTCAACATAGTAGAGACTTGTCTTATTTTGTCATTTTGCAGAAGGCATTATGGCAAGAACATACGAGCATCAGAGGCAAATCCTGTAATCTACGCCAAATCGCGCAGGTGTCGGTACGATGTCGTACGCAGGCGAAAGGGACATCTTTCCTTCGTCCAGCAGAATCCCATGGTTTCTGGGATGATCATCAGTGTTTCGCACCAACATGTTGAAAACCATCCGATTTTCTTCCGGGTTATCATCCAAAATAGCTTCTGAGTCTGAGCATTCGTGTTCCATCATTCTTTTATGATAGCAGTACAGAGACTATAAAAGGTTTTTAAGTAATTAAAAATATCAAAAAGTGATATATCAAGGAAGTATTCTTTTGTGGTAGAATTCTTTTCGAAGTGCTAATATTAAGAAATTATGAAGACTCAAAACTTCTCAGAAGAGTACCTTCATGAACTCGGCCACAGAATGAAGATTATCCGGACTTTCTTGAACCTTGACCAGAGAAAGATGTCCGAATTATTAAAAACAGGCCAATCGCATATTTCAAAGATCGAAAAAGGCCGATCGGCACCTACTCTATTCCAGTTGCGAACGATCAAGAATCTTGCCAATGAGGATGAATATTTGCGGGAGAGCCTTACCTGGGAATGGCTCCTGGACGGAAAGGGGAAAGGGATAATTGGATAAGCGCGGTTATCCTTTCGTGTGCCTGAACCACGCCTACTCATATCATCCGGCAAAAGTGACTTTGAAGGTTGTTTTCTGACCTATTTTCGATGTTACCTCAATCTTTCCATCATACAAATTTACCAACCTGTTCACCACCCGGCCCAGAGATCTTTCATGAAAACATCGATACAAAATACACCCATAATAAATCTACAACCCTCATTCAGATTTCTTCGTATTTCTGTCTTCTTTTTTGGCTTTAACGATCAGGTTCGAAAACAATTCAGGATGCCTTTCGTGTAAGAGGATTTGCTGCTATGGAAAACAGAGAGGATATAAAAAAGAATTGGTTCAATGCGTTTCTGAAAGCAAAAGAAGGGCATAAGCCCATAGATTCTCCTTCTTCTACCTTTGGAGTTATCAATGTGGGAGATGCCTACGAAGTCCAGGACATGCTGGTTAAACATATGCTGGAAAATGGCGAAAGAATTATCGGCTGGAAAGTCGGCGCCACCAGCCGCGCTGTCATGGAGCAACTGGAAATCAAAGAACCGTTTTTGGGTTGCATGACCACACAATCGGAATATTCTTTTCTACAGGAGATCAACCCTTCCCATTTCTGCAAACTTGCGGTGGAAGGCGAAATCGCTTTTGTGATGGGGAAAACGCTCAAAGGGCCCGGAGTCACGAGAACCGATGTGATTCGGGCTACCGCCGGGATTATGGGCGCCGTTGAACTTGTGGATTGCAGAGTTGCCGATTGGCAGGTAATAACTTCGGAAGCCATCGCGGATAACGCCCTGCATGCGGGTATTGTTCTCGGGCCTTTCATGAAGTCCGTTTCAGGATTTGATTTGATCCATGAAGGCATTGTGATGCATCGAAACGGTCATCTTCTGGCGAGTGCTTGTGGAGTAGAAGCACTGGGCGATCCGTTAAATGTGATGGTTTGGCTCGTAAACAAACTTGGCGTATTGGGAAAAGAACTGAGCGCAGGCGCCATTGTTTCTACAGGTTCGCTTACTAAATTCTTTTTTGTGGAGCCGGGGGACGTGTTTGATGTCTCTTTTTCAAGCCTGGGCCGTATCCATTTTTCAATTGGCCGTTAGTAACAATGTTTCGAAATCACAGAAACGCATCTTATTTAAAAACCCTTAGCGTGGTTAAATGGCATACGACGGCTTCATCCTATCGAGTAAACAAGCCCAGAATGGAAACGTAACCCAATTGATTTTTCAGGGCCGGCTGTCAGACGGCAGGCGTTTTCACTGGACCGTAACCTGCCCTCGCATTGTATTTTTCATTGATCATAATCAGAAATGGATGCCCCCGGGGGCCGTCAGGAAGCCCTTGAAGCTGAAGAACCTTCGTGGTGACTTTGTTGATGGGCTCTATTTTGCTCAAAACTCTGACATGTTCCATGCCCGAAAAGCCTGCGAAGATCATCACATCCGGACATATGAGGCAGATGTGAACCTGGCGGCGCGATTTCTCATGGAGCATTTCATCCAGGGGAGCCTTCGTTTTGAAAGCGAACCGGTCCAAAAAAAAGCCGGCTGTCTCTTTTTTACCGATCCGGAAGTTCATCCCGCTGATTTCACGCCGGAACTGAGGATGCTTTCGATTGATATTGAATGCTCTATGAAATCAGATCTTTATTCAATCGCGCTCTACGGAGAAGAGCTCGAAGAAGTATTGGTAGTGGATCCGGACAACGAAAACGGGAAAATGGAATACCGGAGCTTCCCAAATGAAAAACGCCTTCTCAGGGCCTTTTTCTCCATTGTTGGGCAATATGATCCGGATGCTTTTATCGGCTGGAACCTGATCGGTTTTGACTTGCAATGGCTTTACCGTAAATGCATTGCCCTGGGCATCGGGTATGACATTGGAACAGACGGATCGGCTGAGATGCTGGAGCCGGGTAAAAACTACAATCAATGGATCGCCCGGATCCCGGGTCGGGCTGCGCTGGATGGGATCCCCATGATCCGAAACGCTTTCGTGAAGGTGGATGACTATTCCCTTTCAACCGTTGCCCAAAAGATCCTGGGTAGAAAAAAACTGA
>CAYOWC010000066.1:0-19258 GCA_964407525.1 uncultured Desulfobacteraceae bacterium | reverse complement strand
GCAATTTTTTCTTGACCAATGAACGGATAGAAAGATCTCACTGCCCGACGGGGGATATTTTACCGCTGGGCAGATGATCTTTTCCTTCCCACCATAGCGAAAGCTCAAACAGGCGAGGCAGGCACGGGGTCTTTTTCTGGCCGAAAACGGAACTCATCGCGGTGAAAGGCCCAGGTTCCTGCTGATGATGAGCTTCATGATTTCACTGGTTCCCGCAAATATGCTAAGCGCACGCACGTCCCTGAAAATCCGGCAGATCCTGTATTCTTCCATATATCCGTAACCACCATGAATCTGTACGGCCTGGTAAGCCACGCGATTCACCATTTCCCCCAGCCAGTATTTAGCCATGGAGACCTGCTGAACAATTTCTTTTCCAGCAATATGGTCTGCAATGAGCCGGTCAAGAAATGTACGGCCCAATTCCACTTCCGTAGCCATTTCAGCAAGGCGAAATGCCGTATTCTGGAAGTCACCTATGGGGCGGCCGAATGCTTCTCTGGTCTTGGCATAACTCACGGCTTCTTTGAACGCCTCTTCCGCATTGACCTGGCATTTGATGGAAACTTCCAGCCTCTCTTGCTGAAGCTTCTCCATCATATACTTAAACCCCCTCCCCTCTTCTCCCAGCAGGTGGGATGCCGGGACACGGCAATCCTCGAAAAAGAGTTCGGCTGTATCCTGCATGTGGTAGCCCATCTTTTCCAGTTTGCGGCCGCGCGAAAATCCGGGAGCATCCTTGTCCACCAGGATCAGACTCACTCCCCTGTGTCCCGCCTCAGGATCTGTCTTGACCGCGATAACCATGATATCCGAAAAAAAGCCGTTCGTAATAAAGGTCTTCTGGCCATTGATCACATAGCTGTCTCCATCCCTGATTGCACGTGTCCGAATCGCCGCCAGGTCGGACCCTGCATTGGGTTCGGTAAGACCAATCGCTGCAATCAGGTCTCCCGTAGTGCAACCCGGCAGCCATCTGGATTTTGCTTCTCCACCGCCATAGGCATGGATATAGGGCACCGCCACATCGCTGTGGAGAGGAACGCCCACGCCAAATCCGTCACCCCTGATCAGCTCTTCGTTGATAATTACCGAATATTCAAAGCCGAGATCGAGTCCGCCGTATCTTTCCGGCAACCAGGGGCAGAGGAAACCCTGTGCTCCCATTTTTTTCCACAATTCCCGTGGAACAGCACGTTCTTCCTCCCATTTTTGGACATGGGGAGTAATTTCCTTTGATACAAATTTTTTAAAGGTTTCTCGAAAAATCTGGTGTTCTTGTGTGTACATGCAGCCTTCCATGAGATCTCCTGCTATTGCGGTTTGCCAAATGTCTTATTTTTTTTGAAACAGTGAAATCTGTCTTGAGATGGCAACGAGTTCCCCTTCTTCGTCCCATAGTTCACCATCTTCCTCCACAAATCCACCATTGATAAAACGAGATCGAAAAACAGATTTCAGCCATTTTGATTTTGGAATGCTCCGAATATTGACAGACATCTCTATGGTAGGGATCCAGGCAATAATACCCTGGCTTGCAAGTACCGGAGGAGGAAAAGAGTCTGTTAGTAAGAGAATCGACAGCTGATCAAATGGCCGGTTATCCTTGAATTTAATCCAACCCTTCTGTTCCGACCTCTCTGTAAGATTCCCGGACAACCACCCTGCGCAACCAGGATCCAAACGAACATCCATATGCCGGAAAATCGTATAATTGGGGATTTCAGGAATTCCGACACAATCATCCAGAGGCGTGAGTTCCGGCGCCCGTTTTTCGTATCGGTTTTCGAGCCGCTCTGCCTCGTCGGTACAAGTCCCGAATACGCGAATCGTCTCCTTTCCCTCTTGTTGTACTCTCCCTTCCCAACGTTGAAATTGTTTGGAAGACCCCATTTTTTCAATGGCCAGCCATGCTTCTCCTTGAATCGAACGCGAGATGAAATTGGCCGTCAATATGACGAGTTTCTTTTTGTCGCTCTTCTGTATAATGGCATTGGCAAGGATGGCCATGATATACCCACCATTGGGATTCCCATTCACTGACCAGTTGTCGGTAACATTTCCCGCGTAGCAGAATGGCTTTTGAGCAGTTAAAGCAATATCATTGTCGAACAGATACATAGCGTTTCCTTTTCAGCAACCGTGAATGGCTGCAAAATATTTCTTGCAAGAATGTCCTATTTTTCATACACCTGAAACCAGGTCGTAAAGAACCCTGTGGAACCTGTTTTTTGGAACTATATGCCTTTTTTTCGGTCAAATTGCAAGAGGAGACACATTCTTAACAGTGTAGACCTTAGCACGGAAGAGTAATATTCCCAGATCCCCCCGGTTGAATCATGAGCTACAAAAGATATCAAAAGATATTTGGAATTGGACCTCTCGGAGCTCTCATCAGCGCAACCGCTTTGATTGCTGCGTGGTTGTTGGACGGCGCCCTTGGGCATCCTCAAATTCTGGATAACCCCTTACCTCTCAAATTTATTGCGATCGTCCTCCTCTTTTTTGGACTTTCCCTGCATTGCTGGACTTTTTTTACGCTGAAGAACTGGTGGAAAGAGCATGAATTGTGTACCATGGGACCATTCAGGTTTTTCAGGCATCCGATGTATGCAGCCTGGGTATCTTTCATATCAATGGCCATTGCGTTGGTTCTCAATTCCTGGCTGTATATTTTCTGGGCACTGGGATTACACCCACTCTGGCATACCCTGGTCAAAAGGGAAGAAAAAATGATGGGGGAAATTTTTGGAAGGGATTACAGGCTCTATGCAACAAAAACAGGTCGATTCGTCCCGAGGATTTTCAGGCAATAGCCACTGCGATGTAAAACCATTTAATCGAAAAACTTTGGAGGCCATATGAGCAAATTCATGCAAATCGACATCCGTATCCTGCCCTTTTTCGAGAAATCTTTTGAGAAAAGCTTTCCAAGGATCGCGGATATGCTGAAAGGATTGTCATACTCGGAAATCATAAAAAAGGAAGTCTCTTTTTATGCTCTCATCGATACCCTGCAGACGATCATGGACCACCCGGACACTCCGGCACAGATAAAAGAAGATATCGCACCTGTTGTAAAAGAACTGCACCAGTTGAAAGAGGTGGCAAGAGAATATCTTCTCGCCAGAAAATTGAATGAGCTGGATAAGGTTCTCTACCGGATAGAAGACCAGTTTGAAAATCTGGAAAGCTCCCTTTAAAAAACCCTAAGTTCATCCATAGAGGAGAAGAATCATGAGAAAAACATCGATTTTATTTTTGTCGCTCTTCTTTTTTGCAGCACTGGCCTTCACCAGCTCCCGGGCAGCTGGGGGCAACTTTGAAAGTTTTCTGAACAGCCTGAAACAGGCCACTGGACAGGGCAGCTCTCTCAGTACGGATGAAATGGTTTCCGGTCTGAAAGAAGCCCTTGAAGTGGGTACAAGTAAAGCAGTTTCCATGCTCGAAAAACCAGGGGGATATTCTCTGAACCCCCAGGTGAAAATCCCCCTTCCCGAAACCGTTCAAAAAATCAAAGGGGTCCTCCAGACCGTGGGATATGGCCCCCAGTTGGAGGCCTTTGACAAAAGCATGAACATGGCAGCTGAAGCAGCGGCTCCAAAAGCAAAGGCCATATTCTGGGACAGTATCAAGGAGATGTCTATTTCCGATGCAGGGAAAATCCTCAAGGGCAACGACACGGCAGCAACGGGATATCTGAAGGAAAAAAGTTCGGGACAGCTAACACAGGCGTTTCGTCCTATCATTCACGACGCCATGTCTGAAACAGGAACAACCAGGCAATACCAGGATTTAACTCGGAAAGTTCAGGCACTGCCATTCACAAAAAAGCTCAATCTTGATCTGGACGATTACGTAACGGACGGTGCCTTGAAAGGTCTTTTTTACATGCTGGGAGAGGAAGAAAAAAAGATACGGCAGAATCCAGCTGCGAGGGGCACAGAGCTTTTGAAAAAGGTTTTTGGAAACGAATCCTGATCAAAAAATCCCATGCCTTCTTTTTTCTCAGAACACCCGCTTTTTGGAGCCTATCTGCGCTTGACTTCTCATCCCCCGTGATTAGTTTCGAAGGACAACACAAACCCTTCAAACAGTTATTTAATTTAAGAAAAAATGTCTGGAAAAGATTATTATAAGATTTTGGGAGTCCCCAAAACAGCTTCGAACGAAGAGATCAAAAAGACCTATCGGAAACTGGCGTTGAAATACCACCCGGATCATAACCGCGGTAACGGCGAGGCCGAGGCTAAATTCAAAGATCTCAACGAGGCATACGCTGTATTGCGGGATCCCGAAAAGAGAAAACAGTACGACATGTTCGGAGCGGATGGCTTCCAGAAAAGATTTTCCCAGGAAGACATATTCAAAGGTTTCGATCTAGGGAGCATTTTCAGAGAATTTGGTTTTGCCGGAGGCGGAGGCGGCAGAGGGCAACCAGGTTCCGGAAATATCTTTGGAGGCATGGGCGGACAGTGCTCCAATGGTTTTCAAAACCAATATGGCGCCACCAGAGGTCAGAACCTCATCTATGAACTGCCCATGACTCTTGAAGAACTCTGCGATACCACCAAAAAAGAAATCACCTATCAGCTCGACGGGCAACAGGAAAAGGTAACCGTGAAGGTTCCAGCAGGCATAGCCAGAGGACAAAAGCTGAGGCTTAGAGGAAAAGGCCGCCCGGGACCCAATGGAGGTCCATCAGGTGATCTTCTTATTCAGATCAAAGAAATTCCCCACTCTCTCTACAGAAGAGAGGATGGTGACCTTTATATGAAGCAGGAAATCAAATTTTCTGAAGCCGTTCTGGGAACAACCATTGAAATCCCCACAATACACCAGAAGTTGTTAAACTTGAAGATTCCGCCCGGAACACAAAACAACGCCAAATTCCGGCTCAAAGGATTCGGGATGCCTTCTTCCAATGGAAACGGAAAAGGAAATGCCTTCGTTGAAATCGGCATTCACGTCCCAAAAGAGTTGAATGATGAGCAGAAATCGGTCATGGAAACGCTGACAGAAATGGGACTATAGACCGAATCTATAAGGAGCGACTGATTTAAGAACTATGAAAGCTATCAGCGTTTTTTCAGGGGGGCTTGACAGCATGCTTGCAGCAAGCCTCATCAGGGCTCAGAACATTGATGTTCTGGCCCTTTTTTTTGAGACTCCCTTTTTCACCTCAACAAAGGCAAGGGAATCGGCTCGGATGATGGATATGCCATTCAAAGTGGTGGATATTACAAAACGCCATCTTCCGGTTATCAGAAACCCAAAACATGGACACGGATCGGCAATGAATCCCTGCATTGACTGCCATGCTCTCATGTTCCGTATCGCCGGCGAAATGCTTGAAAATGAAGGCGCCGATTTCATTGTAACCGGAGAAGTCCTGGGGCAGAGGCCCATGTCCCAAAATAGACGTTCTCTTACCCTGGTGGAATCGGAAAGCGGAATGACAGGTTTTATTCTGAGACCGCTCTCGGCAAAACTTCTCGACATAACAATACCTGAAGAAAAGGGATGGGCAAACAGGGATCTCTTGATGGATATCGAGGGACGTTCAAGAAAACCTCAAATTGCCCTTGCCAAAGAGTTCAACCTGAGCGATTATCCCTCTCCCGCAGGCGGCTGCCTCCTCACGGAAAAAGAATTTTCAAAAAAATTAAAAGATCTGTTTTCCTTGGGCGATACCATTCGCCCCAACCATCTTGAACTGTTGAAAATAGGCAGGCATTTCAAAATTACCCCAAAAACAAAAGTTATCGTAGGCAGAAACAAAAGAGAAAATAAGATCATCCGGAACCTCGCTGATGAAGAAGATATACTGATTTCCTCCATATCTGTTCCCGGGCCAACCGTGCTCGTTTCTGGAGAGCCGTCCCGGGATCAAATGGATCTGGCGTACCGTATGGCAGCCGCATACAGTGATTCAAAAGACAGGATGTGCGAATTAAGGGTCACGGGGAAAACCACGGAAAAGATCGTCAACGTTCCTGTCCTGGACAAAGCGCAATTCAGACAGTATTTGATCTAAGGCACTCGAAATGGCCAAATCGAGACTGATTTCAGGATTTGCACTATTTGGATGCACCTGGATAATCGGGGCCTGGGATACTCCCCTCAAAACTCTCTGGCCAGTGATTATAGCGTTGTTTTTCGTGGTTACGACCCGCAGGGCCCTCTGGGGTCTACTTGCCGGCGCGCTGGCAGGGTCCCTCATTCTTTCAGACGGCAACCCGTTGTATGCCTTCGTGCATCTCTTCACACAACACCTTGAACCAAGCCTGAAGAGCACCTGGAAAATAGGCGCCATTGTTTTCACGCTCATCCTCGGCGGTTTTGCCGCTGTTCTTGATGCGGGAGGTGGTTTCCAAACTATTCTTCGATTTTTTCTTCGCAAAGGAGGGGATGCCTCGAAACGACTACAGGCCACTGCGGCAGGTTTGGGAATCCTTTGTTTCTTTGACGGACTGGCCAACAGCATGATGGTCGGCCGGGTCTGCAAAGAAATGGCGAAGAAATGCGGGGTCTCACGTGTTAAACTAGCCTATATCGTTGATTCCACTTCCTCAGCCGTCGCCTGTCTCGCCTTCATATCTACATGGGTCGCCTATCAACTGAGCATGATCAAGGAAGGATATCAGCTTGCCGGTCGAGACATCAATCCTTATATCATTTTCCTCAAATCGATCCCTTTTAATTTTTACTGCTGGTTTACTCTCACCCTGCTCTTTGTCTCTATTTTTCGAAGATTCAACCCCGGATCCATGAAAACCTTCGAGGATTCCATTCCGGTTTTAGAAGCAACAAGCGCCGATTCGACCGAAGGCAATCAAACAACGAAGGTGGGTCTGCACACGGTAATGATTCCTCTCATCGTTCTCATTCTTTCCTTCCTTTTCGGGTTTTATCTTCTGGGGTGTTCGGGCTCCCTCTTGCCTGTCACTCTGCAAAAAATCGCCACGGCTTTCGGATCAGACGCCGGACCACTTGTTCTGACGCTTTCGGGTTTGTTTGCAGCTTTTGTTGCCGTATGCCTGTACCCATCTCACCACCCGAATCGTATCTTTGAAGGGCTCAGTGCATTCAAACGCGGGGTTCAATCGCTCCTCGGCCCCGTCCTTATTCTGGTTTCAGCCTGGATGATAGGGAGCGTTCTCAGCTCCCTTGGAACCGCTGAATACCTTTCTTCTTTCATATCAGGGACAAACGCATCAGTCCTTATTCCATCCCTGATTTTCATAACCGGTTCCGTCATTTCATTTTCCACCGGCACCTCCTGGGGAACCATGGGAATTCTCTTTCCCCTTGCGATTCCCATAGCCGCTGCGGCCTGCCAGTCCATGGAACCCCAGTTGCAGGAAACCTATCTTCAGATGGCAGTGGCAGCCGTTTTCAGCGGCGCCGTATTTGGCGACCACTGCTCCCCTTTCAGCGACACCACAATCGTTTCCTCCATATCTTGCGGAGTAGAACCCCACGATCATATTCGAACCCAGATTCCCTTCGCACTGATCACCGCCGCTGTAGCTATTGTTTTCGGATTTCTCCCTGCAGGATTCGGGGTTTCACCATTCTTGCTACTCTTTTTAGGAATTTTCTCTTTGATCCTTCTTCCAACGCTGTTGAGCAAATGGGGAAGACCCGGAAAACAAGCTAACTGAGCAATTTTTCCATCATAGGGCTGCTCTTTGAACAGGGTCAAAACGAAGGTTTGGCAGTTTTTTTCGACTCATCGCGGATTACCGTGAAGAATCTTTTTTTCCGGAACCGGGGTGTCAGGTTTCGGGTGTCAGGTTTCAGTACCTACTTCCTATTTTCTGAATATAATAAGCATAACTATTCGTTATTACGTTTAATAAGCTGAATACGCCAGGTTTTTTACTGACACCTGACACCTGGAATCTGAGCATAGTCTATTCAACAACTGAAAAAATATCACGTCAATCCGCGATGAGCCTTTTTTTCTTGACACTTTCCCAGGCCGCCATTATTGTATAGCTAAACAGTATAGAATACGCAGCCGGAAAATCATTTATCCTCATAGAGCACACAGCATTTATGAAACATCAGAGACCCCATATTTATTTCCTCACATGCCTCCTTTCCCTACTGCTGGCCACCTCAGGTCTTGCGCAGGGACTGGATATCTGTAAGGGAAAATATTGTGAAGCGGCGCAGAAAGCAAAGCAGAAGGTTGTTCTGCCGAAAAAGCTAGCCCACGAAATACCCCTTGATGTCGGATTGCCTCTTTGTAAACTGCACAACTTCGAACTAGATGCTACTATAGAAATTCCTGCTCCAGAGAAAAATGACAACGACGCTCTGCCGATCTGCTGCCACTTGAAAAAGGCAGGACAGAAGGCTCAGGCCATAACCAGCACAAGCCATTCCTGGTCAACAGATCGCTCTATCGTTGTACTTCAACCTATCCTTTCGGACTACGATCTCATGAACGGGCACCGTGATCCGGCCATCGCAGACTACGCAATCCATTCGAGAGCTGCACCTGCACCCCTGTATCTCATAAACGCCTCCTTTATCTGTTAATCTCACCGGCCGGGGTTTGACTAGTCCTCAGCATGTTCTTGTGAAAACCCGGCACGCACACCTGAATATTTCCACCCATTGATTTATAACGTACCTGTTCAAATGAGTAATTTTTCTGTCGAAATACCTTTTTTCCGCTAAACCGGCAGTCAAAATACGTATGGTTGAACAAGTACATCCTGTGATGCATCGCCGGTCCGATATTTATAAGGAAAACTGTTCCGGCAGCGCGGTCTGTCTACCTACGGTACTTGGACAGAGGCAGGATCTCTATGCATCAAAAATTCAATTCAGCGTTAATGGAGGATACCATGTCAAAGAAAGACAATCGATCGATCAAGGAAGCAAGTTCAGAAAAAAAAGCAGCCCTCCTGGGGGACAACAACAAGAAAAAAGGAGCAGGTACCTACGTAACGATTGGGATTACCGCAGTGCTGGTTCTTGTAGTTGCTGTCTTCTTTTTCAAGAACGATGGGCAGAATTCGGAAAAAGTTTCCGAGGCAAAAAAGGCGACCTTTCCCGTAACCATGTTTGATGATGGAAAGGCAAAACATTTCGATTTCACAGCCAGCGATGGAATCGTGGTTAAATACTTTGTACTGAAGAGTTCAGATGGCGTAATCAGGGCCGCTTTCGATGCCTGTGATGTATGCTGGCCCAGCGCAAAAGGCTACTACCAGGATAAGGACGTCATGGTCTGCAGAAACTGCGGAAGGCGCTTTGCCTCTGTAAAGGTCAACGAGGTGAAGGGCGGCTGCAACCCGGCGCCTCTGAACCGGACCATTGTTGGAGATAAACTGGTTATTCAGGCCTCCGATATTCTCGAAGGCAGGCGATATTTTGATTTTTCAAAGGGAGGGAACTCATGAAACTATCCGATATATCCCTTGGGAACCTTAAACGGCGAAAGGCCAAGGCCTCCTTTGTGTTGATTGGCCTCCTGGTGGGAGTCACTGCTGTCGTTGCGTTCATCAGCCTGGTGGATGCCCTTACCAGGGACATCAATCACAAGCTCGAAAAGTATGGCGCCAATATTATGATCCTCCCTAAAACCGAGAACCTTTCCCTTACCTACGGAGGAATGGCCGTTGGAGGGATTTCTTTTGAAATGCGTGAGATTCTTCAGGAGGACCTTCAGAAGATCAAAGGAATAAAAAATTCCGCTAATGTTGCCGCGGTTGGACCCATGGTTTTGGGATCCCTAAAAGTCCAAGACAGTAATGTCCTGCTGGCGGGCGTTGATTTTGAGGTGGCGCATGTTCTCAGGCCCTGGTGGAAAATCAAGGGCAAGGCTCCTGGAAAAGATGGGATCCTTATGGGATCCGAAGCGAGCCAGGTTCTTGGGCTCAAAGAAGGCGACATCCTTGATGCAACCGGAACTCCCCTGAAAGTTACAGGGATTATCAATCCCACGGGATCTCAGGACGACCAAATCATTTTTGCGCAACTCCAGACGGCCCAGAAAATTCTGGGCAAAGAAGGTCGCATTTCCATGGCGGAGGTCGCGGCTCTCTGTTCCGGGTGTCCCATCGATGACATGGTGGCACAGATCTCCCAGGTGCTTCCCGATTCCAAGGTTATGGCCATAAGGCAGGTGGTGGAAGGGCGCATGGAAACCCTGGGACATTTCAATAAATTTGCGTACGGACTTTCTATCCTGGTTATGCTCGTGGGTGGCCTTGTAGTCCTCGTAACGATGATGGGAAGCGTTCGGGAAAGGACATCGGAATTCGGAGTTTTCATGGCAATTGGTTTCAAAAAAAGCCATGTGATGCGAATTGTCCTCTTTGAGGCAGCAGTCATCTCTGCAATAGCAGGCATCCTGGGATATCTGATGGGACTGGGAGCCACAAAACTGACCATCCCGTTCTTCACGGAAAGCGTGGACGTGAACTTGGTGTTTGATCCCGTCCTGGCAGTATCCGTATTTGGTGGAGCCATCCTTCTCGGACTCCTGTCAAGCGTATACCCGGCCATTATGGCAGGCAATTTAGATCCGAATGAAGCCCTCAGAAGCCTATAGGAGATAGAAAACATGGCATATATTCAGGTTGATAATCTTATAAAACAATATGGAAAAGGAGCCGCCGCATTCATGGCTGTGAAGGGAATGCGTTTTGACATAGAACAGGGGGAATTTGTAGCCATTGTAGGGGAATCCGGCTCTGGGAAATCCACCCTTCTTTCCATGATGGGCGCCCTGAACACACCAACAAACGGAAAGTATTTTGTGGATGGAATAGACGTCTACTCCCTCACTCTCGACCAGCGTGCGGGATTCAGAAAGGAATTTCTGGGATTCATCTTCCAGAGTTTTCACCTGATTCCCTATTTGACCGTTCTAGAAAACGTGATGATTCCCCTGGCCATATCGAAAATGAAATCCAGGGAAAAGCTGGAAATGGCCGAGGAGGCGCTTCTGAATGTGGGGCTTTCTAATAAGGCAAAGCGGTTGCCCAATGAGATCTCCGGTGGCGAACAGGAGCGCGTGGCGATCGCAAGAGCGATCGTAAACAATCCTACTATTCTCCTTGCCGATGAGCCTACCGGAAATCTCGACACCAAGACCAGCGGGGAAATTATCGATCTCTTTCAAAAACTGAATCATAAAGGAATAACCATCGTCATGGTCACCCATAATACGGAATGCGCCAAAGAAGCCAACAGGATCCTTTGTGTTTCCGACGGGTTGATCATGGAACAGGATTGTCGGTTCAACACTGTAGATTTTCCCTACGTGGTTCCGGTTGTCGCCAGTCATGGCTTAGAGGCAAATTTCGAGGTACAATAGCACTCAAGGAATAAGGAGATAAAAATGAAAAAACAAAAGACGATTACCAGGAAAATTTCTATAGGACTCAGCATAGGTCTCATAATTCTCGTAACAGCGGTAGCCTTTGCAGTCCAAACGAGAAACGATGGTACACAACCTCGGTTGGCATCGGAAGACTCCGGGGTGGCATTGGAAACCAATAAAAACCTCTCTAAAGTGATCCTGAACGTAAGCAATATGTCCTGCTCCGGATGTATTTCATCCATCAAGGGTAGTCTCGAAGGAATCGAGGGGATACAGGATATTCTTGTGGACATCAACAATGGAAAAGTAGAGGTCTATTACGACCGGAAGGTTCTCACGGAACCTTCCCGTATTAAAAAGGCTATAACGGCAGGCGGTTACCCGGCCAAAGTGGTAAAGACCATAAATCCTGAAGAAATCAGGAAAGAGCGTGATTGTGCAGCTTCAAAGGCGCAGTACTATATAGCATCCGTGAGCGGTTATGACATCTCGAGGACTGATTTCGATGTGGAAATGAACGTGGCCAAGAAAAGACTTCAAAAAAGCTATGGGGATGAATTCACAAATCCCAATGCCAAGTCTCTCGATGACAGGCTCAAGGCGCAGGTTGCATCCAGTTTGATAAACGAAGGCGTCCTGCGTCGAGAAATCGATCGCGCCGGCTACAAACTCGATGCAAAAACTAATAATTCCGAGTTGGAAGAGTATATTCGAGAAAGTGGTAAAACAGAAAAGGAGTTTGAAAAATCAATTCTTGACGCTGGATACAACTATGAATATTTTAAGAAAAAATTTGAGACCGGCTTGTTGATTAACCGCTACGTTGATGAAAAGGTATTGGCTGAAACAACCGATCCCAATGATCGGCGAAGGGTATTCACATCCTGGTTCAATAATTCAAGGGGCCTTGCAGAAGTAGTTTATTATGACAAGGATGTCGAAAAAGCCATAAGGAATCAGAGCGCATCGAGCAGCTGTTGCGCGGCGAAATGATTTCCATAATCCTTCATTCCCCGTGTAAGCGGGGCCACATTGGATAGAAATCTCGGCAACCAACAGTCTTAGGTTACACCCGTTCTAACCCTGAGAGGTTGGAACGGGTTTCTCACGAAAGAAGATCTTAAAATGCAAAATAGCAAAAAAAGAGCAAATACAGTCATAGATCCGGTGTGCAGGATGGAAATTATACCAGAACAATCCAAAATCTCATTGGCCTATATGGGGAACCCTTATCATTTCTGCTCGGAAACCTGCCTCAATACTTTCAAAGGAGATGTGCACCGATTTACAGGCAAAAACCCAGGGAAAAAGAAAGGATGGTGGGCACGCTATCTGGAGAAGCTCAAAAGAAATGAAGGCGATATCCATTCTTGTTGTCGTTGAGCCTTTATTCCACTGAACAACGGTTAAAAAAAGGTGAACATGAAGAGCAAATATGTAAAGAAACAGACTATGTTTATTGTTGCTTTTGTAGCACTTGCAGCAGGATTTCTTGGCGGGATTATTTTCAACGCCTACAAAACCGGTTCTACAGACGGTTTATCGGTAAAGGCCCCGGGAAAGAATCTTCAAAACCTCGAAATCTCCAATGACCAGGCAAACAGGATAATTTCTCTTGAGAAAGAAGTCTCTCTCTTACCCCTTAATGTTGAAGCATGGGTGCAATTAGGAAACCTGTATTTTGACACCAACCAGGTCAAAAAGGCGATCGGGGCATATAATCAATCCGTGGAAATCGACCCGAAAAACCCCGGCGTACTGACCGACCTGGGAGTCATGTATCGCCGCAACGGTCAACCGTTGGACGCAATCAGCGCTTTTGATAGAGCCATTCAGGCAGACCCGGCCCACGAAGTGTCGCGATTCAATAAAGGCGTTGTTCTTCTGCATGATTTGCACGAACCTGAAAAAGCCATCAAGGCATGGGAAGGACTTCTGGAAGTAAACCCGCTTGCTGTATCGCCCAATGGTGACCTTCTCATGGACATGATCCAGGGGCTTAAAAAGAAAATTTCGCCATAGACGCTTGCTTCCTGAATTCAGCTCCTCTATTCATAAGAATACACCTTATATAGGGTTTGAGAACCCAGGAGAGCATCGATCTTTCCTTCAAGTTCCTCTCTCTTCTTATCTGCAAACCACCTGTTCCAGTCTTCAATGGTTCTCCAGGTACTGATTACCAGATATTCGTTAGGATCGTCTATATTTCGCATGGTTTCTCCCGAAATATACCCGGGCTGATATAGAGCCATCGTCCTTACCTCGGTCAACATGCTAGAAAGGTGCGGCAGCAGTTCTGCTCCATGCCCTCCATGCAACGAGGGAAACCGTCGGGTCATGAGAACACGTATCGTCATATATTTTCTCCTTCAGTCTGTGCACTTCTATGCAAATGAACCCCTTTACCGGCAGAGGATCTATCCCGTTTCCATTAATGGATGGGCACTATCTCATGTGACAAAATTTTTCAGGGTTAATAGAACTCCAGCGGCGACAGCAGATCCAATCACCCCGGATACGTTGGGCCCCATGGCGTACATCAGCAGCATATTTTCAGAATCGGCTTCCATTCCCAACTTCTGGCTCACACGCGCGGCCATTGGCACGGCCGATACCCCGGCAGAACCTATAAGCGGATTGATCTTGGTTCGCAGGAACACATTCATGAGCTTGGCCATCAAAATCCCTGATGCGGTACCGATACTGAAAGCGATAGCGCCCAAAAGCAGGATGCTCAACGTTCCAACATTCAGAAAATTTTCCGATGTCAGCCTGGATCCAACCCCGAGGCCGAGCAGAATGGTAACAATATTTATCAAGGCGTTTTGAGTCGTCTTTGAGAGACGATCCACCACCCCACATTCCCGCATCAGGTTCCCAAACATGAAGAATCCGATAAGAGGCGCCGCTGAAGGAAGAAGCAAAAGGCACAACCCGAGAACCAGCATGGGATATATTATCTTTTCAGTTTTCCCCACGTATCTCAATTGGTTCATTCGGATTTTTCGTTCTTCCGAACTGGTTAACAACCGCATGATGGGTGGCTGTATGATGGGAACAAGAGCCATGTATGAGTATGCCGCAATAGCAATGGGACCCAGCAGATGTGGGGAAAGCCGGCTCGAAAGAAAAATTGCCGTAGGACCATCAGCCCCTCCTATGATCCCAATGGAAGCAGCATCGAAAAGATCGAAATGTATCCCCGGAACCCATTCAGACAACAGCAAGGCGCCTATGAGTGTACTGAATATGCCGAACTGGGCAGCTCCCCCCAGAATCGCGGTCTTCGGATTGGCAATCATCGGGCCAAAATCAGTCATGGCGCCCACACCCATAAAGACCATCAGGGGAAGGACGCCGGTTTTTATGCCGACTTCATAAATGTAATAGAGAATGCCCCCGGGATCGTTGAGTCCCGCCATTGGGATATTGGCCAGGATACATCCGAACCCCAGGGGCACAAGGATCAGGGGCTCAAACTCTTTCCTGATGGCAAGAAATAACAGGAGAAGACCGATACCCACCATAAAGATGCCGCCTACACCGTCCGTCCATTTTCCGGAGGCAGGGCAAATATAGGCATAAATCCCGGTGGACTGAATGAATTGCGAGATCATATCTCCCAGAGGAGGCACGATTTCCTGCGTGGCCCCTGGAGACCCGGCCTGAGCCGGTGCAGCAAAGAGAACTGCCAACAGGAGCAGGAAACACAGTACAAGAGATTTGCTTTTCATTCTTTATACTCCCACCTACGACAAGGTCACCACCAGTTGCCCGGTTTTTACCACCTGCCCTTTTTCCACTTTAATGCTGACCACTGTTCCGTCCCTCGGCGCAACCACAGGTGTTTCCATTTTCATGGCCTCAAGAATCATCATCGAATCACCCTTGTTCACATAATCTCCTGGGGAGACAAATACCTGGGATACGATACCCTGCAATTTGGCCCGTACTTCAATCTTTGCCTTCGGTTTCACAGTTTGGCTGGGAACTGGCTCTACGCTCTTCACATCGCCTGACGACTCCTCCACGATGACCTGAAATACCTTGCCTTCTACGGTCACCTTGTAATTGGAAGGCCCCGTATTTCTCCCCACGTCAGGATAAATCTGTTGATCCACCTGCGTCTCTTCTTCTTGCTTTCCGAGTATTTTCCGGACATTGATGGTCATTTTTCCTTTTAAGAAATCAAGCCCTTTATTTCCACTTGGAGTTGCCAGGGCGCCTATGATGAAAATGTTTTCATCGGTAACCGGCAGTTTTTCTTTTTCAAGAACTGCCCTTGCCTTCGGTATCCCTGGTTCAATCACATCCAGGGGATCACCCTTGAATACGGGTTTTCCTAGTTGCTGTTCCGCCAGATGGACGATTTCAGCGTCAGGTTCAACGGGGGTACGACCAAAATATCCCAGTACCATGTTTCCGTACCCGTCTGTAATCTTTTTCCATGGGCCTTGCGTCACGTTTGCATAGGCCTGCTGGAAATAAAACTGCGATACCGGCGTAACCGACGTACCGAACCCACCCCTGGCCACGCATTCGGACATGGCTTCAATTACTTTTGGATACAAGTCAAGTGTTCCTGTATCTCTCATCATCATGGTGTTTGCCGTTAACGCCCCTCCCGGCATGGGAGACAAAATAACCTCGGAAGAGACCTGACGAGCTTCAGAAGGGAAAAAGTAATCCTTGAGGCACTCCTCAAGCACCCGGTTCGCCTCCATTATCCTGGCAACATCAATATCCAGTGTGTAATCAGTTCCTTTGAGCGCATGCCACATGGATAGAATATCAGGCTGACAGGTCCCCCCCGACAACGGGGAACGAGCAAGATCGACCCCGTCACATCCTGCCTCTATGGCCGCCTGATATTGCAGTAATCCTACCCCGGCGGTTTCATGGGTGTGCACCCAGATCACTTCGTCATTGCCCAGCAATTTACGTGCGGCCTTTACGGTATCATATACCTTTCTGGGATTGGACGTGCCGGAAGCGTCTTTAAAGCAGATGGAATCGTAAGGCAACCCAGAATCAAGGATCTCCCGGAGGGTTTTTATGTAGAAGTCCACATCATGGGCTCCGCTGCAGCCCGGGGGCAGCTCCATCATACTCACCACTACCTGATGGTGAAGCCCTGCATTCTTGATGCACGTTCCCGAATAGGTGAGGTTCCGAACATCATTAAGGGCGTCAAAATTCCGGATATGGGTCATACCGTGTTTTTTGAACATCCTGGCATGAAGATCAATCATGTCTTTAGGTTGCGCGGAAAGGGCCACCACGTTTATTCCCCGGGCCAGCGTCTGGAGCCTTGCCTTGCCACCTGCCGCAGCACGGAACCGATCCATCATGTCAAATGCGGACTCACCACAGTACATGAAAAGGCTTTGAAAACGTGCACCACCGCCTGCCTCAAGGTAGTCGATCCCCGCATCCACGGCGACTTGCACAGCAGGTATGAAGTCATCTGTCAGTGCGCGGGCGCCAAAGACCGACTGGAACCCGTCACGCAGGGACGTATCCATAAAACGTATTTTTTTCATAATAAGACAGGACCTCTCAATTTTTTCTCAGCTCCCCATTTCCATGAAGAACCCAAAATGTGTTAAATTTGAATGATAGGGTATATTCAAAAGGCATGATCGTTTTTCCCAGTTCATCACGGCCCGTGAAATGCGTCGCTTTTCAAGCTGTTTTTCCACCAGGACCAGTAACGAAACGTATCCGAAGCTTGCGGGCACGATGGGCCGCAATAGCCGCGGTGATGACGGCTGCCAGGACCTTACTTTCTCCAGGTTCTTTCCTGAACCTTTTTCGTTCAGCAGCTTCCATCTCGAGTAGCTCATGCGCACTCAGCGAGCCGAAAAGCTTGAAAGACAGTTTGATAAGCATAATAAGTATGATAAGAAAGATGCCCACCGCGCCCATGCCTAACAAGGCCAGTTTTAATCCTGCAATAATCATGTTTAGACCTCATTCATTTTATTCTCAACGGCATATTCCCATGTTTTTTTATGGAGAAAAGCTATAATGTGAATGGTATTGCGTGTCAAGGAAAATAGCTTCTTAGCGAGTGGGCATGAAAATCGGATTTTCCCCAACCAAGAAACCAGGTTTGGGGTTTCAATACTCAGAGTCTGTTGGTCCGGTATAGTAGATTCTGGACGCATACATATTCCATATTACGGTAAATACATCACATACTGTCCACATCCTTTCCAGGCGATTTACCAATTTTCAGTCCATCTGGTTCGAAAATCAGTGATTAAATCCCCTTTCAGTTCAAAGCAAATCTATGTTATCGTAGAAACCGATCTTTTCTGCTCCATACTATTTCTTCAGGAGGAACTACCGTGAAAAAAGAAACCTTTAATGCCTTCGTCGTAGAAGAAGCCGACGAAAAAACATTTACCGGCCATATCAAAGAAAGGACCATATCAGATCTCCCCGCGGGAGACGTAACCGTACGCGTAAAATATTCCTCTTTGAATTATAAAGATGCCCTCTCGGCAACAGGAAACAGGGGCGTCACAAAAGCATATCCCCATACACCGGGAATTGATGCTGCAGGGGTCATTGAAGAAAGTTCCGTCCCTCAGTTCAAGCCAGGGGATTCCATTATTTGCACCAGTTACGATTTGGGCATGAATACCCCCGGTGGATTCGGGCAGGTGATTCGTGTTCCAGCAGACTGGATAGTGAAACTGCCTTCCGGTCTGACACTCAAAGAAAGTATGACATTCGGCACCGCAGGTTTTACAGCAGGTTTATCCCTGCGCAAATTGACAGCCTCCGTCAAGCCGGAACAGGGGCCGGTACTGGTTACCGGAGCTACCGGTGGTGTGGGAAGTATCGCAGTAGCCATTCTAAGCAAACTCGGCTACTCAGTGACAGCCGTTTCGGGAAAGGCTGATTCAGCAGGATATCTAAAGTTACTGGGTGTCAAAGAAATACTCTCAAGGGAGGCATTTACCAAAGACAGCCACCGCCCTCTCCTGCCCCCGACCTGGGCCGGCGCCGTCGACACAGTCGGAGGGGAATACCTGGCAACAGCCATAAAATCGACCTTTCCATTAGGAGTGGTGACCTGCTGTGGGAATGTGGCTTCGCCTGAACTCCCCATAACGGTATTCCCATTCATATTAAGAGGGGTATCCCTCGCAGGGGTCAATTCACAGAGCTGTCCCATGTCCATAAGAAAGGAGGTATGGCAAAAACTGGCTGATGAATGGAAACTGGGTATGCTTGAAGATATCTGCACTGAAATATCTCTGGAAGAACTGAACGAGAAAATTGCATTGATCCTGAAAGGACATCTGAAAGGCCGAACGGTCGTGAATCTGGATACCTAAAAAGCTGCAATTAGCGGTTAGTCATTAGCTATTAGCCGCACGATATCGGTTATTTATGCTTACATTAGGTTGGCATCAAAAAAATGAAAGCTTCAATGTAGTAAAAAGGCATTCAAATGTTTGAATCCTTTAAGCTAACGGCCAATAGCTAAAAGCTACTTGCAGCTTTTAGGGGATATGTAAAGGAAAAATACAGGACACTTTGTAAAAAACCGGCGAAGAAAGGAGCCATCCTCACAATTGTCTGGACGAAAAAAGATTGTTTTCGCTTTGATTCTTATATGCTGCAGCATCCTGGCTTCTCTGATCTTCTGCGAATTCGTTCTTCGTTATAAAAAACAGTCTAAACAGGAACCCGACCTCCTCGATCCCGGTTTGATGGCCTACGACAGCAAACTGGGCTGGAAGCTTGTACCCCGTTGGAAAGGAAGTCACCAGCACAACGATTTCAAGGTCAAGTACAGTACGAATAAATATGGATTTAGAGGGGAATCGGCGAATCCCGGCAAACCCAATGGACGGCGTATCGCATTTTTAGGAGACAGTTTCACCTTCG
>CAYOWC010000065.1:6364-19399 GCA_964407525.1 uncultured Desulfobacteraceae bacterium | reverse complement strand
AAACGAAAAGATCAGAGACGATTTTAATGAGGGTTTGAAAAAGTTGAAGGAATCTGGACGGTATGATGAAATCATAAAAGGATATTTGAGGGCTCGTTAGCTTTCGAATGGGATGAGAGTATGCGAAACTGGAGCATAGTTACAAAAATAGTCGTATCGGCCTGCGGTATTGTATCTGTATTGATGATCTTGGGAGGATTTGTTCTGTTGAATTTCCAGGTGAAGATGGTCAATTCCTTTACCACGGAAATCTCACGGGGGCTCAATCAGTTCATTGATAAAAGAGCTGAAGAGGAAAAGTCGGCTCTGAAAAAGAAGATTGCGCTCAACGCCGAAATCCTCAGCGGAATCGGCAGCACGTATCTGTACAATCTGGACCAGGATGGCATGAAGCAGTCGTTACGCCCCTATATGAATTATGGCGAGATTGTTGCCATTAAGATTCTCGACGAAAGGGGAGAACCATTTGCAGCTGCGTGGCGAGATCCCGATGTGAATACGGGTGATTCTTTGCCGGCTGGTCTGGCGGTCGGCAGTCACCCGTCGATTTTCGTGGAGTGTGTGCGGGAAGGGAAACAGATAGGAAGCTTTACCGTTTATTATACGGATTCCATCATAAGAAAGAAGATAAATGATTTAAAAAAACGGTCTGCTGAAGAAACGGGAAGTTTCCAGGACGTCTCCCGTTCCCAGTTAGACAAGGCCATCTGGAGCCAGGGAGTCGGGGCTTTTTTCATCCTTCTGGTGCTGGTTATATGCCTTATCATTTCCTTACGGGCGTTGGTTCTTAAACCGATAAAGGCGGTTTCATCTGTGGCCAATCAGCTGGCCAATTTTGATTTGGGTGTTACCATAAATGCTACAAATAATGATGAAATAGGGCGGCTTTTGAGAGCTGTAGACGACATGGCCTGTTCTTTCAGGAATGTTGTTGGGCAGGTGCAGAGATCTGGAATACAGGTCTCTTCTTCTTCCACCGAACTTGCTGCAACTGTAAGGGAACAGGAAGCAACCATGGCGAATCAGGTTGAATCCACGGACAGGATGGTGAAAGCGGTTCAGGACATTTCTACTGTGTCGGGAGGACTCATGGAGACCATGCAACAGGTTGCCATCAAGTCACAGGAGACAGCTGGATTTGCGAGCAGTGGGCAAGGTAATCTTGCCCGAATGGAGGAGGCTATGGATAATATGGAGAAAGCCTCCGGGTCCATTTCGGGAAGGCTGCAGACAATCAATGAAAAAGCGGAGAACATCACCAATGTGGTGGTAACCATAACAAAAGTGGCTGAGCAGACCAACCTGCTTTCGTTAAATGCCGCTATTGAAGCCGAGAAGGCCGGGGAATACGGCAGGGGATTTAATGTGGTTGCCAGGGAGATCAGGCGGTTGGCCGACCAGACTGCGGTGGCTACTCTTGATATTGAACAGATGGTACAGGAAATGCACGGGGCTGTTTCAGCCGGCGTTATGGAGATGGACAAATTCATTGGGGAAGTAAAACGAAGCTCTGAAGATGTGGGCAAGATCAGCGGCCAACTGGCTCGAATTATAGAACAGGTTCAAGCCCTTTCTCCCAGCTTTGAAAATGTGAATGTCGGTATGGTTCAGCAGTCCGGAAATGCTCAAACGATAAACGGCTCAATGGTTACGCTCAGTGAAGAAATGAGGGAAACCCTGGATTCCCTAAGCGAGACCTATTCCGCCATAGAGCAGTTGAATGAAGCAGCGAAGGGATTGCATGATGAAGTGTCTCGTTTCAAGGTGGGTTGAGTGGTTATGTTGATACTGCTTTTTTATTTGGGCGATGCGATGTATGGGATCAATTGTGAAAAGATTCGTGAGATCTGTCCGTTGGTCAAACTTGAAAAAATACCCCATGCACCGGAGTATTTTGCCGGTCTTTTCAAGTACCGGGGGGACATTGTCCCCGTGATTGATTTGCGTCGTTTCATTCAAGACAAACCATGCGACATGCGGTTGAGTACCAGGATAATTCTGGTGGATTTTGAAAATGAAGATGGTAGGGCGTATGTTGTTGGTTTTATGGCTGAACGTGTTACCGAGACGATAAGACAGGCCAAGGAAGATTTTGTATCGTCCGGGGTCAACCTGGGCGGTGCGCCGTTTCTTGGCGGGATTTTTATGGAAAACGAGCACATGGTCCAAATTATTGATCTGGATCGTCTTCCTGAAAGTTTTAAGCTCCTGCCAATGCCGGATAGCGGGAGTAGTAAAGGAAAAGCTCCTTGATAGATGGGAAATTGAATCGGGATGCATGCAAATGGCATTTACTGCGATAGAAAAATATTTGGAAAAAAGAATAGGCCTCTCTGCGGACTCTATCGGTTCGGATATCATTTCCAAAGCGGTCCGGCTTCGTATGAAGGATTGTGGATTGCAGGATGCAGGAGAGTATCTGATTCGTCTCAGGAATTCCAGGAAAGAGTGGGAAATATTTATTGAAGAAATTGTCATCCCTGAGACCTGGTTTTTTCGAAATTCAGAATCCTATGTGTATCTTCAGCAGTATCTGAAAAATGAGTGGGGTAAGAAAAACAAAGGAAAAACACTGCGTGTTCTCAGTGTGCCGTGTTCCACTGGAGAAGAGCCGTATTCCATTGCCATGGCCCTCACGAATTTGGGGATCGACAGGTCTAAAATACATATTGACGCGGTGGATATCAGCACGGAATCTGTCTTAAAAGCAAGATCGGCCAGTTATGGGGCAAGATCTTTTCGCGGAAGCGAAATATCCTTCAGGGACAGATTCTTTGATTCTCAAGGGGATGTTTACGTCCTTAAGAATTCCGTAAAACACATGGTGAATTTCCACAGGGGGAACCTTTTTCGACAGGCTTTTGTGGAGGAACGTGAACCCTACGACATTCTATTTTGCCGGAATTTGTTGATCTATCTAAGTCGGGAAGCCAAAAAAAAAGCTTTGCGAGTCATTGAAAAGCTCTTAACGGAGGAGGGTATCCTTTTTTTAGGGCATGCAGAGCGTCAAGCGGCCTTGGAAGAGGGTTTTGTCGGAATTAATCGGCCAGGTGTGTTTGCCTGCAGAAAAGAAAGAAGGAAAGAACTGGAGGAAAAGAAGAAAAATGCCGAGGCGGCTTCTTTTCCAAGGCAGAGAATGTTTGAAAAGGCTGCCAAAACAGATTTTGTTGGAAATGTTGTCCCCTCCTGCTTTTCAACTGAGCCCACAAAAGGCGTTTTGGAAACAAAGACCGTAGAGCATGAAAATCCTGAAGAACAAATAGATCTTTTTGATGGAGCACAGCGACTGGCTGATCAGGGGGCTCTTCAATCGGCTCTCAAACTCTGTTCTGATTTTCTGAAACAGAATCCGGCGCATGTTAGGGCTCATTTCCTCATGGGGCTTCTTTTCGAAGCGCTCGACGATGTGGATAAGTCCGAAAACTGCTTCAACAAAGCCCTTTATCTCGATCCGAAGCATTCTGATGCTCTTAGCCATCTGGCCTTTATTATGGAACAGAAGGGAGAAAAGAGCAGGGCTTTAAGCCTGAGAAAGAGAGCTCTGAAAATCCACGGGGAAGCTTGAACGTAAACATAGGACATGACAATGGAAAGCAGATGCTGGAAAACGATTGGCGTATGGGGTTCTGAAAAACCCCGCTGTCCGAAATTGGAAGAGGTAATCCACTGCCGGAACTGCGATCAGTTTACACAGGCGGGACGGAATCTGCTTGAGCGCGAACTTCCGGAAGAATACCAAAGTGAGTGGGGAGAGATATTTGCCGTTAAGAAAATTGACGCGCCTGTTGGCACCATTGCGCTCGTTATTTTCAGAATCGAGGATGAATGGCTTTCGCTGCCGGCAAAACTGTTTGCGGAGATTGTTGATTTGAGGCCTGTTCACACCCTTCCCCATAAAAGAAATCCCGTGCTTCTTGGTCTTATTAATATCCATGGAGAAATTCAGATATGTGTTTCCCTGAAAGACCTGATTGGGCTGGAATCGAAAGAGGAAAACGAACCAACGAAAAAAAAAGAACAGGCTTTTATGATGATGGTAATCAAGAATGACGAGCGTTGGGTATTCCCTGTGAACGAAATCAGTGAAATATATCATATCCATCCGGATATCCTGCAGAATGTTCCGGTATCCGTTTCCAAATCCAAATCGGCATTTTCAAAAGGTATTTTCAAGTGGAAAAACAGGAATGTCGCTTTTCTCGATGATGAGCTTTTGTTTTATACGCTGAGGAGAAATATCCAGTGACGGAATCCGCTGAACCAGGAAAATCTTTTTCCAGCATTATGGAGCTTTTCAGGGCTGAAGTAGACGCCCACGCAGCCTCCCTCATGGATGGATTTATGTCGCTGACATCCCTTCCGGATTTTTCCGGCAGAATACAACCTATGCTCAAAGAGCTTCATGCCATCAAGGGGGGTGCCAAGGTTGTTGACCTGGAAGAGGCAGTCACGGTGGTTCAAGCCATTGAAGGATTCCTTAAGGCTGTTCATGATGGTAAGATTAAGCCGGTTGAGGAGCAGGTCGGGGCTCTCGTAGAAGGAGTACAGCTGCTAGACAGAATTGCCGAGGCCGCCTGCCAGGGAGAAACCGGCTGGAAAAGTGACATTGCAGAAGACATGGACAATCTGGTCCATGCTCTGGGAAAAGACCCGGCTGGCCGGGATAGATTGGAAACGGTGCCGGATGAGATCCCTCGGGAGGGCAGTAATCCATTATCCTCATCGGAGGGTGAAAACGAAGAAATCTTTCTGAAAGCGGAAGGCGAAGGGGATTCGGCTGTTATTTCAGATCCCGCTCTTCTGGATCTTTTTCAGACGGAAACACAAACCCATGTGGCCATGTTGAATGACGGTCTTCTTGTCCTTGAGGAGAATCCCGGTGCAACCGATCAACTGGAGGCGCTGATGCGTGCCGCCCACTCTATAAAGGGGGGGGCGAGAATTGTTGGGATGGATGCGGTCGTCCGGGTGGCCCACGTAATGGAAGATTGCTTTGTTGCGGCCCAGAAAAATGAGATCACTCTGAGATCCGAGCAGATAGACATCTTATTGAGAGGGGTGGATATCATCAATCACCTATCTGAGGTGATGGACGGGGCAAAGCCACCTTCTGCCGAATACGATGGGGAGATCGAAACGTTTGTTGCTGCAGTCAAAGAACTCTTAGCCCATCCTGATGTAGCACCGGGGGGGGAAGGCGTAATAAAAAACCGCAGTGCTGAACAGATCGAAGACCCATTTTCCAGTTCGGAGATTTCAGAGCCGTCCGGACAGGGTGATTTGGGAAATGCAGATTCCAATGTTATTTCTGATCCAGCCTTGCTTGATCTTTTTCAGGCAGAGGTGGAAACACACGTAGCCGTTTTGAGTGATGGCCTTCTTGCCCTCGAGAACAATCCCGGTGCAACCGATCAATTGGAGGCGCTGATGCGTGCTGCCCACTCCATAAAGGGAGGGGCTAGGATTGTTGGCCTTGACGCGGCCGTCCGGGTGGCCCACGTAATGGAAGATTGCTTTGTTGCGGCCCAGAAAGGCGAAGTGCTTTTAGGATCCGAACAGATCGATATCCTTCTGCAGATCGTAGACATACTTATTCAGCTCTCCCGTTCCCTCGTGGAAGGTGAAACAGACTGGCTCATGCGCCACCGGGTGGAAATTGACCGTCTGGTGGATGCGATCGCGAAAATTGTTGGAAGGGAGTCCGCAATCAATGTTTCGCCGGTAGAAAAAGTTGTACCGGACGAGGGGCTTTCTAAAGAGAGTCCCATGGTTTCTTCAGAGGAAACCTCAGCAGTTGCCACCATAGATGTGAAAAATCCGGTTGTAATCCATGAGAAACAGGGAGCGGATGTCCCTCAGATAAAAGCTTTTGACAAGGACCGTACCATACGCGTTACGGCCGGGAAAATTGAACGTCTGATCGGACAGGCTGGAGAAGTTGTTGTCAACGCAGGGTGGCTCCCCTCTTTTTCGGAAGGCCTGCTGAAGCTTAAACGGAGACATATGGAGCTTTTTGCCGCATTAGATGAACTGAAGGAAGTGCTCTTACAGTCCGGCGCCGATTCTCTTCTTGCTGATCTTGCAAACCAGGCTCGACAGAAAACCAAAGATTGCAGCCTGATCCTGGCGGAAAGACTGAATCAGATCGATCTATTTAACAGCAGTTCAGCCAGTCTTTCCGACAGGTTATACCATGAAGTCATTTCCGTCAGGATGCGTCCATTTTCTGATGGCGTAAAAGGCTTTCCCCGGATGGTTCGGGATCTTGCCAGGGATCTGAGTAAAAAAGTCAGACTGGAAATAAGAGGAAAAACCACGGAAGTGGACAGGGATATCCTGGAAATGCTGGATGCGCCCCTGAGTCATCTTCTTCGTAACGCCATAGATCATGGCATGGAATCTCCGGAAGATAGGCTGAAAGCTGGAAAATCGGAGACCGGGATGCTGCTTCTTGAGGCCACCCATCGATCAGGAATGCTGATGGTTACCGTTTCTGATGACGGATGCGGCGTAGATTTCGACAAACTCAAAGAAAAGATCGTCCGAAAAGGACTTTCCGGGCCGGAAATGGTTCAGAAGATGACGGAACAGGAATTGCTGGACTTCCTTTTTCTTCCCGGGTTTTCCACTGCGATAGGAGTAACGGAAATTTCGGGGCGCGGGGTTGGTCTGGATGTGGTGCGCAACATGACCCATGAAGTGGGTGGTGTGGTTCGTGCTTTTTCCAAGCCCGGACAGGGTCTGACCGTCCATATGGAATTGCCCATAACGTTGTCTGTCGTAAGGACTTTTCTAGTTGAAATTGCAGGAGAATCTTACGCTTTCCCCTTGGCTAGGATTGAGCGATGCCTGAAGCTCTCCAGAGATGAGCTGGATACGGTTGAAGATCGTCAGTACTTCCGATTTGACGAAAACAATATCGCATTGGTTGACGTGTGGAGTGTTCTGGAACTGGATGGGCGGGCATTGGAGGGAGAAGCCCTGTTCGTTGTGGTAATCAGCGACAGACTGAATTTCTATGGTCTCGCAGTGGATAGATTCCTGGGAGAATGCGATCTTGTAGTAAGGCCCCTCGATCCACGCCTTGGAAAAGTTCCAGACGTCAGCTCCGTTGCGGTAACTCTTGAAGGGGCTCCTGTGCTGATCTTTGACGTGGAGGATCTGGTCCGTTCCATTGACAATCTGCTTTCCGGGCGCAGGCTCAAAAAAGTGGCTGGTCCCACAAAAATTGAAGATGTGAAAAAGAAAAAACGTATCCTCGTTGTGGATGACTCATTTACAGTAAGAGAAATGGAAAGGAAGTTGCTTGAAAGCAAGGGGTACCAGGTAGAAACTGCCGTTGATGGTGTCGACGGCTGGAACGCGGTCCGATCCAGTTCGTACGACATGATCGTGTCCGATGTGGATATGCCCCGAATGAATGGCATAGAACTGGTTACTAACATAAAAAAACATCCTGTATTAAAGTCGTTGCCTGTGATTATTGTATCGTATAAAGACAAAGAAGAAGACCGTCTCAAGGGGCTTGAAGCAGGGGCCAATTATTACTTGACAAAAGGGAGTTTCCAGGACGATTCACTGATCAATGCAGCAGAGGAACTTATTGGAGAACCTTAATCCCGCTTTAGCCATGCGTATTGCCATTGCCAACAACAAGAATCAAACGGTTGAAATTCTCCGACGGATTGTTCTCAGCGTTCCGGACAACGAGATAGCCTGGATTGCTAGTACCGGATCCGAAGCCGTGGATATGGCCTCCAGGGACAAACCTGATCTTATCCTGATGGAACTGGTTTTGCCCGGTTTAGACGGGATAGAGGCCACTCGAAGAATCATGGAGAAAACTCCCTGCCCGATTCTCGTGGTTACGTCCTCTGTAGATAGCAATACGGCCGGAATCTTCCGGGCTATGGGGTATGGAGCGCTGGATGTGATCCATACGCCTGCTGCGGGAAATGGCCCTATGGCACAGGAAAATTCTGTTGCGATTTTAAAGAAAATTTCGAATATCGGGAGACTGAAACGCAGGCCGGCCCTTAAAAGGAAAAGACAAGGAGTTCTGCCTGTTCCCTTTAATATTCCCCCCCTTATTGTCATCGGTTCTTCCACTGGAGGTCCCAAGGCGTTAGCTGATTTGCTTGCTGGTCTTCCAGGCACCCTATCTGCAGGGGTTGTGATCGTACAACATGTTGATGGCGAATTTTCTTTAAATCTGGCAAACTGGCTTGATACGCAGACACCGCTGAAGGTGGCTCTCGCATCCCCTGGACGCAAACCTTTACCGGCTACGGTGTTTCTGGCCGGCAGCAACGATCATCTGACTGTAACCAAGGAATTAACCCTCGTTTATACTGAGGAGCCCAAGGATATCCCTTTCCGGCCTTCTATAGACCTTTTCTTTGAAAGTGTGGCCCGTCACTGGCCTGAAAAAGGGGTTGCGGTCCTGTTGACGGGAATGGGCAGAGATGGCGCCAAGGGCCTGGCAGCACTGCGACGTGCGGGGTGGCACACCATAGCCCAGGATGAGGCCACCAGCGTAGTGTACGGCATGCCCAAGGCCGCGAAAGAACTGGGGGCGGCTGTGGATATCCTGCCCATAGGCGGTATTGCGCCTGCCATCCTCGACTTTTTTCGGAAAAAATCTAATGCGGTAATTCCGTCTTTCAGCAGATCCACTAAACCCCGTTGACAGGAACAGAAATGACAGATACTTTCTCTTTAAAAAGCCATCATATTACCGTACTGCTTGTGGACGATCAGAACATGGTCGGAGAAACTGTGCGTCGCATGCTGGCGCCCGAGAGGGACATCGATTTTCACTATTGTCAGGATCCGACCAAAGCCATAAAAACGGCTAACCGCATCCATCCTACTGTTATTCTTCAGGACCTGGTTATGCCTGAGATAGATGGCTTGACCCTGGTTCGTTATTATCGCGCCAATCCGGAAACCCGCCATGTGCCACTCATTGTTCTATCGAGTAAAGAGGAAGCTCTTACGAAAGCCGAGGCCTTTGCCCTGGGAGCCAACGACTACCTTGTCAAATTGCCCGACCGGCTGGAAATTATTGCTCGCATACGCTATCACTCAAGTGCGTTCATCAATTATCTCCAGAGAAAAGAGGCTCAGGTCCAGCTTGAAAAAGCGAATCTCGTGATTCGGAAGACGTTTGGCCAGTATCTTTCCGACGATATTGTTCATTCTATTCTGGAATCGCCTGAAGGGGCTGCGCTGGGAGGAGAAAAACGCTTCGTTACGATTATGATGACGGACCTTCGGGGATTTACAGCCATTGGCGAGAGGCTTCCTGCCGAGGATGTGGTCAGTATTATCAATATCTATCTGGAAACTATGACAGAGATCATTATGAAGTACCAGGGGACCATTGATGAGTTTATCGGTGATGCTATTTTTGTGCTTTTCGGCGCCCCCGTGTTGCGTGAAGATGATGCCAAGCGGGCTGTAGCATGTGCTGTTGAGATGCAGAATGCCATGGAGGAAGTGAACCGTCGTTGTAGAGAGAAAGGCTATCCTGAAGTCCATCAGGGGATCGGCATCAATTCAGGACAGCTGGTAGTGGGAAATATCGGATCCAAAAAACGAATGAAATACGGTGTTGTGGGTAGAAATGTCAACCTTACCGCACGTATTGAATCGTACACCGTTGGAGGTCAGATCTTTATTTCGGAGAATACCCTGGAAGAATGCGGTGAGCATCTCCTCAGGATCGACGATCAGATAGAAGTCATGCCAAAAGGAGTAAAAAACCCCATTACTATTTATGAGGTAGGTGGAATAAAGGGGGCTTTTGATGTGTTTCTGCCTGAAAAGAAAGACACGGTTCTTCAGGAGTTGAAACAGCCCGTATCGGTATTGTTTACTATTTTGGAAGGAAAACATTCAGGGGCGGATCTCCATGGAGGCGTTCTGGTAAAGCTGAAAGGGAAAGAGGCTGAGATTCGTGGAAATGTGTCCGTTGATAAGCTGTCAAACCTGAAATTGTCGTTGTTGGGTCCCGATGGCGAAGAGGCCGCGTCGGACCTTTATGCTAAAGTCACCAGGAACCTGCAGGAGAACCCTCCAACATTCAGAGTCAATTTCACTTCCATTCCCCCTGAAGCCTCTGCTTTTCTGGATGAAATCCTGGCTTAGGATCGTGGACGTAATAACTTTCGTAAGTAGGCGCATAGATTTGGGGCAGGTTTGTTCGATACGGGATCACAAAAGCTGAAGTAATAGCGAGCTATTTCAATGTTTTTGTGATTTCATATCGGGCGAAAATGGCCTGAAGTTATGATGCATAGTTGAGGAAGTTATTACGTCCACGATCCTTAGAACCGGGATTGGTAAATGTCCCAACCATGCGCTGTAAAGGAGTGTTTAAATATGATTTCTTTGGATCATGGATCGGTGAAATCTGAGGATTTCCGAGCCTATCCAGTCAAAGTGCTTCTCATAGACGATCAGGCAATTGTTGCAGAGGCTGTTCGCAGGATGCTTGTAGAAGAAACAGATATCCAGTTTGCGTATTGTCAAGACCCTTCACAGGCCATGCAAATGGCCATGGAAACCCGACCCACAGTCATTTTGCAGGACCTCATCATGCCGGAAATTGACGGACTGACTCTTGTGAAATACTTCCGTGCTAACGAGAAACTCCGCGAAATTCCTTTAATCGTCCTTTCTTCGAAAGAAGAAGCTGTTACGAAAGCAGAGGCCTTCTCGTTAGGGGCAAATGATTACCTCGTGAAGTTGCCGGACAAGGTTGAGTTGATTGCGAGGATACGTTACCATTCAAATGCCTATATTATGATGCTTCAACGTAACGAAGCATATGAAGCCCTGTTCGAAAGCCGGCAGTCGCTTGTCAATGAACTGGACCAGGCTGCAAGGTACGTTCAGTCTCTCCTTCCTGAAAGGCTTCATGGCCCCATTGAAACCGACTATGTATTTATCCCTTCCACTTCCCTGGGGGGAGACGCTTTTGGGTATCATTGGGTCGACGGAGATCATTTTGCCATGTATCTCCTGGACGTTTGCGGGCATGGAGTGGGAGCCGCGCTTCTCTCTGTTTCCGTGCTGAACACCCTGAGGTCCGAATCTCTCGATGGTGTGGATTTTCAGAATCCCGGGCTTGTTTTGAGAGGCCTGAATGATGTGTATCAGATGGAGCAGCACAATGAAATGTTTTCGACTGTCTGGTATGGCATTTACAATAAAAGAAATAATGTTTTGAAATATGCCAGTGGGGGACATCCTCCTCCAGTAGCCTTGATGGGGACATCCCGGGGGTCCGCAGAAATCGTTAAACTTAATTCCGGAGGTGTTATCATAGGAGGCATGCCCGACCAGACGTATCAGAATGGGGAATTGGAATTGATGCCATTCACAAAGCTTTACATATACAGCGACGGGGCCTATGAGATAAATAAGTCTGACGGAGAAATGTGGACAATGGATGGTTTCATCAAGACAGTGGGGGAGGTGGCACTTGAAGAGAATGCTGTGGTCGGCGATGTAATGAAGAGGATTGAGAGAATACAGGGGAAGGATACTTTTGAAGACGATGTGTCTCTCCTGGAGATAAGTTTTTCAGGGGCCCTCCTGTAGAAAATCCTTGATTTGTTTCACAGCGTTCTCTTTGTTTTTTGAAGGAGAAAGGAAGTGATCCCCATCGAGAGAGGCAAACAGGGTTCGGGGACACACTTTCCTGACGTCGTTTCTGTAATTTGTTTTTATTCCTTTATCGTAAATCTTCAGAATCTTGTCGTTACTGGCATAAAGGCATAAGACTGAAGTCTTTCGGAGTGTGACGTATTGCAGAGGATCCAGGGTAATAATATCTGCAAGGGTCTTCAATAAGTCGATTCTCCTTCGCTCCAGGATCCCGAAATAGGTCTTTCCTTTTCTGATATCCGGAAAGAGAAAATCCAAATAACTTTTTGCGGCTGCTGCAAATGATTTTTTCATTCTGGATTCCGGATGAAGGATCCGTCTGTAATAGTGTAGCATTCTTCTTGTATCACGGAGTGTGGCTCCAAGGGAGAATTTGTCCTCCGAGTTGCCGTGCCCCGAGTAGTTAAACGAGAGAAGATTATATCCTTTTCGGAATAACCACCGGAACATGCCAATCTGCTGGGAAACATTTCCACCAATGAGGGGGGGCAGAAGAATTAGACCGCGGGAAAACCGATTTTGTACGTGTACCCATTCTATGGAATTGCCCCTTCCCGTAGGACAGTTTCCTCTTTCGAAAATGGTTTTTTTTAACAACAATGCCCCCTTCTGTAAAACAGATGTTTTTCACAACCCATGTTCAGTGGCAAGCCACAAACCCTGGCGGGACCTGCTCACTTCAGATAAAGATAACACAAATTCCATCTGTTAGAAATATTTTCCGATGCTCTATTGGCATCTTTTTTTCAAAAGAATTTTTGTTGTTTTCGTTAAAATATTGGAGTACTTCAAAATCAATGGTTGACTATTTTATTGCAATGGACGTAAACAGTCACACCTAAAAACGGCATCTTAGAAGGAGGAATTTGATGAATTCGGAGGAAATGCGTGAAAGGGCTGCTGAATTGTTTTTGAAGGGGCTTCATTGAGGCCAGGCGATCCTGACCGTGGGTCAGGAGAAAAAAGGTTCGGTGAATGAAGCAATGGTAAAGGCCATGGGAGCCTTCGGGGGTGGAATCGCAAGCTCGGGGCGGATTTGCGGCAGCCTCTTGGGGGGTGTGGCTTTCATCTCCAGTATGTACGGTAAAGGAAATTCTGAGGAAAAGGACGATCCGAATATGTGGCGTCTAAGCCATAAGTTGACCAGAATTTTTGAGGAAATGACCCAGCCATTTGGGAGCATGAACTGCAGAGACATCGCAAAGGTAAACTGGAAGGACCGGGAGGCCGTCCGGGAATTTTATGCAAATCCTGATGGTCGGAGGAAGGTGTGCATCAAACTGGTAGGTGATCTGGCCTATGCTCTCGGAGAATTGGTGGACCAGTCGGAGGAAAAAAGGTAGCTAAAGAATTGGCGCC
>CAYOWC010000065.1:0-6264 GCA_964407525.1 uncultured Desulfobacteraceae bacterium | reverse complement strand
CAGTTTCAATCCCTCTGCTTTTGCCTTTTCATACGCGTCAACCCCTTTGAAAAGAGTATTCGGCCCGACAGCTGGAGCTCTGGAGTTCACCTCTATGACCTTTACGCCCTTGTTCCTGACCATTTCCAATTCCCTCTGGTAGGCTTCTCTGCGGGCTATGTTTACGGCGAGATGCTGGATGTGCCAAGGGGTGAAATTTTTTTGCAGAAAAGAATCAGAAGCGTTTTTCAGATTTCCAGAGGATACATAATGCACAATGATCAGGTCAAGTTCCGACAGATCTGCCAGCGCTCTTACAGGGGCCTTTCCGATTACTCCGCCATCGGAATACAGGGATCCATTTATGGAAACGGGTTTGAAAAGCATCGGGACAGATCCTGATGCCTGAACGGCTTTTGCAAGATTTCCGCTGGTAAAAACGACCCCCTTTTTCCTGGTAAGATTCGTTGCTGCAATTCCGAGAGGGACGGTGCAGTCCTCTATGCGTTTGATCGGCAGTTTGTTTAGAAGAGACCCAAAACTATTGCCTCTCAGATATCCGGTATATCCCCTGAATAAACGTATCACGCAGGAGAAAACCGTGTGCCATGGATCGGGATCCCAGAAATCCTCCTTTTTGACCCCAAAAACCATTTTTTTTACTTCCCCATCGTCCATTCCCGAGGCGGCCATTGCTGCCACGATTGCTCCTGAACTTGCTCCCGTATAGGCTGAAGGGATGATGCCGTTCTCCCTGATTCCGGCTAGAAAGCCCGCGTGGGCAAAAAACCCGAAAAAACCGGATGAGAAAGCAATGCCAAATCTTGGTGAGGATTTTTCCCCTGTTCCGGGTTTTTTATTCTGTTTTATTTTCATATCCTCTGTTGGTAGTCTTTTGTTCTGGATTCTGTGATCAGTGAACACGATTATTTTTTGTTCAGGGCATTTCGTCTTTCAAACCAGTTTTAAAATTGATCATAGAAATAGTAGTAAGGGCTTGTCAATGTCAAATGTCTTGCGACCGGTGCTTGATTAATATAGCATATTGCGCTAGGTTACGGGGGAGCGTCCTGTAAATTGTTCCGGACGCGAAGTTTTCAGGTGTGAGAAGTTTTCTGTTGAATGCACATAAAAGCTGCAATTAGCTTTTAGCTATTGGCCGTTAGCTTAAAGGATTCAAAAATTTGAATGCTTTCTTGTTATATTGAAGCTTTCATTTTTGATGCCAACCTAATGTTGTAATGGTAAATAACGGATATCGTGGGGCTAATAGCTAATAGCTAACGGCTAACCGCTAATTGTAGCTTTTAGGTTGAATGCAAGAGGATACGGTCATCAAATTTTGAAGGGGTGATCAGATCTCAAGGATGTTTTTTCCGGAGTCGTTTGGTTTTTTTCTATTGGAGGATAATTGTATGGATATATCGTTGGATGCCCATGTTGACTGCACAGACGGGAGAGTAGGCCGGGTGGAAAATGTCATTTTTAATCCGGTTACGGGAAGGATGACGCACCTTGTGGTCAGAGGCAATGATCTGGCTAATACCACGAGGATTGTTCCGGAACGCCAGGTGAAGGATGCTTCTCCCGAAGTGATTCTACTCGCTTTTGATAAGAAAAAATTTGGTAAGATGAAGAATTTTATACAAGAAGAGTATATCCCTTCGAATGTGACCCTTTATATGGCAGAGAGGGCCGGCTGGGATATCGGGACGCCTGCCGCCGTTTTTGTAGAGCATGAAGCTGTTCCCGGAGGTTCCGTTGCGTTGCACAGAGGGGCAGTGGTGGATGCCTCTGACGGGCGTGTAGGCAAGGTTGATGAGCTTCTCGTAGAGAAAAAGAGCGGTCGGGTTACCCATCTTATCCTGAAGGAAGGGCACCTCTGGGGAAAAAAGGATGTTCTGATTCCTGTTGCGTTGATTGATCACTACGAAGCGAAAAAAATCTGTCTGAAAATTGACAAGGATGCGGTTGAACAGCTTCCGGTTATTGATCTCAAGGAAAAGAAAGGATAGACGTCCCAAGTTGGATAAAATATCCCCATGGGAAGATATCCTGTCTAAAAGCATCACTTCGGCAGAAGATCTTCCTGCCCAATTTGATATGAACAGGGGAGGGCTGGAACCGGTTATTCAAAGATATCCCATGCGTATTAACCCTTACTATATGGGATTGATAAAACAGAAAAATGACCCCATGTATCTGCAATGTGTTCCAACGCTTGAAGAGATCAGTATGGAACAGGGCCATGAAGACCCTCTGAATGAAGAAGAAAGTTCGCCGGTTCCCGGATTGACACATCGCTATCCCGATCGTGTACTTTTCCTCATATCCTCCAGATGCGCCATGTACTGCAGGTTCTGCAACAGGAAAAGAAAAGTCGGTCGGACTTCCATGGTTACGGCGAAATCCATAAAAGAAGGGGTTTCCTATATAAAGGGGCATCCGGAAATTCGTGATGTTCTTCTGTCAGGAGGGGACCCCCTTCTTTTGAGTGATGAGGACCTTCATTTTATTTTAGCCGAGATACGCGCGATCGAACACGTCCAAATTATTCGGATCGGTACCAGAGCCCCCTGTACACTTCCCCAGAGAGTTACTCCTGAGTTGGTTGCTTTGCTGGGGAAATTTCATCCATTGTACATAAACACGCACTTCAATCATCCAGATGAAATTACCCCTGAAGCATCGTTTGCCTGCAATCTGCTTGCCAACGGGGGTGTCCCTCTGAATTGCCAGACGGTGCTTCTTAAAGGAGTGAACGACAATCCCGGCATCATGAAGGAGTTAATGCAGAAACTCCTGATGATCAGGGTTCGTCCTTATTACCTGTTTCAGGCGGATCCGGCAAGGGGAACCGCCCATTTCTGGACCCCTCTGGAAAAAGGGATAGAAATCATGCGCGCCCTGCAGGGGCATACATCAGGCTTGTGTGTGCCTCATTTTGTCGTGGACCTGCTGGGCGGCGGCGGGAAAATCCCCATTTTTCCGGAATATGTGACGCAGGTGGATGGAGATACCATTCGCGCAAGAAATTATCTTGGCAGGGAATACCTGCATCCCGTTTGTGAGCGGTAGAAAGGGTTTCCCTTTTTCTAACCCATGGATTTAAATTTGCCTTTTACCGCGCCGCATACGGGACAATTCTCAGGTGCTTCATTTTCAGCAACATACCCGCAGATCTGGCAGACAAAATACTCTGTTTCCCGTTCCTCCATCAAATCGTTCAGGGCTTTCTTGTAAAGATCCGCATGCATGTTTTCAACATCTCTGGATTGGGAAAATGCCCTTTCTGCGCTGGTCATCCCTTCTTCTGTGGCGTCTCCAATGAGTTTGGGGTATTCATCTGCGTTCGCCTTGATTTCATTCTGAAACGCGGTTTCGAGGTTCTCTTCCGTTGTCCCGATTTTTCCGGTCATAAGACGTAGAAACCGCCGTGCATGAACTGATTCCGCTTCTGCTACCGCTCTGAAAAGGCGGCCAATTTGGGAATAGCCATCGGTGTCTGCTTTTTGGGCAAATGTGCTGTTTCGTGCAGCGGCTTTTGATTCCGCAGCAAATGCGTACGCGAGATTCTTTTCCGTTTTTTCAGACATGTGGGAGCCTCCTCATTTGGTTTGATAATACTGTAGTTTTTTTGAAGGACTATAGGGAAAATTCTTCTGAGCGTCAAGGAAAAGGCAACTGTAGCCATGGCACATTGGCAGGTTGAACCTCGAGTGGTTTTGGGAACGTACCGCAAAAGCCCGCCCGCCATAGGAGCGGCGATCACCGGGGCGAAAGAACCGGCGGCTGTTAGGATAGAGCCAGTCCTGGTTGCCGCTAAAGAACTCGAAAAACCACACACCACCATGGGGATCTTCAGTTTTGTCTGACCAAACAAAATGTTCACTGGTCTTCAACAGATGCACCTTACGGTCGCCTGCCCCTTTTCTGTAAATACCTTCCAGTTCAGCCAGTGTCGGCAACCGCCACCTTCCACCATCAAGATCCAGGCTTTGCACCCAGGATTTGGCTTCATTCCAGTTCGTATCCTTATCGGGGCCTGCCTTCCACTCAAGACCGCTCTTCGTATCTTTTACGATCCCATTAGCGTAAATCTCAAAAAGTCCGGAACGTTCCGTCATGCTTGATGTGGATGAAGGTAGGGAGTACGAAGGGTTTTTGGGGGAGCCGGCTACTTCAGCTTTCTGGTTTTGTGATTTCTGTTGGGAACGCACGGCAAAAGCCCGTCCACCGTAGGAACGGCGGTCGCTGTGGCAAAAGAACCGGCTGCTGTCAGGGTAGAGCCAATCCCGGTTGCCGCTAAAAAACTCGAAAAACCACGCA
This sequence comes from uncultured Desulfobacteraceae bacterium, assembly GCA_964407525.1. Classification (GTDB taxonomy): domain Bacteria; phylum Desulfobacterota; class DSM-4660; order Desulfatiglandales; family Desulfatiglandaceae; genus DUZB01. The sequence continues at coordinate 1,956 of CAYOWC010000065.1, read as the reverse complement.
CCTCCATGAGAATCTTCAGTTTTGTCTGACCAAACAAAATGTCCACTGGCCTTCAACAGATGCACCTTACGGTCGCCTGCCCCATTTTTGTAAAGACCTTCCAGTTCACCCAGTGTAGGCAACCGCCACCCTCCACCATCAAGGTCCAGACTTTGCACCCAGGACCTGGCTTCATTCCAGTTCGTATCCTTGTCGGGGCCTGCCTTCCACTCAAGACCGCTCTTCGTATCTTTTACGATCCCATTGGCGTAGGCTACATAAACGCCATTACGTTCAATTGCGTCTGATGGTGATGAAAGGGGAAAATTTGGCAATGAAAACGCAATGAATACCAGTAAAAATACGATCCAAAGATTCCTATGCCTCGACATAATCGCTCCTTATTTGAATATGCAGACACCTTCGCATAGTTTAGCAGTTAGGTGGTTGAGTTGGGATAAGATGGTCAAAGTTTTTCCTTCAGTGATTCCCTGTTGACCGGGGAACGAAAATCTCTTATAATCCCAATTCTGAAATCTCCTGCATTTTCTCTAGCATTCTGAAATGGCCGGTAGATTCTGAAAGGAAAATATGTTCTGGTCCCAAGCCGTTGTGAAATCCACATTGGCAGAAACCATAACCTGATTGGAAAGAAGGAGCAAGCATGGAAACCAAAAAGATTGTATTGCCCGATTCGGAATTGCCACGTCAATGGTACAACATTATGGCGGATATGCCCACGCCCATGGAGCCGCCGCTTCACCCGGGGACAGGTCAACCTGTTGGGCCTGAGGATCTGGCTCCTATCTTTCCCATGCCTCTCATAGAGCAGGAAGTAAGCCAGGAGAGGTGGATTGACATCCCTGAGCCAGTTCTCGAAAAATACCTCATATGGCGTCCTACGCCTCTGTATAGGGCCTATGAACTGGAAAAGTATCTTCAGACACCGGCTAAGATTTACTATAAAAATGAAGGAGTGAGTCCGGCAGGAAGCCATAAACCCAATACAGCCATTGCACAGGCCTATTATAACAAGATTTCCGGAACGAAAAGGATCTGTACGGAGACTGGTGCAGGGCAATGGGGAAGCGCGCTTGCCATGGCGTGTTCCTTTTTCGGATTGGAATGCAGGGTTTATATGGTCAGGATCAGCTTCAACCAGAAACCCTATCGGCGTCTCATGATGCAGACCTGGGGAGCCGACTGCGTGGCCAGTCCGAGCAATGAAACCGAGGCCGGGCGTAAGATCCTTGCCGAAAATCCTGATTCCCCGGGGAGCCTCGGGATTGCTATAAGTGAAGCGGTGGAAGCGGCTGTCATGGATGAAGATGCAAAATACTCCCTTGGGAGTGTCTTGAACCATGTGATGCTGCACCAGACGGTGAATGGACTGGAAACACAAAAACAGCTGGCCATTGCCGGGGATTACCCGGACGTGGTGATTGGATGTGCGGGAGGAGGCAGTAATTTTGCAGGAAACTGTATTCCTTTTGTAAGGGACAAAATTCACGGGAAAGAAGTGGAGATCATTGGGGTTGAACCGAGTTCGTGTCCCACTATGACAAAAGGACCTTTTGCCTATGACTTTGGCGACACGGTCGGGATGACGCCGCTCCTGCCTATGCATACCCTTGGTCATGGATTTGTTCCGGCGCCCATCCATGCGGGAGGTTTAAGATACCATGGGATGGCTCCTATTATCAGCCAGCTTATTATGGACGACTTGATAAGGCCGGAAGCCGTTCATCAAATGGAGACCTTTAAGGCTGGGGTTATCTTTGCCAGAACGGAAGGTTTCATCAGTGCTCCCGAATGTAATCATGCCATAGCCATGGCCATTCGTGAAGCCCTCAAGGCAAAGGAAGAAGGAAAAGAAAAGGTTATCATGTTTAACTGGAGCGGGCATGGGTTGGTTGATATGGCCGCGTACAAGGCATACTTTGATGGTGATCTTGCAGACTATCCTCTGCCTGCGGA
>CAYOWC010000064.1:6838-19401 GCA_964407525.1 uncultured Desulfobacteraceae bacterium | reverse complement strand
GAACAATTCGTGCAGTCTGCCGACCACCTCTTCCGGAGTAATAATCGTGCCCCCCGGGTGACCCACAAGAAAAGCAGATGCTTCTCCGTTCGCACATCGCTCTACTTCCCGGTGGATCTGTCCCATATTGATTTCCACAGTCAAAAACCCCTTGACCCTTCCCGCAAGCTCCCGGATCTGTTCCTCGGGAAAAGGCCACACGGTTATCAGGCGAAACAAACCGACCTTGATTCCCTGTTCACGGGCCTCATCCACTGCAGCCAGGCTCGTCCGGGCCGAAACGCCATAGGAAACCACCACAATCTCAGCATCCTCCAACCTGTAGGATTCCGTCCGGATGATATCATCCAGGTTCCCTTTTATTTTTCCCATGAGTTGCGCCATCATGGTCTCCTGGGCTTCCACTGTCATGGCAGGATATCCCTTTTCGTCATGGGTTAATCCCGTCACATGGATATTGTATCCCTCACCGGCAGCAGCCATGGGGGCAACACCATGGAGTCCGGGGGCAAAAGGCCTGAAACGGTCCTTCCTGCCTTTTGGTTTGACCCTCGAAACCGTCTTAATGGCTTTCTCATCAGGAATGATAACCCTCTCACTAAGGTGACCGATCATCTCATCGGTCATAATAAACACCGGCACACGATAGGTTTCGCTCAGATTAAAGGCTTCGATAGTCTGGTAAAATATTTCCTGGGGGGAGGAAGGCGCAAGGGCAATGATTTCATAGTCCCCGTGGGACCCCCATTTAACCTGCATCATATCTCCCTGAGCTCCCTGTGTGGGGAGTCCCGTTGAAGGACCGGCCCGCTGCACGTTGACAACCACACAGGGAGTCTCCGTTATAACTGCAAGACCGATGTTTTCCATCATCAGGCTGAAACCTGGTCCTGAAGTGGCGGTCATACTCTTGACGCCCGCGCATGATGCACCGATCACGGAGGCCATGGCTGCAATTTCATCTTCCATTTGAATAAAAGTGCCGCCCACTTCCGGCAAACGGCCTGAAATGTGTTCAGCTATCTCCGTGGCAGGCGTGATGGGGTACGCTCCAAAGAATCTGCAGCCTGCAGCTACAGCGCCTTCAGCGCAGGCAACATCTCCCGTCATAAAATACTCCCCTGTATGAACCGCTTTACTCATGGCTTCTCCAGTTTTGCTACGCTGCAAATTTCTGTGTAATGGAATTTGTTAATGGGGGGGGGCTTCAACGGAGAAAATAGCAAATTCCGGACATATAATCTCACAGTAGTGGCAATTCACACAGGCCTCCGGCTTTTTGACAGAGGGAGGGTGGTAACCTTTACTATTGAAGTGAGAAGAAAAACAGAGGACCTCACAGGGACAAAACTCTATACAGTATCCGCATCCTTTACAACGATCTTCAAGTATGTGAACGATACCGGTAGAGACTTGGTTATCTTCGAAATCAAGTGGAACCCGCCATAAATTCATACGCCCTTCCTTTAAAATCCTCCAAAATTGAGACTTTTTTCTTCAAAAGTTTGAATTATAGACTCTAGGGAGAGCATGTCAAGATAAAAAATTGACAGGAAGGATGAAATGCAGAGATACCGAATGGTTTTTCTCAAGGGTTGTGCCTAAGAGCCGTATTCACCTATAAGGAAAAGGAAGCATCTGCGACAGCCTGTTCTTTGGAAACCGGAATTTTCCGGAAGCCTCCAACAGGCTATCAGAAGTCACAGTCAGATTTTAGCCGTTAGCCGTTAGCTAACAGCCAATACCTAACCGTTTTTCCAGGTGTTACTGGAATTTTTCCAGAGGTTCCCCTTCACTGTTCAGCAGAAAGACACTGAATCCTTTTTCCGACGCATTGAACTGAATATCTTTCAATGTAATAGCTTGAATTTCATATTTTTTCCCCTTTTCTCGGGCCATCCTCCCCAGGCACTGCATAGCATCATCCTTTTCTAAAAATACGGGAATAAAGGAAATACCTTCCGATTCATCCACCTGCCCCAGAAACTGCTCATTTCCCTCCGGATCCTGAACGAACACCCAAACCCATTTTTCCTCATTGCTCAGTGTCATGGTTCCTCCTTAATCGTCATACCTAAAAGCTGCAATTAGCTTTTAGCTATTAGCTGTTAGTTTAAAGATATCAAACATTTGGATAACTTTTTTCCATGTTGAGGCTCTCACTTTTTGATGCGAACCTGTTGCACCGTAAGTCACTGATTTTGTGCGGCTAAGTAACGGCTAACCGCTAATTGCATCTTTTAAGTCATATGTTTTTCATCATTAAAAGCTGCATCAATTTCGCGGAGTACATCCGCTTTTCTCCTCTTCCTGTGTCGAATGAGATAACCGATATCCTCCAGAATCGCGTAATAGGCCGGCACCATCAGGAGAATCAGCATGGTCGCAAAACCCAACCCCCACATAATGGCTGTTGCAAAAGGCGCCCATAATACCGATTTTCCCCCAAGGCCAAAAGCCATGGGCGCCAGGCCACAGATAGTGGTGAGAGATGTAAGCATTATGGGGCGCATTCTCACACGGCATCCTCTTACAATAGCAAGATAGAGCCTGGTTGGATCTTCCCTCCGATACCGGTTGATAAAATCTATAAGAACCAGTGAATCGTTTACCACAATTCCGGTCAGTGCAAGAAGGCCGATCAATGTTACAAAAGTAAGCGGGTTATTGCTCACAAGAAGTCCTATCATCACCCCGAGGGTCGCAAAAGGAATCGTAATCATAATGATTACAGGCTGGGTAAACGAATTGAATTGGAGGGTGAGGACAAAAAATATCAGAAAGAAAGCCAGCATGGCGGCATTTCCGAGTTCCATGAGAGAGGTGTCCGTCTCTTCCTGTAGCCCCCCTGCAATAAGCCTTGCCCCCGGGAAATCCCTCTTGATGTTGTTAAAAAAATCGATGGCTATTCCGTTGGCTTTGACGGCAGTCATCCTTTCCCCGCTGAGATTGGAAAAGAATCCGGAAACCCCTTTCTTTTCCTGCTGTATCTCACGAATATTTGCGGTTACACGTATTGTTTGCTTGCCGTTGTAGTGAGAAATAGCATCAAAACCCGGGACAAGCCTGATCGTGGCCAGCTCCTTCAAAGCCAGGGCGCCATATCCGGGAATGGGAATCTTCAGGTTCACCAGATCATCAAAATCACGTCTGTATTCAGGCAGGTATTTGAGTTTAATCTTCTGTTCATGATCCCCTTCGTTGTAAGTAGCCACCTCCATCCCATGGAATGCGGACTGAACAGCCATCACAAGATGGTTCTGATCAACCCCGGTCATCTTTGCCCTGGCCTCATCAATGGTAATCTCCATAAACTGTTTTTCCCTGGAAAAGTCATCCTGAATATCAACGATCCCGGGATATTTTTTCAGTTCATCCTTCAAAAGCCGCGAAATCGCAGCGGAGTTCTCCCAATTGCCGGCCTGGATCTTAAGGTCCACATCGGCACCCACGGGAGGGCCTTCAATGAGCCTTTCCATAACGATAGCGGTGGCGCCCATCGAATTGAGAAGATTTTCCACTTCGTCCCTTACACCTTCCATTAGTTCCACAACGGAATGCTTTCGTTCGCCTTTCCTCTTCAAAATGACATTGAGGATTCCATAATGCCTCCCCATGACCGGTCCATAATTGACCTCTTTCATCCCCGCAACAGCAATGGGTGCTTCAAGTTCCGGGCCGATCTCCTTCTTAATGAGGTCGGAAAGGGCCATAATCACCCGTTTGTTCTTTTCAAGGCTTGACCCTACCGGAAGATCAAAACAGATATTAAACCGGGGAAACGCATCGCTTTTGGGAAACATGATAAAATCTGTTTGAAAATATAGAAAGAAAGCAAGGCAGGTTGAAATCAATATGAACAGTACCGAGAGATAACGGTGCCGGAGAGTCATTCTTAAAAAGGGTAGATATGCCCTGTGAAAAAAAGCAAACAGATCAAACCGCCGTTTGCCGGCTCTTTTTTCCACATCCTTCGGCGTGAATTCAGCCACATGGGAAGGGAGCATGAAGAAGACTTCAAACAGGGACGCCGCAAGGGCAAAAATGACCACCTTGGGAAGCCCCGACAGATAGCGGCCGATAATCCCCCCCACCATAATAAGAATGGGAACGAATGCCGCCATGGTCGTGGTCACGGAGGCCAGAACCGGAGCCAGTACCTGGCGACAACCATCCATAATACCTTTTACAACCGGTTTCCCCTTTTCTATATGGCGGAAAATATTTTCAAGCACCACGATGGCATCATCCACAACCACACCAAGGACCAGGATCAGCCCAAAAAGGGTCAAACCGTTGATGGAAAGGCCAAAGGCCTTCATGATAACAAAGGTAAGAAGGAAAGCAACAGGGATGCCAATGGAGGCGAAAAGGGCATTTCGAAGCCCCATGGAGATCCAAAGAATAAAGAACACGAGAACAATTCCAAAAAACGCATTGGTCTGGAGCTCCCTTATCCGCTTTTTGATCTCCTGCGACTGGTCAAAATACAGGGTCGTCTTCAAACCCGGATACTGGGATGGGATATCTTTGATGAGCCTTTTGACATCATCCACAATCTGGATCATGTTGGTCTTTTTTTTCCTTTTTACCGACAGGACCAGGGCGGGTTTATTGTCAATAAAGGTAAGCGTCGTGGGTCTTTCCAGAGTAGGGGTAATCTTCGCAATGTCCCGAAGGTAAACCGTACCCGTATCGGAACTCTTCAGGACAATGCCCCCCAGATTCTCCGGGGCAGATGGTTCACCCACCATCCTGATGGCCATTTCGTGATCCCCCATTTCCAGGGACCCCCCGGGAAGATTGCGGGTACGACCGGCAACCGCATTGGCTATCTCTGGAATGGTAATACCGTAGGCAGACATGCGGTGGGGGTTCAATTCCACCCATATTTCATTTTCCCTGTCTCCGACGACATCCACACTGGAGACCCCTTCAACATTCTCAAGCGTATCGGATATTTCTTCTGCAATATCCTGCATTTGCATAACGGGAATCTGACCTGACAACCCTACCATACAGACGGGAAAGATGGCCAGATCGATCTCGATAACCCGTGGAACTTCAGCCTCTTCGGGTAGATCGTTCACACCGTCTACGGCATTTCTGACCTCTTGCATGGCCTGATCGATCTCATATTCAGAAAGATCCGTATTAAAGAAAACATGGACACTGGAAGTGCTTTCAAAGGACCTGGATTCGAACCGCCTGATTTCCGAAATACCCTCTAGTTCATCTTCAATTTTCTTGGTCACCAGTTTTTCCATTTCTTCAGGGGAAAATCCGGGGCAGATGGTAAAAATGATCCCCTCGCCCACCGTAATATCCGGGTCCAGGTATTTGGGCATTTTCCAATAGCTGTATAACCCGAAAACCACAATAAGGATCAGGAGCATCCGGACAACGACCGGTCTTTCAATGGCAAATCTGGTCAGATACATGGGAAACCAAACGAAATACTACGGTTCACGGTTCAACAATCTTCTGTCATCAGGGATCTTTTTTCTAACGGAACGTTCAACCAATTCATAAATAACGATGTCAGGCTTCTCTTTTTCTATCAAATCCGAATCAAAAGTGAGGCCTTTATGGGGAACAATGACCAGGCGATGAAAAGTTTCACTAAAATATTTCTTCATAGCCATCATAAAAGAGTCCGAAAATAGTACCGCCTTAGGCATATTATGAAGATCCGTATCCACAACAACACCCCCAGAGACCTTTTTCTGCCCGGCAGTCTTATTCGGGAGAATATGCGAATCAAATTTCCTTTTAAGAAAAAGCCAGGATTCTGGAATCTCCCCTTTCAAATTGATCATCTGTGTAAGATCACCTACAGATGTTCGCACTTCCTGAACAGAAAAATTATTTATTCCCAATGTTTTCACATGAGGGAAATAGTCTTCTACGTGCTGCATAACCTTCCGATACCCTGTGAACCCACCCATGTCATTCCAGTGGGTATCTGTCTTGAAAAACACCTGGTACTCCGCTTTAGCCTCCGTTACGGCCTGCCTGAGATCAACAACATCCAGATTTGTATACGCAACATATTCCATCAATTGATCAAGCGGAGTCTTCCCCTGGACATCTCCAACACATTTCGGTAAATATTCCGGATAGATGGTATGCTTGTTCGGTGCAACGACAAGAATAAATGGAATCCCTCTTTCGCGCAACCAATCGCGCCTGGAAATCATCGTCTGAACCCAGGAACTCAGTTCATCCCTGCTGAACAGATCTATTCCCCGAAACTGTTCAATGAGATTATTGTTTTTCGCCAGATACAACCACCCATCCTTTCCGAACAGGACTTTGGGCGTTATTTTCAAACCCAGCACCCACCTCAACTTACTGCCCAGGCGCAGAAACATCCTTCTGAGCCCGAATCTATCATCCGCATACGAGGTAAAAGCCTGAGGAAAACCAAGAACTTCACGGAAAGAAGCGGGAGTACTCGGAATTGCGACCAATTTCCGTTTTTCGTCATTGGAAACATCTGGTTCCGCACCGATAAGCTGTACCGCAACTGGAACACAGATGGCTATCAGAAAGATGGCAATCAATACATAGTCAAAGAAGCGGGCCATATTGTAGCTTTTTTCTTTCATCATATCAAAACCGAAAATAGATAAACGGGTTATGCGTTTTCGCGGCCAGATTAGCTATTACCAAAAAAAGGATCCCCGCCAGACAAATCGTCTCTACGCTTCTCGGGAAAAAGGGAAAAGGCCCTCGCTTCCTTGCAAAGCCAAAATGCATGGCCGAACACCACCGTTTCATCATGGGAATGATGGGAGCAGCCCCTATGCCCCCCAAAATAAGGGCCAAAATCACTTCACGATCCAAAAATTGCCACACGTGATTTACTATTCCGTTGCCTTTCCCAAGACCTGCCATGGCAGTAAGAAAGGCAGCAGCAACATCAAAATTATCCGCGCGGAAAAAAGTCCATCCTACTATCACTACAACCATCACATAGGCATGGCCAAAGGGCCTCCATACCAGGGCAAGCCATTTTCCGAAACCAATTCTTTCCAACACGAGAAAAGCGCCATGGAAAAGTCCCCACACCACGAAGGTCCAGCTTGCCCCATGCCACAAACCACAAAGGAAAAAAACAATAATCAGATTCAGATAGGTTCTCCCTGCGCCGCCCCGGTTTCCACCAAGAGGGATATAGAGATAGTCACGAAACCACCCTGACAGAGACATGTGCCAACGCCGCCAGAACTCCGTAATAGATTGGGAGATATACGGATAATTAAAATTTTCTGGAATTGTGAACCCAAACATGAGGCCAAGGCCAATGGCCATACTGGAATATCCCGCAAAATCAAAATAAATCTGGAGCGTATAGGAAGCAGCGCCAGTCCAGGCAATGGCGGCTGTCAGGTTTTCAGGAGGCAGTGAAAAAATAGCATCGGCAGGGACCGCCAGGGCATTGGCAATAATGACCTTCTGCCCCAGGCCAACAACAAAACGACGAACCCCTTCGGCAAATTTTTCGCGATTGACCGAACGCTGGTGAAGCTGTTCCACAATTTCGTTAAAACGGACAATCGGCCCGGCAACCAGCTGTGGAAACATGGATATGTAAAGACCCAGGGTCAATGGATTCCGTTCAGACCTGCAGGTTTGCCTGTACACATCGATCAAATAGGAAATGGCCTGGAAGGTAAAAAAAGAAATTCCCAGCGGAAGATGAACAGGCTCCAGAGAAATCGGGGACCCATGAAACCACGATAGAATCTGGTTCAGGTTCTCCACCAGAAAGTTGGTGTATTTAAAAAAACAGATGGAACCAACGTTTACAATCACCCCCAGAACGAGGGCGACCCGTTTCATTGAGCTGGAAGACTGCCTTTCAATAAAAATACCGAAGACATAATTCGCGGTAATGGAAAGGAGAAGCAGAAGAACATAATTCACCTCCCCCCAAGCATAAAAAAACAAACTCGCCAGCAGCAGAAAAACATTCCTGAACGGGGAAATAAAATAGAAGAGAAGAACAAACGGCAGAAAATAAAACAGAAAAGTTACGGAACTGAATACCAAAATCTATCACCCGATCTTTACTTGAACCAATTACCCAGACTTCTTGTCATGTACGTGGTTGTTTTCTTTATAGTCGCAGAAGGCCCTTCTTTCATTAAAGCTCTTGAAAATGCCCCAAAAAGATGCCTCTTTACCACGGTTCCATCAACGGCATTTCCAAGAGAGAGCATCTCTTTCCGTGCAATTTTCTTTAATGCCTCCAACCTCTCTTCAGCATGCCACAACCCTTCGTCTATTCTTTTTTTGTATTCGCCCCTGCAGTCAAAAAGTTGCTCCAGGGAAAATTTTCCAAATAATGAACTCTCAGCCCACAGGTATTCGCTGTATCCCATAACATTTCTGAAAGGATCTTTAAAATGCTTAAAGATATCAGCATCATCCCTTTTCCTGTTTTTCTGAACGGCTTCCCTCTTTTTCTCAAGATCCCGAAATGCCTCAAAAACGTCGTCCAGGGCGGCAAGGTGAATGCAGCCTTCCTCATATTTAGGAGGTATCCCGCTTGTGGGCGCCTGGTTCTCCCAGAAATAAAACCTCTTTTTATCGATGTTCATGAAAAGGAGTGCCCTTTTGACTGCCAGCGCCATAGCCATGGGGAGTATTTTTTTTAAGTTAACCTCATCATAATTCTTGATAATGGTCATCAAGGCATTTCGGTGCATGAGAAAACGCTTTTTTTCTTCTTTTTGGCTGTCTAATGTGCTGTGCCCTCTATGATACACTATAGAATCGGGCGCCATTACCACACGGTAGCCCATTACCCAGAGCCGCCAGCCCAGATCAACGTCTTCAAAAATGGCGAAATAATCATCATCAAAACAATCGACGTCCCTGAATACATCTTTGAAGATAAACATTGCTCCACCGCAGGGGAACAGGATCTCATCTCCAGTCTTCAGGTCATTCTCCGTAAGCTGGTCCGCATATCCGAGGTATTGAAGCGTGCCGCCATTGAATTCCACACGCGATCCGTTCCATGTCATCAGTTTCGATGCAGAGCAGACAATCCCTTCCGAACGATCCAAAACGGAAGTCCCCTCCCTGGCCCACCGGCTGTCAACCCTCGTATCGTTGTTCAAGAAAGCGAGCACATCTCCCTTTGCAGCCTCTGCGGCAATCCTGTGGGGCGGCGCAAACCCAATGTTTTCGGGGTTTTCTAATATAGTAGCACCAGGACACACCTCTCTGATAATATCAATGGAATTATCCTTAGAACCGTTATCAAATACAATAACTTCAACCATCTCTTCAGGATAATCGAGGTCATTAATGGAGCCGAGGCATTTCTTAAGGTGCTTTGCACCGTTAAGGTTCACGATAATTATGGAGATTGACTCCATTTCAGACATCCTTCCGTTTACATAAAAACTAAAAGCTGCAATTAGCTTTTAGCGATTAGCCGTTGGCTAAAAAACATCAAGCATTTGAATGACTTTTTTCCATGTTGAGGTTCTCATTTTTTGATGTGAACCTATTGAATTGTAAGTCACTTATTTAATGCGACTAATAGCTAACAGCTAACCGCTAATTGCATTTTTTAAGCAAGAATAGTGTTCTGCCGTTTCGAAGCTTTTCTTCATCCAGAAACGAAAAAAACTCTCCAAAAGCCGACCTGAATATTTCCGGATCGTAGGGATGATGTTCACCTCTCCGGTTCATTAACAATTTTTGTACCATTGGGTCTTCTAATGGAACGAATTCAATGAGCAGATGGGTCGATATTCTCGATAACCATTCCGCTATCATGGAAAGGGGGACACAGGAGGTAAAGACCAGATGGTGGATCAACGCCAGGGCGAAAACCAGGTCTGCCGGACCGCGGTCACGGAGACCTGGTCGTTCAGAACCATCCCATCCAAGACCGGGTGAAGGGTTGGAAACATCCATGGTCAGGGGCAACACGGCCCCGTGCTTACCACCGCGCGACACCTTCTGGTAAATCATTTCGGTGCATGCAGGGTCTCCTTCAATACTCACCACAAATGCCCCATGAGAAGCGGCAATAAGAGAAAATTCACCAGTGTTTGCCCCCAGGTCCCATACCATATCGGGGCTCAATTTCTTCACGACCTTTTCCACATATCTCGATTTTTGAGACACATCTTCATCATTATAGGTTCGAATATTCCCATATTCTCCCCATATCTTAGACGCCGGCTTCCAGGATATTCCTTTAACGGTTCGCCTCAATGAACGGACCAGGCCTGTCAGTCCCCGGTCACTTACCTTAGGGGACTTTTTCGGCCCTTGTTTTTTCCCTATATCCTCTGCTTGATCCGCTTTTTCCTGAAAGCGCGCATGTAAAGCCAAGTGCATAAAAAGGCCGGGAAGATATCTCTTCCTCCACGGCAACATCCGGCACGCCAAATCCAAAGGAAAACCATCCGTGTAGTTTCTCCATAACGAAAGTGTGCGGATATCGCAATGTGCAGCCACGGCAAGGGGTGCCAGAAAGTGGGAACAAAACTGCCCATATGCGACCCACGGGCTGTCCGGGGGGCGTCTACCAATTGACAGGGTATCTATCAAACGGAGTCTCTCACCATCATACTGCACATTAAAGGCATTCGCATCACGCAGCCAGAACCCCTGTGGCAGGAGCCTTTCCATAATATCAAGATGGATCAGCGCAGCCTCTTTGAGCACCGAAAACGGCCATTCCCATGGGTAACTGATCATTGGAAGCCGCTGGTGATTCAGACAATATACCGCGCCCTCGGGGCCCACAACCTGTTCATGCACCTCTTTGTGAGAAATAAGCAATCCGCGATCGATAAGATCATCGTATATGCCTTCATCACGGGCAGCCTCAAAATCCGCCACCCCCGGTTCAAAAATAGTACGATAAACCTGTCCCCCTTCGATAAAAACGGACCCCGATGGGTCCCGGAACGATCCTGAAACAAACGACATCTCAATCACTCGCCTTTGTCATCTTTGCGGCCGAAAACCCGATGAAAAAATGTCCGTAATCGGCCCCAGAAAATACTTATAGATACCCCTGCTGCAGCCACTGCGGCAAGCAGCACCTGAACCATCATGCTCCCGGTACCCGGATCCAAATATGCATAGGCAGGGGATGCTGCAAATAAAACCACAAAAAACGCTGCGAATAAAATAAGTCCTCTAAAATTAGCGTTCATAAATCCTCCATCTGAATAGTGTTGATTTCTTGAACTGAGATGCTCCTAACCTTTCACCCCGCTTGTAACTTTCTGGCTAATGCAGTTCGGAGGCAACACCCCTTTTGGATACGGCAAAAAAACGGATTTCGGATGGTTCGGTACCCTCGAACAAGGCAGTTGAGAAAACAAATTTAAACCCTGAGCCCTTCAGCCAGGGGTCATTAAAATGCTTCGCCACGTCCGGCCGCTCAAGATCACAGCAGCCGGAGCCTATTAGACTGCCATTGTGAAAAACCAGTATATTTTTGGGAAGTTCGCGGTTTTTCATATCAGCAGCCCACCCAATAAATGTAATCGTATCTCGCCCAACGTCAGGAGTATGCATATATCCGAGAATCCCGTTCGGCGTTACCGGTACGGTTTTACCCACAAACGGAGTGATGATTTCACCGTGCTCTTTGGATGAAGCAAGGGAATAGCCAACCTCGGGATAATGCAGCTCAGAGGCAACACCCCTTTTGGATACGGCAAAAAAACGGATTTCGGAGGTATTAATATCCTTAAATAATTCCAATGGGAAAACGAAATGAAATCCTGAGGCTTCAAGAGTAGGGGCATTAAAACGTTTGGCTATGCCTGGACGCTCTTCATTACAACGGGCAGAGTAAAAGAACTCCCCATTCACAAACATGACTATCGCTTCCGGAAGTTCGGAATTCTTAATATCTGCTGCCCAACCTACAAACACCCCCCTGCCATTTCGAACATCGGCGATATCCAGGTACCCCTTCAGGGCATTTTTCTTTATGGGTATGGATATGCCTCTCGAAGAGGCTATTTCACTCTGATCATCGGCTGACCTTTTATAAGAATACTTTTCAGTGACACGATCCTCCCTGGCTCTTTCCAGGCAAAGCTTTCCACTACTTCGCGATACTACATACACAGAGATATCATTCTTGCCATCTCTGAAAGAGGCCTCGGGCACTACGACGGAAAACCTGCGGATTCCGTGCTCCAGATTGGTAGAACTTCTGGATACGCCCCAAATAATTCCATTAACAGCTACCGCAAGATCCAGGCCATCTTCATTCCCAATGCTTTCTCTTATGGACCCGGAAATATGTGCAGGCAAAAATCTGGACGTCAAAACCACCTTGTCATAAAGCCCTGGTTGGTCAAGTTCGATAACAATCCCGGGTTTCTCCAATATTTCTAACTCTGTAATATGTTTTCCCACGAGTTCACTATAAGGACCGGTCTTGAACAATCCGTAAGGACTTGCTCCGGATTTAAACACCTCCAGTTTTCGCTTTAGTCCAACATGCTTGGCGGGTAAATCCGAATCAAACGTGAGTCGTTCCCTGCCATTGTCACGATAAA
>CAYOWC010000064.1:5158-6738 GCA_964407525.1 uncultured Desulfobacteraceae bacterium | reverse complement strand
TTGGCGGGTAAATCCGAATCAAACGTGAGTCGTTCCCTGCCATTGTCACGATAAATTATTTTCTCATTTCGTTCTGGAACCGAAAGATCAAACGCCGAGTTTCCATCTATTTCCCAGGGCAGATCCAGGCCCAGGATATCGGCAATGGTAGGCAAGATATCGATGCATTCGACGTTGCGATCGATAATTACCCCTTTTTGTTGCTCAGGAGCTTTCATGAAAAGAGGCATCGGCATGATATCTCCATGGTTCGTTTTCGTAAGTGGTCTGCGAAAATCATCAGGCAGAAAGCTGACGCCATGGTCGGCGGTGACAATGATGATGGATGGTTCGTACATGTTCTCTTTCTTAAGATGAGCAATCAATTTCCCAATAAGAGTATCCATATATCCAACTTGCAGAAGATACCGCTGGTACGACCGATTAACCATCATAATATCCGGCCCCCACTTCTCATTTTTCAGCCCTGCAAGGCCCGAATCCGACCCGTATTTTTTCCCGGACGGAAGATAGATGTATGGAGCGTGTGGGAGAAGAATATGGCAATAATATAGGCTAGGCTGCTCGGAGCGACGAATGGAATCAATGAATTGTTCGAATTCGCGACTACGGTCTTTGTGTAACTCCTGCAGCTCCTTTTTTACGACAAGCTTGATTTCATCTGCTTTTTCTTGAGAAGTTGGGGGCCTTACATCCTGCCCAAACCCACCCCAGTTTTTTGTAATATCCGGCAGGCTACTTCTCATGAAGGGAGGGAGACTGACATGAAGATAAACACAAGACAGATCCGTCAGCAAAGAGGAGAACCTCTCAGAGCCATCTCCAACACCGGTTCCGCAGAGACTTTCAGGGCATAATTGAGTGACAGGTTCGGACACATGCAACGTATATACGCCCCCTAAAAGGGTGAAAAGGTTGTGGGGATGTTCCGTCGCCGTGGGAAGGTGGACTCCGTCAGGATATTTTCCCGACAAAATTGCAGGTATTGCCACATGGGTGTTATCTGCTACGGTGGAAGCATTTCGAAACCAATAAGAATGTTCTGCCAAAGCCGCAAAGTTAGGGTAGAGGACGGGGTCGATCTGTCTGTTTTTATCCATCAAGGAGGTTATCGGGAATTCATCAAATACTACCATTATTATCGGAGGAGGGTTATCGATCTTGATTGCTGCAGCAGAGGGGGCTTTTTCGGGAAACACAACCTTGAATACAGGTGAGTTAAACAGGAAAAGGGCGGGAAAAATCAGCACCGATGGGGAGAGGACGGTCAAAAAAACCCTTATAGGTCGGAAACATGCGTACGCAACAGTTCCCCCTATGCCCGCAACGGCAACTCCAACAAGGCATGCAGCTCCGGGGAGTTCAAAGATTTTATCAAGCGCCTGCATAACAATGACCATCAACAAGATTGATACGATACACCAGTGTGCAACCTTCCGAAAACGTCGCCCCAAAAAGCCAACCAACCATTCAGCAAGGACCAGCAGCAACGGCAATAAGACGGACAGGGCCAGAATAAGCAAAAGCACATCCGACGGTTTCGAGTGCCTCGCGACAAAGAACCCCACGTTACGGGAAAG
>CAYOWC010000064.1:0-5058 GCA_964407525.1 uncultured Desulfobacteraceae bacterium | reverse complement strand
GCACATCCGACGGTTTCGAGTGCCTCGCGACAAAGAACCCCACGTTACGGGAAAGCAGATCAAAGAGCGGTTGGGCAACTGCAAAACCGGTCAGGGTGAAAATGTGGAGGGCGTCTATGAGGCTCCCCCCCTTTGCTCTATCTATTGTCATCGACTTCATTGTTCCTTGTTTGATTCCTTGTTTGCTATTCAACAATCAACCATTCAAAGCGCCTTTTGCATAGTTCGCTTTGAGAATAATTCCGTAAAGCGCATGGGGAAGTGGCAACAAAAAGCGCCTGTCCACAAAATTCGTAGGCGCCTGCACCGCCACTAACCCCCGGGTCAGCCTCGCCCATTTCCTTAAATGGTTCCGGTCCCCTAAGAACCCTTCTAATTCCGGGTGTTTCTTGACGAAAATTCTTGATGCCTTTCCCACGTTTAATTGCCGCCTGCAGAAAGAGGATATATCTACAGGATGGTCATGGTAGGCGATGGCAGAGGCATTATAGAAAAGTCGCATCCCTCGATTTTCAAGCCGGTATCCGAGTTCCGCATCTTCCCAGCCGTAGGTGTCGAAATCCTCCTCAAAAACATATTCCAGATCGTCTAGCAATGCCTTGGGGATAGAAATGTTTGATGTGTAAAAAAAATTGAAAGGCAAAGGGCCATTGCCATGAATCAATGAATACCCAAACTGGTAACCATACTCACCTATATATTCCATAAAAGGCGTTATTCGGATATCTTCCGGCCATGTCGTGTATCCAATCAAGCAGATTTTTCCATCTCTGTTATTTTTCCGATGAAAACGCAGGTGCTCCCCTAAGAAGTCCGGGGTAGGTATGATGTCATCCCCGATAAACGCGATAAGCGGCATTTTCGCATGCTGCAGACCCAAATTTCTCGCAGCCCCCTGCTTCTTATTCGCCTGTTTAAAATATTTCATATGGAGAGAGCTTTCTCCCATGAATTTTCTCAGATCCTTCTCTGTGGAATCGGTGGAACCGTCGTCGACAATGATGACTTCGAATTGCGTCCTATCGAGTTTCTGCGCCTCAAGGGATTGGAGAACCTTTAAAAGATTTTCGATCCTATTGTAGGTCGGTATGATCACACTGATCCCGTCAAGGGAACTCGGGGTGGAATGCGCAGGCAGGAATTCTGCGCCCCTGACGCCAATGCCTAATCGCCTGTGATCTCCATTTTTAAATTGATCATGAGGAGACCAGGTATCTGCCCCCATCACCAACCTTATTTCGAGTGGGCCTGGTTCCCCATAATACGGCACCGTCACAGTTTCCCAGTTATCGGATGATAAGCGCTGTTCATAAGACTCCCCACCATTAATGCATACCGAAAAAGTGCGGTTCCGTTTGAGCGTTTCGGAAAGCCCCAAAACGTCAAGGGAGAGCGTCCCTTCACCGTGATCGTTCCAAAGGTGAAAAACAGCCTCTTCCTTGGACCACCTGTACCTCGTCCGGCCATCCCCAAAGAATACTTCAACCCCGTGCCATCCGTACCCCAGGTTGTCCGGTTGGCTATCGGACATGTCAAACGCGGAAACCCTTCTCTTCCCCCCAGAAAACGATTCAAGATTCATAACGGTATAATCAGGAAAACGAAACGGCATCGGTATATCCTGCCAAATCAAAGAGGTGAGCTTTTTGTCCTTGATCTTTCTGGTTTTCTGGATCCTTTTTCGTTCATACAGGGTATCAGGCAGTCGTTTCACATTCCAAAGGAGGCATTTCAGAAAATCCGGTGACTGCCCCCTTATCGTATTCCTGAGCCCCATGGCTATAAACAGGGGAAGGACCTTTGTGAGCGTAGCAAATTCGTAGTTTTTGATCAAACTTCTCAGGGCATGCCGTTGCCCGAGATTGTTTCTGAATGCCATGCTGCCGGACTTAAGTGATGTTCCGCCAAAGGCGTGATGCACAACAGAATCGGTCACACACTTGATGCCATATCCTTTCAAGCGCAATCGCCACCCCAAATCCACGTCTTCATGGTACATAAAAAACCGCTCGTCAAACCCGCCTACTTCCTCAAATGCGGATCTCTTGAGCACACATGCAGCCGCCGTAGGGAAAAAAACATCACTTTCTTCATCAAATTGGCCGTTGTTGACTTCGTAAGCCCCTATGTCGTACCCATATCCCACATAATTCATCCCTCCTCCGACACCGTTTACAATACGGGGATTTTGCAGGAACAGGAGCTTTGAGCAGGTAGCTGCGATGGAAGGGTCTTTATGGGCCGTTTCAACAAGAGGCCTCAACCATCCTTTTTCAACGACCGTATCACTATTCAGGAGGGCTGTGTAGGGCGAACGGGTTTCTTCTATTCCAATATTATTTGCCTTCCCGAAGCCAAGATTTTGACTATTTCTGATTACCCTGACTTCCGGATAATTTTTCTTTACCCACTCAACGCTCCCGTCTTGGGAATCATTATCTACAAGTGTGGTCGAAAAAAAAGGGTAATCGGTCTTGAAAAGAGACCCAAGGCAACCGGGAAGGTGCTCCATACCGTTATAATTTACTATGATAATATCTACTGCGGGTAATTTATCAGACATTGTTTTTTTTCGGGAAAACCTTTTTTGCAGCGGCTCCAAATGCCCTGACAGGCTTTGTTATTTTCCAGGAACGGGATGAAAGAATTTCGTCAAATGCATTCTTTATCGCCTCGTACTCCGCAGTGATAGTCTGGTTTTCGGTGGTTAACCATTCTATATGTTCATCTTTCTGACGGAGAGCTTCCTCAAGCTCAGCAATGGTTTCTTCAAGTTTATTGATGGCCTCTTGGAGCCTGACAATGTAGAGGTCTCTATCGCTAACCCACTCCGTCTTGGTCCCCACCTCTTCAGTAAGGCTCTCTATCTGGTCCATCAGGTGGTGGTTTTCGGTATCTTTTTCCAGCACAATCTTGTCAACAGCACGTTGCACATGGTCAAGAAAATCTCCTCCCTTAGCTTTTCCCAAGTGCTTCTCAAGAAGCTTTTCCTTGTGAAGCCTGTGTAAAGCCTTCCCACCTTTGCCGGTTAGGGTGCTGGAAGAAAACATCCGGTATTCACCTACAACGGTATCCGTAAACCGCGGTTCACAGATAGATGCCATCCTGATGATCCAGTCCCAGTCCTCGAATATTTCAAAGTCATTATCAAAAGGACCGGTCTTTTGAGCAAGCTCTCTTGATACCAACAGAGAATTCGTCGCGATAAAATTTTCAAAAAGGAGTTTCCCAAAATCGAACGGCTCGCCCAGGACCTTTTCCGTAGTTTCCGCCTCTTCGCCTCCTGATCTCGTAGACCGGCATACAACCTGGCCATACACGGCATCAGCACGGTTCTCAATCGCAGTATCCACAAGAGCGGCAATTCCGGAACAATCATAGATGTCGTCATCGTCAAGAAAGGCCACGTAAATGCCTTTACTTTTCTCCAACCCGATATTTAAAGCAGCTCCCCGCCCCAGGCTTGTTTCGTTTTTGACATAGGTTAACGGTATGTGACCCAGGATGGTTTCAAGATCCACTGAATTCACGTCACAGCCACCATCGTTAACGATCACGGTTTCAATGGATTTATACGTCTGATCCGCAATACTCTTGAGCGCGTCTTGCAGAAGTTCGGGTCGGTCTTTTGTCCTGACAATTATTGAAACAAGTGGGGTTTCCATTATTTCCCTATAAGTTCTTTCAAAAAAAGAACCTTGGCAAACACATATTGGCGTTCTCTGTTCTTAACAACTGCCTCGACCTGTAATCTATCTTCAGCACCAAGAATGTATTTTCCTGCAAACGCTTCATCTAAGATACATTGCCACCCTGAAAGAAAATAGTCATCCCTGCCGAAATGGTCCCGAACATCCTTCCTCTCTCCACTCAATTTAGCATTTCCGCATGAAATTCCATTTAAATGTATTGAGATCTGTTCTACCGGCGCACCGGTTACAAGGTCGGCCATCCATCCGGAAATTGTGATGGCGCCATCCTGCATTCCCCAGCAATCAACATAACCGATGAATGGATTGCTCCTCTCAAGCAGAATTTCTTTCCAAAAAAGGACTTTGACAAATACGTATTGATGTTCTCTGTTCTTAACGATTGCCTCAACCAGCAACCTACCTTCGTTATCGAGGATGCATTTCTCTGCAAACGCTTCATCTAAACCAAGTTGCCATCCTGAAAGAAAATAGTCATCCCTGCCGAAACGGTCGCAAACATCTGTCCTCTCCCCACGCAATTCAGCGTTCCCACATGGAATTCCGTTCAGGCGCATTGAGATTTTTTCCACCGGCGCACCGGATACAAGATCGGCCATCCACCCAGAAATTGTGATGATTCCATCCTGCATCGACAAGCCATCCACATGGCCGGCTAATGGACTGCTCCTTTCCATCAACGGAAGAGATCCCTGGGAAACGACATAAACGTCCTGGTGACGGCATAATTCGCTTT
Source organism: uncultured Desulfobacteraceae bacterium (assembly GCA_964407525.1). Lineage (GTDB taxonomy): Bacteria > Desulfobacterota > DSM-4660 > Desulfatiglandales > Desulfatiglandaceae > DUZB01. Next base: position 612 of record CAYOWC010000064.1, on the reverse strand, counting down.
CCACGAAAATCAAATCATTTATTTTCAGCTTAACAGCAAGATCTTCAACCCATTTTCTTGATACAAAAGAACTCCCATATTCGTCTATCGGCAATGATAAGCTTTCGCTCTGCCTGAGATATGTGAAACCTTTCCCTTGCCTTTTGGCATCAGGAGGAAGGAGTGACTCCCCATGAGTACTAAAGATTAAGATCCCGTTGTTTTCTAAATGAGCATAAAGGGTCTCTAACCATTGTTCAAATCGATCTTCTGGAAGATGGGAAAACAATGATCCCGAAAAAATGACGTCAAACTTCCTTGGGAAATCGACTTCAGAGGGTTCTGCGAAAGAATAAAAGCCATTGACACCAAAATAATCTCTTTGAAAATCAATGGCACCCTTATAAATATCACTTACCCATATCTTTTTCGCATCCATTTCTTGCAGCAAAAACCTTGTGGCCCGCCCATAACCAGATGCAAAATCCAAGAAGCTGCCTATTTTGTCAAAAGAATATCCACATTGGTTCACAATATTTTTGATTGTAAAATAATAATCCTTGCCGGTAGCAAAATATTCAATACAGCCAGCCACTCCATCTCCACTCAGATCTTTATGAAAAAGATACATTT
>CAYOWC010000063.1:0-19461 GCA_964407525.1 uncultured Desulfobacteraceae bacterium | reverse complement strand
ACTTTTTCCATTGAACTATTTTGCGACAATGCCATATCTTTCTCCTTATATATTTGCCTTATCTTACTATGGTCAAAGGGTATTGTCAATAGCCCATTTTTGACAGATAATATGATTAATGGCTACTGATAAAATAAGAAAAGATAAAAAACTTAAAAGTAAAATTAATAAGATTGCAAGAAAACTGGATTTATCAAGAATGTAGACCTGACCCCGATGTCTTTTTCAGCATGGCGAAGAAATAAAGGCTTTCGTTGTCCCTACCGAAGGCGCGACCGTTTCACCGGGAGATATCATTGTCTGGGCCAAAGAACAGATTGCCGCCTACAAATACCCGCGAATCGTCGACATTCGAAACGCCCTTCCCATGACGGCGACAGGAAAGATCCTCAAGAAAAAATTGAAGACAGAGGCGTTACCAGGCTAAAAGACGCCTGTTATTGTTCATTAAATTTACTTTCATTTCGCTCTATTTTTTTGTATGGTCAATTGCTATAAGAGGAGTGTTTCTAAAGAACATGAATCCTATGACAACTTGAGAGAAAGGAGAAAAAGGATGAATAAAACAGAATGCTGTTCTAAACACTTTACAACGAGTGACGGTGTTAAATTGCACTATATGGAAGCCGGGTCTGGCAAACCACTCGTATTGATTCATGGTTGGTCGCAATGTGCAGAGGAATTTAAACATCAGATTGCGGAGTTGAGCGAGCGTTATCAAGTGATCGCCATTGATCTGCGCGGACACGGTGAGTCAGAAAAGCCAGGTTTTGGTTACAAGCTTTATCGGCTCGCAAAAGACCTGTTTGAACTACTTGTATCCCTGGATCTGACCGATGTTACTGTGCTTGGGCATTCCATGGGCTGTTCCGTGATCTGGGCTTATTGGGACCTTTTCGGTTCGGATAGGCTTGCCAAAATCATCCTTGTTGACGAACCGCCGCACCTTACCTCAAACCCGGCGTGGACACCCGCTGAACTGGAGGCAGCCGGCTCTATCTTTTCACCTGAATCCGCTTATGACACGTGTAACGCGCTGGCAGGGTCCGAAGGCGAAGCAACTACTCGGGGACTCATCGGCAGCATGTTGACCAAGAATTGCCCGGATGATGTGAAAGAGTGGATTATGCAGTGCAATTTTAAAATGACCCGAAAAGACGCGTCCACCCTGATGTTAAATCACGCCTTTCAAGACTGGCATGACCTAATCCCGCGTCTCACCCTTCCCACCCTCGTTATCGGTGGGCGTGTCAGCGCAATACCATGGAAATCCGTGGAGTGGATTGCTCAGCAAATCAAGGGTGCACAGTTGGAAATCTTCGAAGAAGAGGAAGGCGGGAACCATTTCATGTTTATTGAGAACCCTTCCAAATTTAATCGGATTGTTGCAGAGTTTATGGGATAATATGCCGGAGTGCCGCCTACCCTATGCGGCGGCCTTCTTTCAATTTCTTATAGACCTTGTTTCTGGAAATCCCCAGGTCCCTCGATACAGCGGAAATATTTCCCTGATGCCGTTCGTAGGCTGCCAGAATAACATCGCGTTCGTGATCAGCCAGATTTTTTGATTGATCGCCGGTCAGTTCCGTGTCTTGGGCTGATAGAAAACTCCTGACATCTTCGGCAAGAACCTTCCGGTTGGGGCAGGAGATGAGCAGACGAGTCAGAAGCCCTTTAAGTTCGCGGATGTTGCCAGGCCAGTTGTAAGCCTCCAAAAGATCAATCGCCTTGGGTTCCAAAACCAGTTCTTTACCGAAACTTGTCACCACGGAGGCAACGATGGTTTGAAGATCACGCCGCTCTCTCAGCGGAGGAATGCGAACTTCCATCGTATTGAGGCGATAAAGAAGATCCGTCCTGAAACCGTTGCTCCCGGCTCCTGTGAGTTTTGAGTTGGTAGCGGAAATCAGTTGGATGTCCACCCTGATTTCCCGCGTTCCCCCAACAGGCCTGATCTCCATCCTGTCCAGAAACCGCAGCATCTTGGCCTGCACCTGGATCGGCATGGCCCCGATTTCGTCCAGGAAAAGCGTGCCGCCTCGTGCCTGCATGACAAGGCCCAGGGAACCACCTTTTCCGGACCCGGTAAACGCCCCTTCTTGGTACCCGAACAACTCGGATTCAAAAAGATTTTCCGGAAGGGCCGCACAGTTAACAGGTACAAAGTTGCCGATACGACCACTGATAGAGTGAGCGTATCTGGCCATCAGCTCTTTTCCGGTCCCTGTTTCTCCCCGTATCAGAACCGGCACGTTCAGTTCCACAGCCCCCTTGACCAGGTGCATGGCCGATCTGACGGCCGGATCCTCCCAAACCATCGGCACTTCTTGCCTCGAATGGTTCGAAAAGTCGATCGGACCCTTTCTCACTACCTCCTTCCTGGCGAAATAGTTACATGCCCTCGCGGCAAAAGAACTCCCCTCGCAGTCGGTAATGTCGATTGTTCCGCCGCCCTGAAGGAGTCTTAGAAATTCCTTCAACGGTGTCCTGAATATTTCGTCAAAGTGGATTCTCGCTTTCAAGGAAATTCCCTGCAGGAAAAAGCGTGCCTGGCGACTTGCCTCCATGAGGAATCCGTTGCCGTCCAAAGCGATCATCGCCGATTGTAGCGTTCCTAAAAATTCCCGACGGTTGTGAATCTCAAAAACAAAATTATTTTTGTGCCTGGCCCTGAAAAGACCCTTTTCGACCGTAACGCACGACATCTCCACCAGAGCGAGGGTATGCCTCTGCCGTGAGCGGCAGTCCGAGGTGGCGTCAATAATCCCTACGGTTTCGCCCTCAAGCCCGTAAATTGGAGCCGCAGCACAGGTCAGCCCTGCATGCTCCTTGAAATAGTGTTCGTCCCCGTGCACGATTACCGGTTTTCGGATAGTCGCAACCAAACCCAGGGCATTGGTTCCGTTGTTTTCTTCTCTCCAAATGTATCCCGGAGAGATCCTCCCTCCATCCTTTCTCGTAGTAGAAAAATCAACGATACTATCGAGAATGATCCCTTCATCGTTCGCAAAAATGATGGTGAAATTGGAGCCGGCAATTTGCCTGTGGAGGTTTTCCATCTCGATCTTGGCCAACCGTTTTACGAAATCATTTTCCTCTTTCAGCCTTTCCAGTTCCAAATCGTCGATCCTGGCGAGTCTGGAACTTCCGAATGGGTCAAGGCCAATGTCAAAACAGCGTTCCCACGACGCACGGATTTCTCGATTGAAATATTCCTGAGACAACGACCCGTTGCGGGTCAGCAGGGCGCGAGGATTTTCCTTCATTGATCATTACCTTATACCTAAAAGCTGCAATTAGCGGTTAGCCGTTAGCTGTTAGCCCCACGATATCGGTTACTTACGATTACATTAGCTTGGCATCAAAAAATGAAAGCTTCAATATAGGAAGAAAGCATTCAAATGTTTGAATCCTTTAAGCTAACGGCCAATAGCTAAAATCTAATTGCAGCTTTTAGGTTATAATTCAATTCCAAGTGAACAACACCTGTTCATTTTTGGAACAATACAGAATGTCAACCTGTTCATTTTCCCAACAGACCTATGGTAACATTGTGGTACATCACCTATATCTTGTCAATAACCTTTTCTTTTCAGCAATATTATCATCCCGGCTATTTCGCCCATAAGCGGCCACGGGCCTCCGATCCCTAAAACCGATCACGAGGATTGTTCTGATGACTTTAAGGCATCCATCCGGAGGCCTGACATTGGCATACAACTTGCTTTTGAATTGCAGAAGTATCTTCCAAAAACAGGTTTTTTTCTTTGAAACCGCCGGTAAAAGCACAGCGAACATTGAGCCTAAACATAAGGACACCTGATTAAGAGAGCATGAAGGCCGCATTGTTGCACCAATTCGACGAATCGTTGAACAGTTCAGATTGGCTGTCGTACGAAGACGTGTCGGACCCTGTTATAGAAGAACCGACCGATGTTATCGTCAGGATCGGAGGGGCAGGGGTATGCGGAACAGATCTGAAGCTGATCGAGGGTTCGTGGTCTAATCACATGCGAATCCAACTGCCGATAATTCTCGGGCACGAAAATGCCGGCTGGGTGGAAGAAATAGGGGGAGCGGTCGAAACCGTGCAGGTCGGAGACCCGGTCATCCTGCACCCCACGGCCGCCGGAGACCTGGAGGCTTCCGGAGCAACTGGAAGCCATCACTACAAAAAGCGCGGGCTTTACCCAGGCTTCAACCGTAACGGGGGATTTGCGGAATACATGCTCGCTGAAGAGAGCATGCTTCTGAAACTGCCATCTCATCTCTCGCCAATGGACACGGCTCCACTGGCCGACGCGGGGCTGACTGCCTATAACGTGGCGCGCAGGGCTTCGAAACACCTGGCTCCCGGTCATTACACCCTCGTAATTGGCTCCGGAGGTCTTGGACATCTCTGCATTCAGATACTCAGAGCGCTCAGTTCCACAGAAATCATTGTAGTGGACAAATCCGAAACGGCTCTGGACCTGGCTCGATCCGTGGGCGCCCACTACACTTTTGTTGCCGACGAACACTACACTGAAAAAATCCTAGCACTGACCGGCGGAAAGGGAGTGGAAACCGTCATCGACTTCGTGGGGAGAAACGGCTCCGTCGACAAAGGCCTGTTTGTCACCAAAAGGGGCGGACACTACTACCTCGTCGGCTATGGGGGCAGGCTAACCATATCGACCCTCGAGCTGATCCGGTCCGAAAAAACCATCGTAGGTGTTCTCGGAGGGACCTTTTCAGATCTGAAAGAACTACTCACCATGGTCGATCGAGGACTTGTCACGTTGACCACAAAAGAATACTCGTTAAGCAACGCCAACAAGGCCCTTCGGGACCTTAAGGATGGGAGGAATAACGGCCGCGCGGTCTTAATTCCGTAAATCTAAACCTTTTTGAACACAGGAGGAAACATGAAACGGTATTTTGCAGCTTCGATCTTGACCATTTTTTTGGTCGCAGGCGGATTCTCGGCCCAAGCAGCCGACTATTCGAAGTACGGCATTGAAAAAGATGTCCCGGGAATCGGTTCCTACGAGTCCATCGATGCCAAGGATTACTCCGGCAGAACCCTGAATATCATCACCCACGCAGTTCCTGTCATGGGTGAGCCCACCGCCCTTCACGCCAAGCAGTTCGAGGAACTGACCGGCGCAAAGGTCAACGTGGTTCATGTGCCTTTCGGTGATCTGTTCCAGAGAATCATGATCCCCTTCCAGACCAAACAGGACGCCTACGATGTTCTCTTTTATGGATCTCTCTGGATCGGCGACCTGAACAACTACCTGGCCCCGGTTCCCCAGAAATACCTGGACAACGGCGCCATGAAAGAAGTGACCCTCAACTACCAGGACGTTGCCAAATGGGGCGACACGATGATCCAGTTTCCGGTGGACGGTGACCGTCATTACCTGAAGTACCGTTCCGACATTTTTAATGATCCCAAGATGCAGGCCCGTTATAAGAAGGACACGGGAAAAGATCTTCGCGTCCCCCAAACCTGGGAAGAGTACAACGCAGTTGCCATATATTTTTCCGGCTGGGACTGGAGCGGCGATGGAGAGAAAAACTACGGAACAGCCGAAGTCGCCAAACGTGACGACCTTATGTTCTCAGCCTTCATCAGCAGGGCAGCTCCATACGCGAAGAACCCGAACGTGAAAGGTGGCTTCTTCTTCGATCTGAAAACCATGAAACCTCTGATCAACAATCCGGGATGGGTCAAAGGACTCCAGCTTTTCGTCGATGCACAAAAAGCCTTTCCCCCTGGAGGAAACAACTTCGGCCTCGGCGACGAGATTTTCTCCTTCGGCGGTGGCCAGGCCCTCATGAGTTACAGCTGGGATGACGCCTTCATCCAGGCCATGCAGAAAGACAGTCCTATCCGCAACAAGGTGGCCGCGGCACCGCTGCCGGGCGCCAACGAAGTGTGGAACCGCGACACCGGTAAGTGGGACAAGTTTTCCCCGCCCAACCGCGCTCCCTACATTTGCTGGGGATGGACATCAGCCGTTTCAAAGATGTCCAAGAACAAGGACATGGCTTTTGATTTTCTGGCATTTTTCAGCAACCAGGCCAATACCGTACACGATCTCCAAATCGGTCGTTTCGGCGTGAACCCCTACCGGTCAACGCATTTTGATCCCGATTTCTGGGTCGAAAAACTCGGATGGGATAAGAATACCGCTGAAACCTATGTGGAAACCCTGTCCGGCATGGACCTGAGCAAGAACCGCGTCTTCGACCTCAGGGTTCCCGGAGTCGGTCAGTTCATGAGTTCTCTTGCAGCAGGCGTTTCCAAGGCCATGGCAGGTCAGGAAACTGCCCAAAAGGCTCTTGATGGTGTTGCCAAAGAATGGACGCAGATCGTCGATCGTATCGGTAAAGATCGGGTTCGCGACGCTTACAAAAACGTGGTTGCCCTCGAAGACAACCTTCGCTGATTCTTATAGACCGGGACAGGATCGCAGACTAACCGCGGTCCTGTTCATCATTTTTCACCGGGGGCTTTTCCTGAACGGCAGAGCCCCCGGACGTTCTCAGAGGAGCTATGTTAGGACTGAAACACAAACATATTTTTCTCCTTCCCGGGCTCATCGTCCTGGTCGCGATCATCATCTTTCCGCTCCTGTTCACGATCAGGGTCAGCTTTTCGAGCTGGGACGTCGTTAAACCAGGGCTCGACTGGATCGGAGGCCAGAACTATACACGGCTTTTTGAGGACGGCAGGTTCTGGGAAGCGCTCAGAAGGCTCAGTTTCATGGCCGTCGGTTCGGTCCTGCTCCAGTACGCGCTCGGTTTCGGCCTTGCGCTCCTGGTGTGGCGCGACGTTCTCATGAAACGATTCGTCCGCGTACTTTTCCTGGTGCCCATGATGACGACGCCGGTCATTATGAGCGTTGTCTGGCGGACCATCCTGCACGAATCCCTGGGACCCGCCAACGACATCGTCCAACTGCTCGGGTTCGAGCCGGTCACCTGGCTTTCCACCGCCGGCATGGCCATGGTCAGCGTCATCCTCGTGGAAACGTGGCAGTGGACCCCGTTCATGTTCCTGCTGCTTCTGGCAGGCCTCTTGTCCCTTCCCAGGGATCCTTACATGGCCGCCGCCATCGACGGGGCGGGACCTTTCAGGACATTTTTCAGCGTCACCTTCCCCCTGATGGCGCCCATCTCAATCGGAGCCATCATGATCAGGCTCATTGAGGCTTCCAAGATCATGGAAACCATCTACGTTCTGACCTCAGGGGGACCCGGAACAGCGACGGAAACCAGCAGTTATTACATTTACATTCGGGGGATGCGCGACTACCAGATTGGATACTCGGCAACGCTCTCCATCACCTATCTTGTCATTATGATCATCAGCCTCACGATCATCGCAAAGATCTTGACGCGCAACATAGCACGGGATTAATTCATGAGAACTCTCTACCTCACATTCAAATACGGAGCGATCCTTCTCTGGTCCTCTTTTGTGGCCCTCCCTTTTCTCTGGGCGCTCACCACTTCGTTCAAGACCGCAAACGGCGTCACCGGGGGGGCAACCTACATCCCCTGGCTCCAATACAAACCTTCCCTCGAAGGGTGGAAGGTACTGGTCAGATCGGGCGGGCAGGGCATCGATATCGTGCAACCCTATATTTCGAGCATCATCGTAACCTTGAGCGCCAGCATCATAAGCATGGCCCTCGGGACCCTTGCCGCCTACGGCCTGGCGCGGTTCACCTACAAGGTCGGTTTCGTCAAGAACAGCGACATCACGTTCTTTTTTATCTCCCAGAGAATCATGCCGCCCATCGTGCTGTCGATCCCCTTTTTCCTCATGCTGCAGTTTTTGGGGCTCCTTGACTCCATCCCCGGCCTGATTCTTGTTTACGTGGCCCTGCTGCTGCCCATCGCCACGTGGGTCATGGTCGATTTTTTCAGTAACGTGCCGAAAGAAATGGACGAAATGGCCATGATTGACGGGTGTACCCCGGTGGGCGCCTTCCTGAGGGTGGTCCTGCCCAATTCCATACCGGGAATCGTAGTGGGAGGACTTTTTTGCATCATATTCGGGTGGAACGATTTTTTCTTCGCCTTTACCCTCACCTTCACCAAAACGCAGCTGCTTCCGGTGGCCGTGGTGGCGCTCAACTCTTCGGTTACACCCTGGTGGAGCCTCTCGGCTTCGGCCCTGGTTTCCGTGGCGCCGTTGGTGATCATCGCTTTCGTTGTCGAACGCTTTCTTTCCAGCGGCAACCTGGCGGGCGCTATCCGCTAAGGAGAATGTTTTTATGTCGTTGTTAATGAAAAATTTTGACATTCGAATCGGCGGCGTCCCGCACCTGGACGACGTGAGCCTTGAGTTCAAACGTGGAAAACTTTATACGATTCTCGGTCGGACCCTTTCGGGCAAAACCACCCTGCTCAGAACCATTGCCGGTCTCGATACCCCCCAGAAGGGGGAACTGACCCTGCACAAAAAAGAGTTTCTGAGCCTTCCTGTCTGGAAACGGGGGGTGGCCATGGTCTACCAGCAATTCATCAATTACCCGCATCTGAACGTGCTGGCCAACGTGACCTTTCCGCTCAAACGGGCGCACGTCCCGAAAAGTGAAGCAAAAAAAAGGGCACGTGAAGTCCTCGCCAAAGTGGGGCTCTCCCAGCTTGAAAAGCGACGACCGCGGTCCCTTTCGGGCGGCCAACAGCAGCGGGTCGCCCTGGCACGGGCCCTGGCTAAACAATCGGACATCCTATTACTCGACGAACCCCTGGTCAACCTGGACTACAAGCTCCGGGAACAGCTCCGGGAAGAGTTCCTGAACATTTTTCAGGGCCAGGACGACGCCATCGTGATCTACACCACCACGGAACCCGGAGAGGCCATTCAGCTCGGCCATGAACTGATCGTCATGGACGAAGGAGCCGTCATCCAGCAGGGCAATCCCTTGGAAGTTTTCAACTCTCCTTCGACGATTCGCTGCGCCGAGATCATCAACGACCCGCCCATGAACATACTGCAAGGGTCCATCGGCGGGGGGGATCTCAATCTACGCGGGAAAGTAACGTTTCCGGCACCGAACCACTTGAAAGGACTCTCCGACGGCCCCTACCTTTTCGGTCTACAGGCTGCCGACCTGTACATTGGAAGCGATATTACCGGAAAGGTTGAGCTAAGCGAAATCAGCGGTTCCCAGACGATCCTCCACATGCGAGGGGGCATCGGCTCCTTTATCGTTTACGAGGCCGGAGTTCACCACCACTCTATTGGCAGCACAATCGAAATCGAAATCGACAAGAACCGTATATACGCTTTTTCCGTTGACGGGGAACTCATATGTCCTCCCACGATAACGTCCGGGCAAGGGAGGTAGACGAGATGGCCAGGATCGAACTTTCAAACATCGCTCACACGTACGAGCCGACAGTTGAAAACCCTTTCTACGCACTGAAAAAACTGAATATGGTGTGGGAAGACGGGGGGACCTACGCGCTTCTGGGCCCTTCCGGGTGCGGCAAAACCACGATGCTCAACATCATCTCCGGACTGGTCCGACCGAGTCACGGGCAGGTACTCTTCGACGACGTCAATTTCACGGAGTACTCGACACCGGCCCGAAATATCGCCCAGGTTTTCCAGTTTCCCGTGATCTACACCCTCATGACCGTGGAAGAAAATCTCGATTTTCCCCTCAAATGCCGGAGAGTACCGGAAAAGGAACGTCAAAAACGGGTCCGCGAAATCGCCGAACTGCTTAACCTATCGGACAAGCTGAAACGACCAGCCCGCAAGCTGGCGGCCGACGAAAAGCAGCTGATCTCCCTGGGCCGGGGTCTTGTCCGTAGCGACGTTTCCGCCCTACTCCTGGACGAGCCCTTGACGGTCATCGACCCTCAGCTCAAATTCGATATCAGAAAAAAGCTCAAAACCATCAACGAGCGCTACGGTCTGACGATGGTTTACGTGACGCATGACCAGAACGAGGCCATGAGCTTTGCCGACACCATCGTAGTCATGAATAACGGCGAAGTCGTTCAGGCCGGGACGCCCCAAGAACTTTACGAGAAACCCGAAACGACCTATGTTGGTTATTTCATAGGATCTCCGTCGATGAATTTCATCAAATGCGACTTCGACGGAGGCAGGCTGCACACAGCCGGGGGTTCAATCCCCCTGCCCTCTTCGGTCTCTTTACCGGAAGACAGGAAGAACCTGAAACTCGGGATCCGGCCCAGATTCGTTTCATTCGCAGCCCCCGGCGCCGACAGCGCCCTGAAAGGCAAGACCGAGATGGTGCAGGAATTTGGCAATTATCGAATCGCGACAGTGAAAATTGAAGAAGATATTATCCGGCTCAAGCTGCCTCCCGGCGCCGAGGTTCCGGCGGACGACGCATGGATAAGCTTTCCAGAGGACAAGATCTGCTTGTACGCAAACGACGTTTTAATCAACGGCAGCCTCTAATTTCCCCGTGCCCGGGAAGCCGGGAAGTAAGAAGGTCTGCCTTTTCTTTTTGGCTCATCGCGGGTTAACGTGATATTTTTATCTGTCGTCGAATAGACCATGCTCAGGTGTCAGGTTTCAGGTGTCAGGAAAAACCTGGTCGTATTTTGCTTTTTAAACGTGACAACAAGTAGTTATGCAAATTTTAGAATCATAAAGTAGGAATCGTAAGTACTGAAACCTGACACCTGACACCTCGGTACCGAAAAAATGATTCTTCACGCCAATCCGCGTTGAGCCTTTTTTTTTAATCAAGACGCATAACCGTTTAAACCTTTATTTGACGGAGGTTAACATGTCAAAGACAAAAGTAGCGATTGTAAAAACAGGACCATTGAAAGGAAATCCGGAATTTTTAGGCGGTAAGTTTGTGCGATACGACGAAGACGTGGCATTGCTCAAAGAGAAGATAGCTGAAACTATAGCCCTTTCGGTGGGTAGTATCGACGAAATCATCAAGGAAGGGGAAACCGTCCTTATCAAACCGAATCTGGCCTTCCTCGCACCCCCGGAGAGCTTTTCCGTGGTGGACCCGCGCATGATCGAAGCCATGGTGAGCTGGCTCAAGGAAAATTCCAAGGCCGGTGAGATCTGGGTCGGAGACAACCCCTCCCTCGGACAGCATGTGGGCCGTGCCCGCCCGGCATTTGACGCTTCCGGCATGAAAGCCGCGGCCAATCGCGGCGGCGCAGACAGGGTCATCTTCTTTGACGAAGAGGAAGTGGTAGATGTCGAAATCGAGGGCGCCCGCCTCTATCGCAAGGCAAAGATCTTCAAACCGGTCCTGGACGCGGACAGGGTCATCAACCTGCCGAAGATGAAAACCCATCTTGCAGGAACCGTCACTCTCGGCATCAAAAACTGGCAGGGAATCATCCCCAATATTCATCCGAGCGGAGAGCAGCAGGACGTACACAGACTCGACCTCGGCCAGAAATGTGCGGATCTTCTCCGCGTTCGCAAAGCAGATCTCACCTTCGTGGATGGGCTGATTGCCATGGAGGGCCAGGGCCCCCACGCCGGAAGCCCCTTAGAGATGAACCTCATGATCGCCGGCGTCGATACAGTAGCTGTGGACGCCGTCACGTCGTACGTGATGGGCTTCGAGACCGTCGAAATACCAGCAGTAAGGATTGCAGCGACGGAAGGCCTCGGCGTTCGCGACTTCGATAAAATCGACGTGGTGGGCACACCCATGGAAGACGTCAGAACCTTCTTCAAACGTCCCATGAACGATCCTGTCGGACTCATCCCTGGAATCAACGCCGTGATACAGCAGACCTGTCCGGGTTGTTTCGCAAATATCCGCGGAGGGCTCGACAACTTCAACAACACCGTCGACGTCAAGGATTTCATTGAAAAGGCAGGTGAAATCTACATTCTGGCTGGTGGAGTACCCGACTTCAAGCCGGAGTGGGTCGAGGGAAAACACCTGTTCATTACCGGCGACTGCTGGAAGCTTTTTCCGTCGAAGGACAAGGTTGAAGAGGCCAAAAAGCTTGCCAAGAGCGTAACGGAATACCCGGGATGCGCTCCGGTCTATATCTTCGCGCAACTCAACGGCGACCTGCAGGCATTATACCAGAAGTGCCGCAGATAGGAATGAATACCGCAGGCCATCTTTTGAGGCGGCCTGCGGCTTCTTGAAAAAAGAACTTGCAAAGCCACGCAAACTCAAGGGAACGCGATGCCCCTGAAGAAACAAAAAGGACTGTGGATCGACCTTGGGATCATGCCCTACAAGCCGGCCTTCGACATTCAAACCACCCTGTATACGGAACGTATTAAGGGCGACTTCCCCACAATCGTCATTGTGCAGGAAAACAACCCTGTTTTCACCATCGGAAGGACAGGGAGCCGTTCGAACATCCTGGCAACGGAAAAAGAACTCTTGGAACGCGGAATCGAAGTTGTCGATGTCAACCGCGGAGGGGATGTGACGTTTCACGCCCCAGGACAGATCATCGTCAGCCCGCTCTTTTACCTCGGCGACATCGACCAGAATGCAAACCAATATTTTCACAGACTCGAAGACGTTCAAATCTCAGTACTGGACCACTACGGGATAAAGTCTGAAAAAAAAGAGGGCTACCCCGGCGCCTGGTGCGGTGAAGAAAAAATCGGAGCGGTGGGCATTGCCGTTCGTCACGGTTACACATGCCACGGATTTTCTCTGAACGTGAACCCGGACCTATACCCATTCAGCCTCATCAACCCGTGCGGGGTCGAGCGAATGCCGGTTACCTCCATGAAGGAAATGCTGGGCCGTGACATCCCCGGCGAACAGGTCCGGGAAACAATAAAGGACGTCATGGACGACCTGTTCAGCTTCGAATTTCGAACAATGACCCTGGCCGATGCGCTGAGCATGCTGAAAAATCCAAACTTTTCGGAGCCAACGCAAAGCCTTTCGTAAACAAAATCATACCCGAGGAACAAAAAGAAATGGATTACGATATTGTAGTACCTTCAACGGCAGACGGATCGCTCCAGGTGACAATCGTTTCATGGATACGGAAACCTGGAGACCCTGTGGAAATGGGTCAGGACCTGGCCGAAGCCTCCACGGAAAAGATCACCCTTTACATCACCGCACCTGCCACAGGCGCCATGAAGAGCATTCTGGTCGGCGAAGGCGAAAATGCCGATGTGGATACCGTAGTGGGAACCATGAGCGACGGCAAGGAGGAATAGATGCGACTCGAAAACAAGGTAGCCCTGGTGACCGGAAGCAGCCGCGGTATCGGTCGGGAAATAGCCCTTGCCATGGCACGGGAAGGCGCCAACGTCGTCATAAATTACAGTCGGAGTGAAGACGCAGCCCTGGAAGCGGTAGAGAAAGTGCAGGCCATGGGAAGACAGGCCATCGCAATACGGGCCAGCGTCATGGAACGCTCCGAAGTGGAGGGAATGGTCGCCAAAACCGTCGAAGAGTTCGGTCATCTCGACGTTCTGGTGAACAATGCCGGTGGATTTCCCATCAAGCCCTTCGCCCTGATCACGGATGAAGACTGGGATAAGGTCATGAATCTCGATCTCAAGAGTGTTTTTCTCTGCAGTCAGGCCGCCATGGCGGTTATGCGACCGAAAAAAACCGGTACCATCGTCAACATCGCTTCTGTGTCCGGCCTGGTGGGCGCGGTCAGTATGGTCCCCTATTCGGCCGCAAAGGGTGGAGTAATCGCTTTTTCCAAGGCCCTTGCAAGGGAAAGCGCTCCCATGGGCATCACGGTCAACGCCATCGCCCCCGGGATCATTGAAACGGACACGGCTCTCGGAGTATTTCCGGAAAGCGCCCTCAAGGCGTACACGACCTATCAAGTCCCGCTCGGAAGGTTGGGCCGGCCGGAAGAGATCGTCGGGCTGGCTGTATTCCTGGCCTCGGATGAGGCCTCCTACATCACCGGTCAGGTATATGCTGTTGACGGGGGCTTTACGATGCAGTAAGGGGTTCGATGCCCATTATCTCTTTTTCCACCCCTTTGTTTTCAGACATTCGTCATACACGATAGATCTTTGGTTTAGATTGGCATCCCACCAGTGATAATCTCGCTCCCTGGAGCTTCTCATTCGGAGCCTGAGACTCTCTTCGCCGGAATTCCATTCCAGTTTGGGAGGACACACTTCGAGTGCTGCCGCTTTGCATTCTTTATCGTCCGCAGCGAATTGGTCGGATGTCTTACCGGGATTTGTGTACAAGGGTCCACATCCATAAGAAACGAACAGTAGAGCTATCAGGCAAATAGTCCGCTTCATAGAAAATAGACCCGAATACGTATAAGAGAAAGACTTACCCATCTTCCCCATTTTCCTGTCGAAAAATTTCCAGCCTTGCATAGAGTCTTTTGTCCCGCTTCCGTTTCAACGCATCGGCGGCGCCTTTTCCATGGTCGTAAAATCCTTTTCCGTTTTTCAGGCCCAACCTCCCCTTTCCAACCAGATCTTTGAGGACAGGGGGAGGGTTGAACTGTTCCCGCCCCAATTTCTCATGGAGATATTCAAAAACCGCCTGGTAGGTATCCAGACCCGCCTGATCCATAATTTCGAAAGGACCAAAGGCGCTCAATCGAAAGCCAAAGCTCGATTTCACGATGCGATCTACTTCTTCCGGTGTAGCCAACCCCTCGCCCACAATGGCAAGGGCCTCGGCAGCCATGGCAAGCTGGATTCGGTTCGCCACAAAACCGGGGGCGGACTTGCATATGGTAGGAAACTTACCGATACGCTTCATCAGAGCCGTGGCTCGATCAACAGACTCCTTGCTGGTAACATCCGCCGGAATAATTTCCACAGCGGGGGTAATGGGAGGTGGATGAAACCAGTGGGTCCCTAAAACCCGCTCCGGGTATCGGGTAACCGCAGCCAGATCATTGATGTCAAAGGACGATGTATTGGTAGCAAGAATCACCTGCGGCGACGTCAAGGTTCCCAGTTTTTCAAAAAGCTCTTTTTTCACACCCAGGTCTTCCGTAACAGCTTCAAGAATAAAATCACTGTTTTTGACCGAACCTTCAAGATCGAGGGTGCACTGAATCCGGCCAAGAGTGGATGCCACCCCAAAAGCATCCAGGAGATCCAGTTCACCCATAAAATCAAGATTCTCGCGTATCCATCCCATGGCCCTGTCAAGAAGGTCCCGGTCTTGGTCCACCAGAAAAACGTTCAACCCATTGTACGCAAAGGTCTGGGCAAACCCGTGTCCCATAACCCCAGCCCCCACCACCAGCACGGTTTTGATCTCATGCATTTTCTGTTGCCTCCCTTTGACATTAGTATAGGCTTGATAACATGATTCATTCGATGGCACAATACTACCAGATTTATTCAGAGGAATACAATCAAATCATTTTCTCTGTTTCGCTTTTGTATTGACATGTGTGTCCAATACGTTATCCTGTAAGACACAACTTTCAAGGAGGACAGACCATGCCCGTTTCCCGGAAAATTCGTGAATCCATAGAAAAATCATCATGGATAAGAAAAATGTTTGAAGAAGGCGCCAAGAGAAAGGCCGAATTTGGTGCGGATAATGTGTACGACTTCAGTCTTGGCAACCCAAACCTGGAACCACCACCTGAACTTGGCAGGGTTCTCGAAGAACTGGCCCGGGATACCACACCCGGACAGCACGCCTACATGCCGAATGCAGGCTTTGTGGAGACAAGACAAGCCGTTGCCGATTTCCTGAATGGTTTCAACGATGCCAAATTCAGCCCCGAAGAAATCGTCATGACGGTGGGGGCCGGCGGCGCACTGAACGTAGTGATGAAAACCATACTCAACCCGGGAGAAGAGATCATCATTCCGAAGCCCTATTTTGTCGAATATAATTTTTATTTGGACAATCATCAGGGCGTACCGAAAATAGTCCAGACAAAGCCGGATTTTTCGTTTGATTTTGATGCCATCTCCGAAGCGGTAAACGAAAAGACCAGAGCGATCCTGATCAATTCCCCCAACAATCCCACAGGGAAGGTTTACGGGGAAAATGACCTGAAACAGCTTGCCGAACTCATGACCCGGTTCAGCAATAAGTTTGGGCAACCTATCTACCTCATTTCCGACGAACCCTACAGGAAAATTGCTTACGACGGCATAGAGGTGCCCAGTGTCTTCAACGTGTACGAGGAAAGTTTCGTGGTGACATCCTTTTCCAAAGACCTTTCCCTTCCCGGTGAACGGATCGGGTACGCAGCGGCGCATCCCGATATGTCGGATAAAGGAATGATCCTTGCTGGAATGGTCCTCTGCAACCGCATTCTTGGATTTGTCAACGCACCCGCATTCATGCAAAGAGCCATAGCGCAACTTCTGCACCACAGTGTCGATATTTCCCTGTATCAGAAAAAAAGAGACGCCCTCAGCGATGCCCTGTTGTCTATGGGATACCAGCTGGTCAAACCGGAAGGCGCCTTTTACCTGTTCCCGAAAGCGCCTATAGAAGATGACGTCGCCTTTGTGGCAGCCCTGCAAAAGGAGAACATATTGACCGTGCCAGGCACAGGTTTTGGAGGGCCTGGGCATTTCAGAATTGCCTATTGTGTCTCTGACCAGGTGATTGAAAAATCTTTACCGGGTTTTGAAAGAACCATTAAAAACCTGTAATGTAGCATAAAAGAGAGGTTCTTCACGGATTCAAAGTCAAGAATCGACTTTTTTTGGAATCGAGGTGTCAGGTTTCGGGTGTCAGGTTTCAGAGCCTACTATCCCGACTTTGCGACTCTTAAATACGCAAATATCGGGTAATATTACGAATAAGTCGTATGTGACCAGGATTTTTTCCTGACACCTGACACCTGACACCTAAACAAAGTTTTTCTGAGAGCAAACCTAAAATATTAACTTAATCCGCTATGAACCAAAAAAATAGAATTCAGGAGTCAGAATTCATACGGAGTCGGGCATCATGTATTCAAAAACAGTTTCTTTGAGATTTCCAAGAGATATTGTCAATGACCCCATCGTGGTCGCACTTGTCAAGGACTTTGATCTGTCTTTTAACGTACTCAAGGCCGTGATCTATCCAAGAAAAGAAGGTCTTATGGTGCTGCAACTGAGTGGCCACAGGAAAAACTTCAAAGAAGGCGTCCGCTATCTGAAAAAAATCGGGGTTAAAGTTGAAAGTATCGCTCAGGATATCAGAAGGAATGAGAAGACATGCACCCAATGCGGCGCCTGCACAGCGGTTTGTCCCACAGGAGCACTCCACATCAAAAGACCGGAGATGGAAGTCCTGTTCGACATAGAACAATGCAGCGCCTGTGAGTGGTGCGTTGCCGCATGCCCCGTCCACGCCATGGAAGTCAAATTCAACAAGGTTCTCCTGGATTAATTTCTGAAGAAAACCATGAATCATCAACCATCTGAAGCGGCAGTGGCTTTGAGCGGCGGCGTAGACAGTTCCATGGCAGCTCACCTCCTGAAGGAGGCGGGATGGAAAATTCACGGGGTTCATTTTGAACTCCCTTCCCTTTCACACGACCAGGAAGAAAAAACCAGGAAGGTCAATACAGTCGCGGAATTTCTCAACATTCCTCTACAAGTCATTGATATCAAAGAACACTTTACAGACCTGGTTATGACCCCTTTCATCCAAAACTACATGAAAGGCCTTACCCCAAACCCCTGCATTTCCTGTAATCCCCTGGTCAAATTTGCAGGTCTATACCGTTTCATCCATGAAAACCAGCTTGAATACCTGGCCACTGGCCATTATGCAAGGCTGCACAATAATCTGAATAACTCCCGCACATCTCTCTTCCGAGGCAGGGATCACAAGAAAGACCAGTCCTATTTTCTTCACAGGCTGGGGCAGCAGGTCCTTTCGAGAAGTCTGTTCCCCCTCGGAGAAATGACAAAAGATGAAATTTTGACTCGAGCCGTTGCCTTGGGCCTGCCTTCCTGCAAAAGTAAAGAAAGCCAGGAGATCTGTTTTTTGGGCACCCTGGATTATCGCGTCTTTCTGGAACAACAAACAGGCATAAGAGCTGAACAGGGACTGATAGTAAATAGGGAAGAGGGTATTTTGGGGGAGCATAAGGGAGTTCATCGCTTCACCGTGGGCCAGAGGCATGGATTGGGAATCGCCTCTTCAAGGCCCTATTATGTAAAGGAGATCAGAGCCCCCGAGAATAAAATCGTCGTGGCACGAAAAGAAGACCTTTATTCAAGAACTGTTTATGCAGAGGACTTCCATTGGCTCGAATATCCATCGGAAAAAAATTGTATTGAAGTACTGGCACAGATTCGGTATCGTCACAAGGCAGCATCCGGATTATTGGAAATCCTGTCGCCTTCTCAAGTGAGGTTTACTTTTCATGATCCCCAATGGGCGGTTACTCCAGGGCAATCCCTGGTGTGCTATCATGGTGATCAAGTGCTGGGAGGGGGGGTCATCACCGGGTCATGATAAAAGGATAAAGTTTACAGTTCACGGTCAAACGCACACTGCCTTCCTGCTTTTCAATGGGACCAGGTCAAAAAAAACTTTTGGCCTTTGCGATAGGCTCTTACGGAAATCCCGATAGTGTGGGACTGCTTACTGCCCACTGCTTACTGTCTACTGAAATTTTCACGCGAGAGGAGGTCTGGTAAAATATGCGATACCCGATTAAAAAATTCAGGCTGGCTTTCATTTTGTCCTCTGCAATATTTATTTACTCTGGTTTTATCGGCTTTTCCCGGGCAGATCAGGAAGGTTACGAACAAGTTTCGGCACCGGAAGTCAAAAGCATGATGGAAAACGGCAGAACCGTTCTGGTTCATGTGCTTACCGATATTGAGTTCGATATGCAACATATCCCCGGGTCCATCAATATCCCTATCATTGAAATGAAAATCACCGATAAACTCCCAAAAAATAAGGATACGCCCCTTGTTTTCTACTGCATGGGAAAAAGGTGACCCTATACATTAACAGCCGCAAGGATTGCGGTTAAAAAAGGATATACAAATGTATACGCGTTTTTCGGAGGCATCCCTGAATGGCGAATGTTTAATTATCCCATGGTCGCCAACCAGGAATGGAACAAGATTAAGGTAAACAAGTTTTCCCCAAAAAAACTATTGCAGATGTTTGAGAGAGAGACCTTTTATATCCTGGATGTACGCCCCATGAATTTCCAATTGAATCCCTCCTTTCTCAAAGGCAGTGTTCTGTGTCCATTGGTATTCCTTTTTGATCAGTACAAAGAAATCCCGACTGATCAAAACATTATCATTACGGACTGGGCCATGAAGCAATCCACCGTCGCCTCAAAATTTCTTATTGCCAAAGGGTATAAAGTAGTCGGAGTTTTAAAAGGGGGAATTGAGAGGTGGGTGAAAGAAGGCTTTCCTGTGGAAAAAAGGATTCCTACAGGAGAACTGGCTCCAGGTATAGGAGCGAAACAGAAGTAAGAAAAGTGGCTCATCGCGGATTAATGTGATATTTTATCAGTTGCCGAATAGACTATGCTCAGATTCCAGGTGTCAGGTGT
>CAYOWC010000062.1:0-19665 GCA_964407525.1 uncultured Desulfobacteraceae bacterium | reverse complement strand
TCCGCTTTCCCCGAACGAAAAGCGTCTCTCAGCCTGACTGCATTTTCAGCAGGAAAGTTTTGGTCCTTTTCCCCGTGAATAATCAAAACATCTGCGGGAATTCCAGGAGCGAGACGGACGGGACTCACCCCATCCATCTTGAATCGATAGAGAATATCCATGAAAAATACCACCGTATACCCAAAAAATAAACCGAAAAAGCGGTTATAGGCACAATAGAGGTCGCGCAGGGCACCCTTTGACCGGGCATAGCAGCCCTCCAGAAAAAGGTATCTGATCTGATCGGGATTCCTGCTCGCGGCAAGAATAGCTCCCGCAGCCCCGATGGAATGGCCATAGAGAGCGACGGGTTCGTTAATCCATTGAAGCACGGTTTCGATATCTTCGGCGAACCGGAATGCATTCATGAAAGCTTTCCGAGAAGAGTTTCCGTGGTCTCTCGCGCTGTGAATAACCGTGGTAAATCCGAGTTCGCCGAAAATCCGGGCCCTCAGGACCATACGATCCCGGTTTCTTCCCCACCCGTGCGCCAGCACCACAATGCCCCGGGATTTCCCTTGAGGCTCAATTCGCCAGACTTCAATCTCCCCATCGTCGGCAGTCGCGATTCGCGTATCGGTCACATGTCCCCAGTTCGGAGACTGTTGCACAGGCCTTCGAGGAATTCTATGCAACAGATAGGTAAGATAACCCGAAACCAGTAAATAAACTGCGGCAATTCCACATAAATAGTAAAAAATCGTCATACCATTCTCACCAGTAGTCTTAGGGTTTATTTCATTTTATAATCTGCGGTAATCTGCGTAATCTGCGGACAACAAAGACCTCCTTGACAAGAAACGTACCGGTTGATAGATTGTATCCATATGGATGCAACATTTATAATCAGCGCCTTCAAAGAGGCCCAGTACCCCGAGCCGGACATACCCGAAATCGCTTTTGCGGGTAGATCCAACGTAGGCAAATCCTCCCTGATAAATGTTCTCGTAAACCGGAAAAAACTGGCCAGGACGAGTTCTACTCCCGGCAGGACCCAATCTATTAATTACTTTCGTCTTGGACAGTCGCTGTATTTTGTCGATCTTCCCGGATACGGTTTCGCCCGGGTCCCCATGAAAATCAAGGAATCGTGGCAGGGTATGGTGGAAACGTATCTGAGAACACGGGGGTCTTCGACTTTAAAGGCGGTAGTATTGATTCTGGATATAAGGAGAGAACTCTCGTCGGGAGACCTGGGTTTACTCAAATGGCTCCACTATTATGCGATTGTTCCCATACCCGTATTGACCAAAGCGGACAAGCTTTCGCGTCAGAAAGCCAGAACAAGGGCGGGCCTGATTGGCAAACAGCTCTCTGGTTTTTCTCCAGATGCTCCAATTCTTTTTTCCTCAAAAACAAGGCAGGGCAAGGATGACATCTGGAAAAAGATTAGAGAACTTACCGAAATCGCCCATATATCGGGTGGTCCTAAATAACCGGGAACCGTTCAGCCTAACTTACCAGCGATCCGGGTGACCAAAATCCGACTCATAGTGCGGTGGCGGTCTGTCGTAGTCCTTTGCTCTCCATTTCGTCTTATCACATGAACAAAGCCCCACAACAGCAAACAGGAGCAGGACAACTAATCCTCTTTTTAAGAACGGGGCAAAGCTTTTCATCTCTTCCTCCAGCATGCTCAGGAACGTGGGCACAAGAACTTCCCCAACTATGCATCATAATGAATATCGGATTATCCAAAAACGGTTGGGCAATGTATACAGGATTGATTAGTTCAGGTCAAGGCATTCCAGGAGCGGGAGAAGTGTATAAAGGCTTGACGAAAATGCAGGGAAAGTCTTCGATGCTCCGTTCAACGAAACGATTGAACAGCGTCCTCTTTTGAGTTAAAAATGCCCAGGATATTTCTGAATCCCATCATGTCGAAAAGTGCAGTGACCTGTGGTGAGGAACAGCAGATCTTGAGGCAGCCTTCTTTTTCCTTGAGTTTTCTGGAGGTGAAGACCAAAGCGCTGCAACCCATGCTGTCTATAAATCGAATCCGGCTCATGTCAAAGATCAAGTTGGTATTTGTTTCCACAATGGGGAGAATGGCCTTTTTAAATTCCTCCACGCTGCTCGCTTCTATCGTCTCTCCGGGAAGCGTCACAACCGTTACCTGAGGGTATTTTTCAATTTCCATATTCATAGATTATTCCTTATTTTTCGGCCCCCAGACCCCGCCAGTCAGATGGAAACAGCCTTGATACGCATAAAAACAAAGGGAGAAAGCGATTAGCCTGCTGTCCTGTTTTTGATAATACAGATGCTGTTTTTCCCATCTTCATCAAAATTGTACTGTACGTCGTCCATGAAATAATCAATAATATCGTTGTCGAATAGCGTGTGAAAACAGACAATGCCGACGGCCCGTATCTACCGCAAGGCAATTCGAACCAGTGGATACCGCCCGGAAATTACAGTTAGCCGAGTACCAATTGCAGATTTTAGATACCAAATAAAACACCAGAATGCCAGTAAAAAGCATGGAGAGTATCTAATGATCCAGATCACACCGGAAATAACCCTCAATGAAAAGGAAGTATCCCTGGATTTTGTTCATGCCTCGGGACCGGGAGGGCAGAATGTTAACAAAGTTTCTACTGCCGCCCAGCTCCGCTTTGATGTAATGAATTCCCCTTCCCTCCCGGAACCCCTGAAAGAAAGATTAATCCGCCTCGCGGGACGAAGAGTAACCAGCAAAGGCATCCTGATCATAAACGCCAGGAGGTTCAGGACCCAGGATCGGAACAGAAAAGATGCCTTTGAAAGACTGGCCGATTTGATTAAGTCCGCCACCGAAATCCCCAAGAAACGGCGTCGTACAGCGCCTACAAAGGCATCCAATACCAGACGGTTAGAGGGAAAAAACATAAGGAGCCATAAGAAGCGATTGAGAAGACGGGTAAACATAAAAGATGAGGGCGGGTAATTTTGTCCCAATGGAGATTTTTCGCCCCATAAATAATTACAATAGTCATATCAATATGTTAAAACAATGTAACCAAGAAAACGGGGTAAACCGCCCCATTTTTCCGTGTTTTTCCCAGCCTTTTCCCCTGGTAAATCCGTCCACAGATTTTCCTGCTCATCGAAGTGTTCTTTTCTCATCTCCCAAACCGTGCAATCTTTCCATTCTAAAACAGGTGGTTAGACATTTTCCTCTCGCCCCCCAGTGACCATATAGGCACCACCGGATTTCTTCTTTTCCGTTTTCGAAGATAAAACCGGCACGTTCATTGCTTTTGAAAAGATCAGGAATGATAAACCATTTGATCGGAAGCGAGCGCTGCGCCTTGAACACTGAAAAGACCATTCTTATTGCCGAACCGGAAGGAGAACTTACCGAAGAACTCGGTCCGTTTTTTCTAAAGGAACAATTCCTGGCCGTCCGGACCACGAATTTAAAGGAAACTCTCCTGGCCATTCAAAACCAGAGGGTGAATGTTCTGGTTCTGGATTCGGGTCTTCTGAGCAAAGACTGCGGTTTCATAACCATCATCAAGGAGGGTAAATAGAGGGAGGGTCTGGAACTTTTCAAGGAAGCACACCCTTTTCCCGCCATCTGCGGCCGCGTTTGTCATCACCCGTGTGAAGGGGTCTGCACGAGAGGGGATCTGGATGAACCTGTCGGGATTCAGTATCTCCACCGGTTCATGGCCGATCTGGACCTTGCGGACGAAACTCCGTATCTTCCGGAAATCCAGGAAGAACGAAAAGAAAAAGTGGCTGTTATCGGGGCAGGCCCTGCGGGGCTCGGCGCAGCATATTTTCTGAGGGATTCAGCCTTGGGAAAGGTTGTGAAGGTCGGAAACAGGGCCATTGTGATTGGAGGCGGGAACGTGGCCATTGACGTGGCACTCACCGCCATGCGTCAGGGAGCAGAGGCCGTATCTCTCGTGTGCCTTGAAAAACGAGATGAAATGCCTGCCTGGGATTACGAAATTGAAGAGGCCCTTGAAGAAGGCGTGGAGATCATAAACAGCCTGGGACCGGCCAGATTCTTTGAAAAGAATGGCGCCTTCTCAGAGGTCGAATTCAAGGAATGTACCGATGTCTTCGATGACCGGGGGGCTTTTAACCCCCAGTATGACGAATCGAAGCTGTCGGTGATTGAAGGAGACACGGTAATCGTAGCCATCGGGCAGGCTGCGGACCTGTCCTTTGCCGAAGCAGAGGGCATTTCGACAACCCAAAGGGGAGGACTGGAAGCAGACCCCCTTACCCTCGAAACACCGGTGGAGGGTGTCTTTGCAGGCGGCGACGTATTCTACGGTCCCAGATCCGTAGTGGAAGCCGTGGAGTGCGGAAAAGAAGCCGCGGAAAGTATTGACCGATACCTGAATGGCCGGGACCTGAAAGAAGACAGGGAAAAGACCTGGGATTACGAAAAACCGGAAATAAGCACGGATGTCCTCACTGCAAAAACTGCCATGAGGCAGGTCCTCGTGGAAGATCGCAAAGGGAATTTCGAGGAAATTGCCCTGGGGTACAGCGAAGAAGAATCCCTGAGTGAATCGGATCGCTGTCTCAAATGCGGGGTCTGTTCCGAGTGTTACCAGTGCGTGAAGGCATGCCTTGCCGGCGCCGTTGAGCATGACCAGCAGCCCATTGAACGGGATATTACCATAGGGTCGCTTATTCTCAGTCCGGGAACGGATCCCTTTGATCCGACGCCCTTCGAAACCCTGTATCACTACCAGAGCCATCCCAACATCATGACCAGTCTGGAATTCGAACGCATCCTGAGCGCATCAGGCCCCACCCTGGGGCACCTGGTGAGGCAGTCGGATGAAAAAGAACCCAAGAAGATCGCCTGGCTCCAGTGCGTGGGGTCGAGAGACAACAACCGTTGCGGCAACGGCTATTGTTCGTCCATGTGCTGCATGTATGCGGTAAAAGAGGCGGTCATAGCCAAAAACCACAGTGACGACGACCTGGATGCGGCTATCATCTATATGGACATGCGGACCTTCGGAAAGGACTACGAAAAATATGCGAATCGGGCCAGAGATGAACATGGGGTTCGATTCGTCCGATCGAGGATCCACACCATCGATCCGATTCCGGGAACGGACGACCTGCAACTCAGCTATTCCGACGAAAACGGAGTCATTCACGAAAGGGAAGGGGAACCGACTCAAAAATCCTTGAAATTCCCGATGAACTGGATCTCTTCGGAGCAGAACCGAGGATCGGCGTTTTCGTCTGCAACTGCGGCATCAATATCGGAGGCGTAGTCGATGTCCCCGCCTTCACCATTGAAGGTGCAGACATCCAGAAATACCTGGGGGAGTTGATTGAAAAAACAACTACCCACGAGAAGATTCAGGTATTGACCCAATCTCTTATCGTAGGCTTTGTGAGGGCTTCAAGGGAAATTTCACCACGGAAATCATGGTCGGGCCTGGAATGTATGAAAGAAGGATAGACCACGGGGTAATCATCCTGGCCACAGGGGCAAGAGAATATACCCCCAAGGAATATGCTTACGGAGAAGATCCAAGAATCATGACCCAGGTCTCCATGGGAAAACGACTTGAGATAAAAGGCGCATCCGATCTCAAAAGGGTAGTCATGATCCAATGTGTGGGGTCTCGTAACGAGGACAACCAGAACTGCTCCCGAATCTGCTGCCAGAGCGCTATTAAGAATGCAATTCATATCAAAGAGCTGAATCCTGAAGCAGAAGTTTTCGTCTTGTACAGGGACATCAGGATGCATGGAAGGAGATTGCCGATTTAGCAGTCGTTGGAGAAGTATTGGCTGAACTGTCACCGTTGAAAGCTCTTCTAGCATTCTTTACGTTGAGCCCGGCATATGGGACTGACCTGTACAACGTACTGTTCTGTCTACTTAACTCCGCTGCCGACCATACAGGATACGCACATAGAAAACTCTACGGAAAAGCGGAGATGTCTTTAATACCCGTAGCATTTTTTTCCATGAACGGTCCCCACTTCGGAGACCGTTACGGAATTGCGGAAAACCTCCATGCTGCTCTCATTCAATCCGGTGTTCGAATTCTGGGGTTGAACTGCTCTATCGCCTCTATTTCCGGTATCGTGCCCGCGAAACAGATTCAGGCTGCAATCATTGCTATCAAAGCAAGTTTCGATGTCCCCAACATCATTCAAAGGGGCTAAGAAACCACAAGAACACCTCCCACCTCTTAAATTCCTTGACACTATACCGGACGCAAGGTATAGCAATCTTGTTGCAGATAAACAGCTTTCTGGGCAGGATTCCAAAGAACCCTCACGAAAATCACGGCCATGGATGTTTTTATGCCATAACCCTCGGAAAAGGTCTGTTTATCTGGCTTTTCGCGAGTCTGTCGGCCTTACAACGAAAGAATAGGGAATCCCATGCTGAAAACAGTCGGAAGATGGCTTAAGATCTATGAAGATGAGAAATCTCTCTTTTTCTGGACCGTGCTTCTGTTTTTCATCATCCGCACCGCAAGCATCTTGTTCAACAACTTCGCGGAAACAGCATTCCTCAAAAGATTCGGGGTTGAATACCTGCCCGTTGTCAATGTAATTAACTCCATCTCCACCTTTTTTGTTATGGCATTCCTCACGGGAATCATGGCCAGGATGGCAGGAAGTCGCATGCTTTCCCGCCTTTTCATATTCTGTGGTGTATCCGTAGCCGGCCTTCGACTTTTAATCCCCCTGGGATTTGACCTCATCTATCCCCTGTTTTGGATACTCAAGGCCCAGTATGAAGTGCTCCTCGCCCTGGTGTTCTGGAACATGGCCAACGATCTTTTCAACACCAGGCAGTCCAAACGCCTGTTTCCCCTCATCACTGCAGGAGGTGTCCTGGGCGGGATCATCGGCAGTTTCGCCACCCCATCGCTGGCCAAGCTGATTGACATGGACAACCTGCTTTTTGCCTATCTGATTACCACATTGATCGGCGCCTTCATGGTAAAAAGAATGGGGATAAAATTTCCCAGTCTCCTGGTATCGGATAAGAAAGAAAAGAAAACCAAGAAAGTCAAAAAACGCCCGTCCGTGGTGGAAGAATTCAAGAAGATCGGTCCTCTTATGAAGGAGTCCACCCTGGTAAAAGTTCTGATCCTGCTGACGCTTCTTCCCAATATTGCCATCCCGATCATCAATTATCAGTTCGCCTTTGCAGTCAATGAGACCTATGCCACACAGAATGGCATGCTGACTTTTTTTGGCTATTTCCGGGGATGCATGAATATCATCAGTCTGGTGATCCTGCTGTTTGTAGGCAGGGTTTACGGCCGCTGGGGACTGCCAGTCGTCCTCATGTTTCATCCCATGAATTACATGCTGGCCTTTCTGGCATTCCTGCTGAAATTTGATATTATTTCCGCCATGTATGCCAGGGTCTCCACTACCGTATTGAGAACCACCATGAATAATCCCGCAAGAGCGATTCTTATGGGTCTCTTTCCCATCTCCTACAGGGCCGTTATTCGACCTTTTCTGAGGGGAACCGTGGTGAGGATAGGAATACTTATCGGTTCTGGAATTATTATGGCATCGGAGGGTCTATTCGCACCGAGGTATCTATCCATAGCAGCCATGGTTTTTGTGGGGGGCTGGATTGCCACGACTTTTTTTCTGAAAAAGTCCTATCCAAAGATCCTGCTTGATCTCATATCGAGAAACATTTTGGACCTCAAATCTCTCGAAGACAAAGATATCGGCAACGTTTTTGCGGACAAGAAAATTCAGTCGGAACTGCTGGAATCCTTCCTTTCATCGCGAGGGAATGACTGCCTGTGGCACGCCCAGCTGCTCAAGTCGCAGGGCATTGAAAATTTTGACGCCCAGATTCTCACTGTCCTGAAAGAAAATGACGACAAGACCAGGATTGAGCTCCTGTCCATGCTCTCACCGGACGCCGGCAAGGAAGCCATATCTCTTTTCAAGGAACTGGCCGACCCGGAAAAACCTGAGTTGACTCTGGCCCTTGTTCAGGCCGCGGACAGACTGGACTCAGGGATTTCAAAAGATTTCTGCAAGGAACTGTTTGATGTTTCCACAGACCCTGAAATTCGGGCTTATGCACTGGTAGGACTTTACCGTAACGCCCCTCAGACCTACAAAGAAACCATCGATGCCTGGCTCACCGCTGCAGATACTGGTAAAAGAAAAGCCGGCGTTATCGCAGCAGGGGAATCACGAGAAGTCTCCTATATACCCCAGTTGAAAGGAATGCTTGAAAAGGAAGAGAATGCCCCTATTTTCTCCTATATCCTCACTGCCTTTCACCGTATAGGGACGGAAGACCTGAACGACCTGGCCAAACCACACCTGGCCTCAAGAGAATTGAAAGTTCGTCTTGCCGCGCTGGATGCTTTTGAACTCAACAGCGACGACGATATCAGGACGGTTATCAGTCTGATGGATGATCCGGCGGAAGAAATCTTTCTCCTGGCAAAATCAAAGATTCAGACAGCTGAACACCAGAACCCCCAGATCCTTGTGGAATCTCTGAATATTCCACGTCGAAAAATTCGAGAGGGCATTTTCGAACTCCTGGAATCTCTCAACATCAAAAACCTGGATATTTTCAGATTCGCCAGCGCACAGGTTGAACAATGTTATACCCACATTGTTGAAATTGATGCCCTGACGCAACTTCCCGAAACCAAAGAAAGAGATCTTTTAATTGATCACCTGGAAAATAAAAAAGAGATTCAGAAGGAAAACATCCTGCGGGTTCTGGCTACCGAGGACCGCTCAGGTGAAATGAGACTCATCTGGCGCGGGCTGTTTTCATCGGATGCCAGGAGAAGGTCAAACAGTCTGGAAGCCTTGGACGGAACCCTGAATGCTTCTCTTTCCAAGATGCTGATTCCCCTGTATGAAGGAATCCCCACAGCCGAACTTTTGAGAACAGGAAGAAAGCATTTTAAACTTGTAAAACTCGGCAGCAACAGGAAAGCCCTTTATTCCTACTTTATTGAGAAAGATGACTGGGTTACGGTTGTTCTGACCCTTTATATCATTGAAAAGCAGGGCCTGGAAGAAGGTGCTTCCGAACTCCTGAAACCCCTTGAAAAATCCGAAAATCGATTTGTAAGCCTGATGGCCAAGCGCGCCACCCATGCAAAACCCCATGGAACCGTTGAAATGGAGGAAGAAATGGAAGCGGAAATCAGCATTCCAGATAAAATTCTACGCCTGAAAGGCATCAATATTTTTGAAGGCCTTTCCGTAAGTGAACTGGCTGCAGTAGCATCCGTAACGGAAGAAATTGACCAACCTGCAGGGGAAACGGTCATAAAGGAAGGGGAATCCGGAGAAAGCATGTACCTGATCATTTCGGGTGAGGTTTCGGTCATCAAAGAGGCAGGAGAAACGGGGAGAGAGGACATTGAACTGGCACGCATAGGCGCGGGGGACTATTTTGGGGAAATGGCCCTTTTTGAGGACGCCGTTCGATCTGCCACCATTCGAACCGACGAAGAATCCCGATTCCTGATCCTTCATAAACAGGAGTTTACCGAAATCGTCAGAGAGTATCCTCAGATTGCTCTTCACATATGCAGGGCACTGAGTGAAAGATTGCGCAGTCTGCACGCCAAAGTCCAAGGCATGGATAAATAGTGCCTGATTGAAAACTTGCCAATAAACATTCTTCCCATACCTCGGCGATCCGACCTGTCCGACCCCATTCTTTTTCAAATCGGAGCTATTCCATGAAGATATTAGATCTTTACTTAGACAGAATTGAACATCGTGAGGATATTGGAAAATCCATTATTCATGTTCAACTGTCACGCCCCTACGACGAGGATCTCAAACTCTGGTATGAAATTCCTTTTGAGCAATGGGACTTCTGTTCCTTTGACCTGATGGACTCTTTCGTAATAGCGGCCCTTCTTAAATCGATGGAAGACCAAGCTTCCCTCAGAGTTCACGGCCCCGTTTCTTCCTCCCTTCTTGACAATCTGGAAGAATACCAACTCATTTTCAATACCTGGTTTCCTGATAAATACCAACAAATAGAGATAACCGCGGAAAGCGAAGTGGAAGAGGAGCAAGTCAATAAAGACCTCATTCTGAGTTTTTCGGGTGGCGTTGACGGCGCTTTCAGCGCGTTGAATCACGTACTAAGGCAAGGCCCGGTCAAGAGAAAGCGTCGCAAGATAGGAGCGATTCTCTATATTGAGGGGTTTGATGTAAACATTGATTATGACCTGCAATGCAAAAATGTGGTGGATAGAAACAGGCAGCTCTTTGAAGGCAAGTACGACCTTTCCTTTCTCAACGTCAGGACCAACCTCAAGTATCTCCTTTCCATCAAGAGATTCTGGATCTCTCACGCATGCGTGATCGCTTCCGCGTCATCGCTTTTCCGAAAATCGTGGGGGGGCTGTCTTGTCGGCAGCAGCCATTCATACCGGCACCTGAGTCCCTGGGGAAGCCACCCCTTAACGGATCGCCTGCTTTCCAGCCGAAGCTTTGAAATCCACCACGACGTGGTTTTCACCAGGATAGAGAAACTGCAGGCGCTCTCGGTCTGGCCCGAAGCCCTTCAAAACCTTAAGGTGTGCTGGGAAGGACAGTACAAATTTGATTCCTCTCCCGACACAAACTGCTGTGTTTGCGACAAATGTATTCGCACCATGCTTGCCTTCAAGGCCCTTGGACAGGAAATTCCGTCCAGTTTCCCCGAACCGCTAACCCCTGAAAAAGTACAAGGACTCAAATACAAGCCCCTGGATTGGTCAAGACGTATGTTTCTGATGGAAATTATGGCTGTCGCAGAAAAAAACGGAAAGCAATCCGATCCGGCTTTTAGAGCTCTGAAAGAAATCATCGAGGACTATTCATGAAAATCCAATATATCTATCCTCCCCTGTTCAAACCTTTTTTCCCCATGGCTACCAGGATTATCACAGAAAACTTATTGCAGAACAAGAACCTGCAAACCACGTTCAGCGATATGCCGGTAAGGGCCTTTTCCTCCAACACCGACACGGAATTATACGACAAGATTCTTTCAAAGGCGGCCTCCAGGTTTTCCCCGAACGTCATGCGGTTTCTCAAACAGAAGTATATGGTAAACAATATCTTCTACGTATTCATGGCCCAGGGATATTTTGACGAGTTTATCCTTGCCGACAGCGATGACGAATATCATGTCTTCACATGCCTTAATTTCTGCGATCTTCTCATTGTAAAAGACCTGTTGGAAAGGAATCGAAAAGTTGTTCTGGGAGGCCCACTCATCAATATAGGGCTCTCTCCCTCTTTCATTCGCAATTTTCTGAAGACAATGGGCGTTCCACCCTCACTACTCGTGGAAAATTTAATTATTCTATCAGGCAATATCGACCTGACCACGGATGTTTATCAGATTATCAGGGAATGGAAAGATGCGGCCATAACAGAAAATGACTATGGAACAGTTTTTGATTGCCGGCGTGACTTTCTGGAAGATTTTTATCCCGATAAGAGGTCCATACCCATTCATATGGGGTTTAGCAATCACTGTTGGTATGGGAAGTGCAAATTCTGTACATACAGGGAACTTCCCCGAATGAATTTTATGGCAGACCGTCGGTCCATTGAAATTTCCGATTCCATCCACAGCCTCATGAAAAAATTTGGCTCTGATCATATACGCTTTATAGATTCCTATTTCAGAAGCAGTTCTCAAAGGGTGGCGGAGGTTCTTGAACAGATAAAAAACTTTCACATCACCGTGTACACCGGGATATCGATGCTCAAGAGCCGAAAATATATCGAGTTTTTGAACCGGTATACGAACTGCCTGCTCATAGGTCTTGAAACCACCTCCGATTTTTCCCTGAAACAGGTGGATAAAGGGTATACCCTTCAAGACATCGAAATGGCCGTGGACAGCATGGTCAAATACATGGACAGAAGCATCTTCCTGGAAATCTCCCTGATTCTGGATCTACCGTACCGAGATGCAGAAGATGTGAAAACAAACTACAAGAGGATAGCCGAGCTGAAGGAGAGATTGACCCACGAGGGGTTCAGGGCGGCATTTCATATGAATATTCTAAGCACCTTCCCGAACCTGGAACTGCTCCACACCAGGGAGAAACTGCTTGAACCTTCTAAAGAACCATCCCAGATGAACCTCTCCACAGGGAAGAACTACATCATCAGCATCTTGAGAGAATGCGGAATGGACAACCCCCTGCAACTGCCGAAACAGTCCATCCTTCAGGACGAACAGAATGAACACAACCTTGCCTACGGTTATATCAGCTCGGACATTCCCATTATCAGGCACGATATCCATGGAAACATCCTCCCTTCCGACCTGGAGCTAATGGATGAAGATGTGATGAAGACAATACTGACGAGGAAAAGCGGAAGAGGGTAAAGGACAGTAGGCAGTAAGTAGTAGGCAGAAGGCAGTCACGCTTGGGTGAAGAAGTTCAGAAGGTTGGAAGGTTCGGGTCATGGGTTTCCACCCTGTGTGAGTGGCATTCTGCCACGACCATATCTGCATGAATCAGGAGTTCCCTCCTTCCCACACTCCGCGTGGGAATGCGTACGTTTCTGTATCAAATGGTTAGAGGCGAACACCCATACTGTTCCTTGTTCCCACGCGAGAGCATGGGGAGCAGATAAAAAAGACCTATGGTTGTTTTCTTCTCTGCGCCTCCGCGTCTCTGCGGGAAACCTCACTTAGTCATTCTGCGGTTCGCCATAAAAAAAGGGATCCTCGGGGTTTCCCCCCGAAGATCCCGATAAACCTTTTCCCCTTTTACTTTGCTCTTTCCATTCCCAGATCAAATGCCTTCAGATTTGATTCAAGGAAAGCCTTCTTGGTGGAAGTAGAAAGGACTTTTTTCATTTCATCCGCTCCGATGGGAATCGTACCCGATCCGATCAGGGCCCCCAGCATGACCATATTCAGGGCCAGGGGGTTTCCAACTTCCTCTGCGATGGCATTGCCGTCCAGCGCAATGACCTTTTTGGCCTTCTCCCGCATCAGCTTCAGACTCGTTTCAACGGGCGGATAAACACCCTGGCCCACCGCGACGGTAAACGGCGGCAGCGGGTGGGTATTGGTGATAACAATCGTATTTTTGTTGCATTTCCCCAATGCCCGCAGGGTTTCCAACGGCTCAAACCCAATGAGGACATCCGCCTCGGCAGTGGACACAATGGGGCTTGTGACGTCCCCTAAAAGCACAGCCGATTCCACAATGCCGCCTCTTTGTGCCATGCCGTGAATCTCACTGACAACGGCGGGAATATTCATGGAAAGGGCGGCCTCTCCAAGCAGCCGTGAAGCGAGAAGGTTTCCCTGGCCACCCACGCCGATAAATACCAATCTTTTCGTTTCCATAGACGCCTCCCTTTCTTACTCTTTCAGCGGAACAATTGCATTTTCAGGACATACCTGTGCGCATATGGAACAACCGATGCACAGGTTCTTGTCTATTTCCACCTGATCGCCGTCCAAATACATGGCAGGGCAGGCCAAAAGATTAAGGCAATCCCGATGATTTTTGCATTTGTTCTGATTGACAGTAAATACTTTGCTCTTTTTAAACTGCCCCGTAGCCTTCGCAAAAAGCGGGCACAGCTCCTGAGAGATAATAACTGAAATTCCGTCATAGTCCATGGCTGCCTTCACCGCTTCCATGGTTTTCTTCAACTTGAACGGTTTCACAACATGAACATCTTGCACCCCCACTCCCCGGACGACGGCTTCGATCGATATTCTGGTGCGAGGCACGTTCATAACGCTCGTATCCACCCCTGGATGGATCTGGTGCCCAGTCATGGCGGTAGTTCCGTTGTCCAGAATGACAAGGGTGAATTTATGGTTATTGTGCACTGCATTCACCAGGCCGGTGATACCGGAGTGAAAGAATGTGGAATCCCCAATGAAAGATACCACTTTCTGATCGGTTGCCTCCGAAAACCCGCAACCGGAACTCACCGAAGAGCCCATGCAGATTACAAAATCAGCCATCGAGATGGGCGGAAGGACCCCCAGAGTATAACATCCAATATCCGTGGGATAGATAGCTTCTGTTCCATAGACCTGCTTCACCGCGTAATAGGTTGCGCGATGAGGGCACCCTGCACACAGGTTGGGTGGCCTGGCGGGAAGATCAGGAATCCCGGAAAGGTCTACCGTTTCCTGCGCCTCATAGGCCATTTCCAGGAACTCGGCGATAGCCTTGCGGACCATGCCCGGGTCATATTCGTACAGTCTCGAAAAGGCCCCTGTTCCCTTCCCTTTAATCTCTATTTCTACTCCGTTTTCCTGGGCCAGTGCCTTCAATTCTTTTTCATTGATCGGCTCAAGCTCTTCAACGACCAGGACCTTGTCCACCTTCTGGAAGAAGTCGAGGAAAAGTTTCTCCGGCATGGGCCACGAAAAACCCAGTTTCAGCATACTGACCTGGTCTCCAATCCCCAGATCCAACACAGCGTCTTTCACATAATTAAAGCATGCACCGTTAGCCACGATTCCATATTTTCCGGTGCCGATAATCTCGTTGGAAGGCCCCGTTTCGGCTATTTTCTGGGCTTCGTCAAATTTACCCAACAGCAGCTTATGGAGGTTCCGGGACACAGCCGGTACGGTTACAAAATGAAACGGGTTCTTTTTAAACACCGCCTTGGTTTTGCGAGGTTTCAGTTCTCCGAGCTCCACGGCCCCCCTTACGTGGGCAAGCCTTGTGGTAGTTCGTATAATCACCGGGAGTTTCAACTCTTCGGAAAGGTCGAAAGCCATGGCGGTCATATCTTTCATTTCCTGGCTATTGGTAGGCTCCAACATGGGCAAACCCGAGAGGCGTGCATAGTACCGGTTATCCTGCTCATTCTGGCTGGAAAACAGGGACGGATCATCTGCGTTGATGATCACCATCCCCCCGACGATCCCCACGTAGGCAAGGGTCATCAACGGATCCGCGGCCACATTCAGCCCCACATGCTTCATGGTCACAATAGTCCTGACACCCGATACAGCCGCACCGGCAGCCACTTCCATTGCCACTTTCTCGTTGGTGGAATACTCAAAATAGAGGTCTGTCTCCTGGCTGATCTTGAAGAAATTCTCCGGGATCTCGGAGGAGGGTGTACCTGGATAACATGTGGCAAAGGAGACCCCCGCCTCCAAGGCGCCACGGGCAATGGCCTCATTACCCAACAGGAGCATCTGCTCTCCCGGCTTGTCTTTAAGAAGCTTGTGCATTTTTTTTGCCTCCCAATAAATTCAGGTTAAAATTAAAATCAGATCTAAAAGCTGCTATTAGCTTTTAGCTATTAGCCGTTAGTTTGAAGGATTCAAACATTTGAATGCTTTCTTGCTATATTGGAACTTTCATTTTTTGATGTCAACCTAATGTCAATACCCGTGAATGAATGATATTCATGCCGCTTTCCGGTGAAGAATTTCAAGATCCTTTCCCCGCCAAGGTGTCAGGTGTCGGGTGTCAGGGCTCCAAACCCAATATTCCGGAAATGTGATTTAAACAGCATAAATCTATGATTCCATGTTGAATCAATCGAATGACAACAAGTTTTTTCCTGACACCCGACACCTGACACCTGAAAAAGTTCTATAAGAGAGCAAAGTCGAGTAACGCGCATATGCCTGGCAAACAAAGGTGAATGGAATTCATTCACGGGTATTGAACCTAATGTAACCTTAAATAACCGATATCGTGGGGCTAAGTAACGGCTAACCGCTAATTGCAGCTTTTAGGTCAGATTTTAAAACTTTCTGCCATGCCACCATATTTTTTCCTCAACTTTGGCTTTTCAATTTTCCCGGTTGGATTTCGAGGAACATCGTCGAAAAATATCTTCCGAGGTCTCTTGTATCGCGGCAGTCCTCCACAGAATTCAAGTGCCTCTTCTTCGTTCATGGTCGCCCCAGGCTTCACCTTAATAATGGCTGCCACAATCTCCCCCAATCGATCATCCTGAAGCCCTATGACCGCCACATCTTGAAGTTTAGGATTTTCCATCAGGAAATCTTCAATCTCCACGGGAAAAATATTCTCGCCGCCCGTGATAATCACATCTTTTTTTCGATCAACTAACCATATGAATCCGTCTTCATCCACGCGCGCCATATCGCCTGTAAGCAACCATCCATCGATGAGTGTTGCGGCAGTTGCTTCGGGATTCTTGTAGTACTCGGACATGACACACGGGCCTTTTACCATGAGTTCACCCGGTTCCCCTTCAACCACATCTTTCTGATCGAAATCCACAATCCTGTATTCCCAGTCAAACCCCGGAACCCCTATGGCGCCCACCTTGTGAATATTTTTAATGCCTAAATGAACACATCCAGGGCCTGTCGTTTCACTCAATCCATAATTGGTATCATAATCATGGGCTGGAAAAACCTTTTTCCAATTTCTGATCAGACTGGGCGGCACGGGCTGGGCGCCGATATGCATAAGTCGCCACTGGTCCAGCCGGTAGTCATCCAGAGACACATCGCCGTTTTCCAGGGCAATGAGGATATCTTGTGCCCAGGGAACCAGCAACCAGACGATGGTGGCCTGTTCTTCGGAAACGGCTTCCAATATCCACTGGGGCTTCATTCCTTTGAGAATGACCCCTTTAGCCCCTACAATAAAATTCCCGAACCAGTGCATCTTTGCGCCGGTGTGATACAGGGGAGGAATACATAAAAACGTATCTTCATGGGTCTGGCCGTGGTGCTGGTTTTCAATGATACAGGAAGCTTCCAGGTTTCTTTGGGTGAGCAGGATCGGTTTAGGCGTGCCGGTGGTACCGGACGTAAAATAAAGGGCCGCCTCATCAAGGAGTGAGATGGGGACATCCGGAGCCTCAGATGCGCCTGTCTGCAAGAAGTCCTCAAATGACTCGGCATATTCCGGTTTCAGATCGTCCGGTCCCACAAAGATAAAAACCTTAATCGTTGTCAGATCATCTTTAATCTGGTTGATTCGATCCACGAACTCCGGCCCGAAAATCATAACCTTGGCCTCTGCAATCTCTGCGCAGTACTGGATATCACTTGCCATAAACCGAAAATTCAGAGGGACCGCCCAGGCGCCCGTTCTCAAAATACCGAAATAGGCAGGAAGCCATTCAAGGCAGTTCATCATGAGATGAATGACTTTGTCCCCTTTTCGAACCCCCTTGTCGATCAAGGCATTGGCAATCCTGTTAGAAATCAGGTCAAATTCTCCCCAGGTAATTTCCACCCTCCTGTCGTTTGCCGGATCTCTTTCGATCAGGGCAGTTTCATTTCCATACATCCTTGCATTTCGGGCCAGAATCTCAGTAATAATCATGCCACCCTCCTTTGGAGCTACATTTCAGCTATAAAGTAACTATAATTAAGCAAACAACCCCCTGTCAAGGAAAAAGCGACGCAACCAGAATATGTAAAAATGGGATAAGAACTGTATTCAGCAAAGACGTTCGTATGGATCGGTTCTTCACTAACAGATGATTTTTTTTTGGGAAAAAAAGGTCGTCAGATCAAGAAAGAAATTTCTTAAAGAAGGTCTCGCGCAGAGACGCAAAGACGCGAAGAACAACAGGTTTAGGGTGTCAGGTTTGAGACACCCAGCTTCCCCGATAAAGACGGGATCTTCGACAAGTTTCAAGTTTCAAATTTCCAGTTTCACACAGAAACAATAATGGCTGTTTTTTCGAATCGTCCGTTCCGATTCGAAAAAGGCTTTGCGGCCTTCGCGACTTTGCGGTTCACAAACCAATAACCGGATGAAGTTTCACACGAGCGGATCTTTCAGAGGCGGGCTTTCGCCATGGGCAGAAAAGGTGAGTCGCTATATTCCGACACAAAGCTCTTTAAAGTCTCTTTCGCCTTGTCATTCTGGTTGTTCAGCCTGTAAACGCGAGCCAGATTATACATGGCAGTTTCTCTAAAGGGTGCGTCAGGCGATTCCACCAAGTCGCTGAGAATGCCAACAGATTTCCCGAACTCTCCCCTTGCCTCAAAGCTTGCAGCGAGAGCCAGATCAGTGAGGGCGCTGTACTCCCTGTCTCCCTTCACTTTTTCGGCAAATGCCTCATAAAAGACGGTGGCATCCTCATACTGCTTCTGGGCGAATTTCAGGTGACCTAACTGTGGGTAAGCTAACAGAGCGGCTTTTGAAAAACCGTATTCATCAATGACTTCCTGAAAGAGTTTTTCAGCCTTGGCCTTTTCTTCATCCGGAATATCCGGCTTGTCGCTTCCCGCTACAATGTCATATGCCTCATTATAGGCTTCCAGCCCTTTTTTGTTTACATGGGTGCTATATCCGAAAAAACCCAGATATATCGCGGCAAGCACGCCAAGCCCTATCCCGACGAATTTAAACTCCCGGACATGGTCATTGAAGAAACTTATAGCTCTTGAAGAAAGCGTCAGAAATTCATCAGAGGTTTTTAACAACTCTTTTCTTGAAATTTTTTTCTTGGACACGCAAAACCCTCCCTGTTTGATCTGTCTCAGATAACAGATGCCCCCATTTCAGTCAAGTCAAAAGAATCACCTTGAAAAGAAAGCTTGTTTTTTACCCCCTGAAAAACGATAATCCGTCCATATCAAGTCAGGGACGACCTGTTTGAATATCGGGGTCTTCAAAGGAGTTTTATAGCACTTGGACGCATTTCTGGAATATCTCAGTTCACTGCCGAATTTCCTTATCTATATTTTGCTGGGCATAAGCGCATATGTGGAAAACGTTTTCCCCCCTATTCCCGGCGACACCATCACGGCCTTTGGCGCGTTCCTGGTAGGAACTCAAAGGCTGAGCTTTTTCGGCGTTTACGTCTCCACGACAATCGGAAGCCTATGCGGTTTCATGACGCTTTTCTGGATAGGGAACACCCTCGGAAGAAAGTTCTTCATCGAAAAAGATTACCGATTTTTCAAAGCAAAGGATATCATAAAAGCTGAAGACTGGTTCCGAAAATACGGTTATTATCTCATTTTGCTCAACCGGTTTTTCCCGGGAATTCGATCTGTAATTTCTCTGGCGGGAGGCATTTCCAGGCTGAAACCCATTCCAACAACCCTTCTTGCCATGGCCAGTGCATGTACATGGAACCTCCTGTGGATTTTGGCAGGCTATTTTCTGGGAACAAATTGGGAAACTGCAAAAGAAAAATTTTCCTCCTTAGTATTCCGGTATAATATTGGCGCCCTCATAATCGTGGCTATCATCGTTGGCATCATAGTTGTAATTGCCATCAGAAAAAAACGAAAAAACAGATAATCGCACAGCTTGAAACTTTGTGTCTTAGCGCCTTTGCGTGAGACAATATTTGTCTGATATCAGGCATATTGGTCTTCCTTCCTGGTCTCCTTTTTTATCCAGTCCAGAAATGGCCTGTGGCCATCGGCAATCGGAAGGCTCAAAATGCACGGGAGTTCATAACTGTGCATAGTTTCAACCTTTTCGATCAACTCAGGAACTAAATCCTTTCGCGTCTTAGCAATTAGAACGGCTTCTGTTTCCTCCTGAACCCGGCCTTCCCACCAGTAAATGGAATGTACGTCGCTGAAGATATTAACAGATGCCGCCAATCGTCCTTTGACGAGTTCTCTTCCTATGGTCCTGGCCTCTTCAGTGCTTCCGAACGTAATGTAGATGAGCGTTGTTTCCTTTTCCATCGTAACCTC
>CAYOWC010000061.1:0-19681 GCA_964407525.1 uncultured Desulfobacteraceae bacterium | reverse complement strand
CGGCTTCCACCGTGTGAGGATGGCACTCTCCCGCTGAGTTAACCGCCCGAAAACAAAACCAGCTTGGTAATCCTAAAACGGTTGCTACGTTACAACAACAAGACCGGACATGGCAACAAAAAAATCAGGGTATTTTCACAAACTTTTTCATGGTCCGTATCTCGTCATCCTTCAGGAAACGGTATTGTCCGTTTTTAAGATTGCCCAACTGGAGATTTCCGTAAGAGATGCGAACCAGATGGACCACTTGATGTCCCACTGCTTCCAGCATTCTTCTCACCTGCCTGTTCCTGCCCTGGGTAATGGTCATCCTGATCAGACTTTTCCGCTCATTTCTTGAGAGCAGTGTCACCTTGGACAAACCGCTGGGACCGTCATGAAGGGGCATGCCATCCCTCAGGCGATTCATAGCCTGATCGGTTATCTTTCCTTCCATAGTCACTTTATACGTACGGGGAATCTGATATTTGGGGTGGGTGAGTCGGTAGGTCCACTCTCCATCGTTGGTCAGGAGCAAGAGACCGAGAGAATCAAAATCCAACCTGCCAACCGGGTAGACCCGTTGGGGAATTTTTTCCAGCAGGTCCGTCACCAAAGGTCTTCCTTCCGGATCTCGAAGAGAACAAATATACCCAAAAGGTTTATTCAGTAGTAAATATAGCTTCCCGGGAGGTTCGGGAATCTCTTTTCCATCCAGTTTGATACTGTCATTTCCCCATACGGCAGCGGACCCCAGTTTCCTGATAACATGTCCGTTTACCGCAACACGGCCTTCGCTGATCCATCGATCGGCCTGCCTTCTCGAAGAAAGTCCAGCTGTGGACAGAATCTTATTCAACCTCTGGGCCTTGTTTCCAAAATCGGAGACATTGACCTCCGCTTTCTTCGCGTCTTCAAATGTCATTCCGCTCGTCCTGTTTTGTTTCAACCTGCAGTTTCCCGTCTTTTCCTTCCTTCTCTTGTTCTATTTGTTCCTGGATTGAAGTTTGATGTGGAGATTCCATGGAGGGAATAAGATCACTGATTTCTTTCAATTTTGGCAATGAATCCAGATTTTTCAAATCAAATACTTCGAGAAATTTCCTGGTTGTTCCATAAATGAGCGGCCTTCCAGGAATGGCCTTCCTACCCATGATCTTAACCAGATTTTTTTCCAGAAGCGTACGAAGGACTCCACCTGCATCCACTCCGCGGATTCGCTCGATTTCCTGCCTGATTACCGGTTGTTTGTAGGCAACAATCGCCAGTGTTTCCAGAGCGGCCCGAGACAATCTCGCAGGCGAATTCCGTAGCATTTTCAGTATATACGGAGCATAAAACGATTTCGTCCTCAGATGGAATCCCCCCGCCACCTCTTCGACGGTGAAGCTCCGGTCCAAGGCCTGATAATCGACTTGAAGTTCAGCCAGCGCATCCTTGATTTCCAGCAACGGTATTTCCGGAAGACAATTTCCCATCTCCTTCTGACTCAATGGGTCGGGGGAAGCAAACAGGAGGGCCTCAATAATCAGCTTCAGTGGTTTTTCCATGAAGAATCGTCCGTATTGTCTTCAAAACAGGCCATCAGTTTAATGTCGCTCCTGTGCGAAGTCTGTAACAACTTGACAAAGCCTGAGTGCACGAGCTCCAGAAGGGCCAGAAACGTTACAATAAATTCAGAAACCGTCCCTTCCTTATTAAAAAGATCATGAAAAAAAATGGGGCTCCTCTTTTTGAGAACATCCAGAATAAATTGCGACTTTTCTTTAATGCTCCATCTTTCAGATTGAATGTGTATGCCGCTGCCTGGCCGGTGCTGGTCCATAATTTGCCTGAATGCATCCATCAACTGAAAGAGGCTCACTTCGAGCGGCGCAGCTTCCCCTTCAAGTAAACGTTGTGAGGAAACCGATTCCTGCCTCGAAAAGACATCCCTGCCCAGCATGTTCCTTTCGCCAAGTTCCTGCGCCTTTTCCTTTAATTGCATGTATTCCAGAAGAGGCCGGGTAATTTCAAGGCGCGGGTCCTCCTCGTCATCGATGTCACCAAAATCAGGCAGCAGGGTTTTCGATTTAATGTGAATGAGGGTGGAGGCCATTACCAGAAAATCGCCCGCTACGCTGACATTCAAGGCCTCCATCATATCGAGATATTCGAGGTATTGGTCCGCAATTCTGGAGATGGGAATATCGAAGATATCCACCTCATTCTTGTTAATCAGATGGATAAGCAGATCCAGAGGACCTTCAAATATCTCTAATTTAACTTCATATTCCATACGGGTTCGCTATCACAAAAAAGCTGCAATTAGCACTTAGCCGTTAGCTGTTAGTCCCATAAAATAAATCGTTTACGGAAAAACAGCTCAGAATCAAAAAGGTGAAAGTTGAAATACAGAAAAAACTAATCTGAACTGATTACATCATTAAGCTAACGGCTAATAGCTCAAAAGCTAATTGCTGCTTTTAGGTATCGTTATATTTTCACTGCATCTCTCACCTGTGCCATTGTTTTCACTGCAACAGCCCTTGCCTTTTTGTTTCCTTCTTCAACTATTTCTTTGACCTTGTCCATATTTTCGGCCAGATCATTCCGCTTTTCTCGAATGGGAGCGAGTCCATTTTTTAAACTGGCTGCCATTTTCTTTTTACATTCCACGCACCCAATCCCGGCTGTACGACATGTTTTTTTTATCTCCGCCACATCTGAAGCATCCGAATAGATTTCGTGAAGGGTGAAAACATTGCAGACATCCGGATCTCCCGGGTCGCTTTTCCTGGCCCTCTGGGGATCGGTTACCATTTGAGAAACTTTGGAATCAATTTCCTTGTCTGAATCAGTCAGGCCAATGGCATTGCCATAACTCTTACTCATTTTGCGTCTATCGATTCCTAACAGTTTGGACGTGGGCGCAAGCACTGTATCGGGAACAGGAAAGACCTCTCCATAGAGATGGTTAAAACGTCGTGCGATTTCTCTCGTGAGTTCAACATGGGGTGCCTGGTCTACACCTACAGGCACGCCATTGGCTTTGTACATGAGAATATCCGCAGCCTGTAAGACAGGATAACCCAGGAATCCGTACGTGGAGATCTCTTTCTTTGCAAGTTCCGTCAACTGCTCTTTGTAGGTGGGGTTTCTTTCCAACCAGGGCAACGGAGTGATCATAGAAAATATCAGATGAAGCTCCGTGTGCTCTTTAATCTCGGACTGGACAAAAAATATCGATTCTTCGGGATCAAGCCCTACTGAAATCCAATCTGCAACGATATCATACCTGCTTTCCCGAATAATTTCAGGGTGTGCATACTCACTGGTCAGTGCATGCCAGTCAGCAATAAAATAATGGCATTGGTACTCTTCCTGAAGTTTTTTCCAGTTGAGGAGTGCCCCGTGCAGATGCCCAAGATGCAACTTTCCGGTTGGTCTCATTCCACTTACAATCTTTCCTTTTTTCATTCTGCCACATTCTCCCTTCGGGGTTAACACTTTTCTGTGACTTCCCACTGCACGAGAAAATCAGTGAGGCGTCAATCGATCTCCAAACGTTTCGAGCACAAATTGCATTTCATCATCCCGCGTCTTTGCCGTATCATTCAGACGAGCTTCCAGGAGACGTTCAAATATCTCTCTGAAAATCGGTCCCGGTTTAAGCCCCATCTGGATCAAATCCCTTCCCATCAAGGAAATTCTTTTCCCTTTTAATTTGGTAAAATAGCTGGAAATCAACCTCTTTGTTTTTTCGTTTCTAGACTTTGCCATAAGATAAAGTAACTTTTCCATATCATACGGAAGAAGCATGGTGTAAAGCTCATAATTGCTCCCTTCGAACCTGAAAAGCTGGTCAAGAAGGTTGTTTTCCTGCTTTCTTTGACTAGGTCTTGACTGGTTGTAGCCCGGCATTTCCAGTTCTCTGTTCAATCGGTCCAGGGTTTTCTCTTTTAAAGCGCCGGTGAGTCCATACCAGTAGATTTTCCACTGTTTCAAGGGCTGATCCAGATAAAGTCGAACATACCAAGCAATGACCTTCTCAATTTCTTCAAGAAGATCCATATCGGCTTTCAAAAGTTTGATTTCCGGTGAAATAAATTGAAGCAGATCCAACTCGCCCATCCTTTTTACGGCATTTAACGGATCTTTCTCCATCAAAATCAGCT
Organism: uncultured Desulfobacteraceae bacterium; assembly: GCA_964407525.1. Taxonomy (GTDB): domain Bacteria; phylum Desulfobacterota; class DSM-4660; order Desulfatiglandales; family Desulfatiglandaceae; genus DUZB01. The sequence continues at coordinate 15,545 of CAYOWC010000061.1, read as the reverse complement.
TAAGCTCCTGAAGAATTCGTTTTGATGCAGGGCTCCTGATCCAGTCCATCCTGGCCGCATTACGGAGGAGTGCGAGGGTCAATTTACCTATGGTAAAACCGAATCTCTGCTCAAATCTCACTGCACGGAGCATACGGGTCGGATCTTCCACAAAACTCAAATTGTGAAGGACCCTGATCATCTTGTCCTTGACATCCTTTTGCGCCCCAAAATAATCGATGAGATTTCCAAAATGCCCGTTGTTGAGTTTCACGGCGAGGGTATTGATGGTGAAATCCCGGCGGTACAAATCAAGTTTCAAAGAACTTGTTTCCACAATGGGAGGCGCCCCCGGTGCTTCATAATACTCAATTCTCGCCGTTGCCACGTCCACCTTGAACCCGTCAGGAAAAATCAGTACCGCAGTACCGAATTTCTTATGGGTTCTCACCCGGGCGGGATAATGTTTTGCAAATTCCGCCGCAAACTGTATTCCATCCCCTTCAATGACAATATCCACATCAAGGTTTGCCCTCCGCAGAAAAATGTCACGAACCAGGCCTCCCACGATGTAGCAGTTGAAACCAAGAGAATCAGCAACCTGCCCGATATCTACAAGGAGTTTGCAGATTTTCTCCGGGAGCTGTTCCTCTATCATTCTACTCATATTTTTGTTTCGAATGAAATGATAATCCGTCTTGGAATCATAGAGAAAATCGGGTATCGACGGCGTCCCGACCAGGATATTCAACAAGTCCGTCCTGGTGATCACTCCAAGGACATCATCGTTCTCAACCACGGGAAGAATTCGCTGTTTACTCCCTATGATAAATTCCTGCACGTCCCTCAGTGGAAGGTTGGGGTCGACCATGGAGAATTCGATGTTCATATAATCTTGGACTTTGAGATCCCCGAGTTGGAAATAGATCACTTTTTCGACGATCTGTCTCGTGATATATCCTTTCAAATGTCCATCGTCCACCACGAGAAGGACATTGATATTATAGCGTGTCATGGACTCGGAGGCGTGTTTGATCGTCTCTTGGGAAGAAGTCTGGATAACAGGAGAGGACATCATATCCCGCGCTGTTCTGGCAAAATAGACCCGGCTGTTCAAGAGAGTCACAAGAGATTCTTCTACCTGGATGAGCGTCTGGTTTTTTATGGTGGCGGACGCGGCCTGCGGGTGCCCTCCACCACCAAACGCCAAGGCGACTTCCGCAGCGTTCACCTCTTCGAGACGACTTCTCGCCACAAGGTAAATGCGGTTCTCCATCTGGGCTATGGCGAAAACCACATTCAGATTTTCCATTTCCATCAGCTTGTGAACAAGTACCGCAAAATCACCCACATAATCATCACTGATAACCTTTGTAATGATGATTTCAACGCCGTTAATGACATGGGCAGTGGCTGATTTCGTCAGATCATTTAACAACCACAATTGCTGGGTGGTTAATTCACGGGTAAGCATATCGGAAATAATATTGTGGTCCGCACCTTTGGATGTCAGCCATCCTCCCGCCTCATAATCTTCGTGGGTCGTAGAAGAAAACGTGAAAGAACCGGTATCCTCATGAATGCCGAGACACATGATGGTAGCCTCATCCGGTGATACGGGAACATCTTTTTCTCTGAGGATCTGCGTAAGCAAAGCGGTCGCGGAACCGGTCTTCCTGATAACCTCCAAATCTCCATGGATATCATCGGCAGAATCCGGATGATGGTCATAAATATGAACTTCAACCCCTTTTTTTTCAGCCACCTCCGCAAACGGACCAACCCTGCTTTTCTGCCGGGTATCCACCAGGATCAGCCGCTCGATATGGTCTAAGGAAATCTGTTTCAGTTTGGTGAAATTGAAAAGATAGGATGTGGAATGGATGAAGAAATTTCTGAGATTTTTTTCATGGGATCCCGGAAAAACAAGTGCAGCTTCCGGGTATAGTTTGCTTGCTGCAAGCATTGAAGAAAGGGCATCAAAATCAGCATTGATGTGGGTTGTTATCACCTCCCTGCGTATTTTGAGCTGTAAACGCCTTTTTCCGGAATTTTTGGTCTTGGCGGTTTTCATAATGTTTCCAGGCAAAAAAAAGCCGGCCATCAAATCGAGCCGGCCTGTGGAGGCGATTTTCCGTAACTCTGCGCACCAACAGGTTCGCTGAAAATTCGGGGATGCCCTCCCCTTCCTGCCATCTTCCCTGTCATCGCATTTCAAGTTGAATCTGTTGTGCTGTAGCCACCCAATAGTCCGAATATCCAAAGCAGGAGTTCGCTATGGCGGACTGAAGGCACACTGGCACCAGGGGCTCACTCAAAAGCAGAATGGCGCCTTTTTCATGACGAGACGAAAAGAGATCAGAGTCTTTCTCAAACCTCGAACACCAACTGAATTAAAGTCCCTTAAGTTTCTCATCACTTTCCTGGTTTTGTTTGCATTTTATGCAACGCGAGGTTACCGGTCGTGCCTTCAACCTCTTCATCCCGATATCGTCCCCACACTCTTCGCAAACCCCGAAAGAACCTTGATCCAGTCTGTTCAGAGCCCCCCTAATCTTTGAAATCAGTCTCCTCTCACGATCCCGAATCCGAAGAGTGAAGTTTCTCTCCGATTCCAAGGTTGCCCTGTCCGTAGGATCAGGAAATGTCTCACCATGATCAGTCATACCACTAACCGTTTTATTCGCATCATCGAGCAGTCGATCCAATGTCTCGTTCAGAAAATCTTTAAAATATTCATATTGCTTTTTGGTCAACATCTCGTGCTCCTTCTTTAAAGCAGGAACCAACACATTGCAGATAATGCAACCGAAAAATCTTCAAACTCGTTCCGGTCACTTATCGGTTATTTTTTCCAAAAACGCTTTCCCTTCTTCTTGGATGCCGTGGGCAGATTCTCAGTTTCGGCAAACTCCCGCAACAATTCCGTCTGTCGCTGACTCAATTTCTCAGGAATTTTGACGATAATTTCCACATACAGATCTCCACGCCTGCTCAGTCCTCGCAAACCAGGCATTCCCATGCCCGGCACTCTTATCACCTGTCCGGGTTGGGTTCCCGAGGGAATTTTGAGATCGTATTCTTTTTCATCGCCAAGAACAGAAATAGGCAACGCAGCGCCCAAGGCCGTCTGGACAAACGACACAGGTATTTGACAGGCAAGATTCTCGCCGTCTCGCCTGAAAAAACTATGTTCTTTCACATGAATAACAACGAAGAGATCTCCTGAAGGTCCCCCGTATTCCCCCGCTTCTCCTTCACCCCTGATTCGCATCTGAGAACCATTTTCAACGCCAGGAGGGATTTTCACATTGATTGTCTTTTCAATTCTCGTTTTACCGCCACCTCTGCAATCAGGACAGGGATCCATAATGATTTCGCCTTGCCCATTACAGGCGGGACACGGCGAGCTTATTTGAAAAAAGCCCTGAGAACGGATAACCTGTCCTCTACCTTGACACGTGGAACAGGTTTGCGGGGTCGTCCCTGGTTTTGCACCCGATCCTTCACATGCCCCACAGGGATCCAATCTGTGAAAGTTGATCTCCTCTTCTAAACCCTCAAAAGCCTGCTCTAACGTGATTTCAATATCATATCGAAGGCTTTTTCCCTGCCGAGACCGCGAACCGCCTGCCCCCCCGCCAAATCCAAAAACCCCTTCAAAAATATCGCTGAAATTCGAAAAAATATCATCGAAACCGTTGAACCCCCTGAAACCGGAGCCTTCCAACCCTTCATGGCCGAACCGATCATAGATTTTCCGCTTTTCACTATCTCTGAGAACCTCATAAGCTTCAGCCGCTTCTTTGAACTTTTCTTCAGCTTTTTTATCCCCCTGGTTCCTGTCAGGGTGATGTTGAAGAGCCAGCTTTCGATAGGCACTCTTGATCTCTTTCCCATCGCAATCCCGGGAAACACTTAATATTTCATAGTAATCTCTCTTGATCATAGTAAATCTTCTTTTGATTCCTTTTCAGAGTCCTCCACAACACGGATCTCATCGGATTCGGCACCCACATCAGACAGGGATTCTTCCAACATCAATTCCGCCCCATTTTCAGGCATGGGAAGACTATCAGATTTTTTGACCTGCAAAACCTCTCCCGCAGCGATTTCTCTCAGTGCAACTACGATATCCTTATTTTTGCATACCACCAGTGGTTCGGCGCCTTTTCTGAGCTGGCGAACCCTTTTGGCTGCAAGGTGAATTAATCCGAACCGATTGTCCACTTTTTCAAGACAGTCTTCAACTGTAATACGAGCCATATTTTTTCTACCTGCAAATAGGAGTTAGAACTTCAAAAAACCGTATACAACTGCCACACGCGAACAGGTTCCTGATACGTATGCCTACCTGCTCTTAAAATGTTTACCACTTACAACCAAAACACAATGAGTCAGCCCATTACAAAATAAACTTTGTAATATAAGTTGTTCTATGATAAAAGTAAAGGACAAAATTCCGATTTTGTCCTCTGACCGCCGGCTGAACATTTGCATCGTTTCAACCGAAGGCTCATTCGCCGATCATTCAAAACAAGACATGCAGATTGGAAACTGCGAAATTCGAACAGATTGTCCATCCGGGAGCAAAACCTCTTATGCTTTCCAAAGTTTTCAGCAGCGCCGTTACGGGAATCGATGCTTACGTGGTAGAAGTTGAAGTGGATATTTCACAGGGACTACCATCATTTGCTACTGTCGGCCTTCCTGAAGGCGCCGTAAGGGAAAGCAAGGAGCGGGTCAAAGCGGCCATCAAAAACTCGGGTTACCATTTCCCCGCAGACCGAATTACTGTCAACCTGGCCCCGGCGGATGTAAAAAAGGAAGGTTCAGCCTTTGATCTTCCCATGGCCCTCGGGATACTCGCTGCCACTGGACTGGTTAAAAGAGACACCTATTCCTCCTACCTGTTCCTTGGAGAACTGGCCTTAGACGGCCTTATAAGACCGGTTAAAGGGGTTCTTCCGGTAGCTATAACAGCCAGAGATTTTGGGTTTAAGGGAATCTTCCTCCCGAAGGAAAACGCCTCCGAAGCAGCGGTCGTGGAAGGAATTGATGTTTTCCCCGTGGCTTCGCTGCCCCAGGTCATCGGTGCGCTCAGGGGGATCGAAAAAATTTGCCCCGAAAAGATAGAAACCAGCCATTTTTTTAATGGGCACACGTTCGACCTGGATTTCAAAGATGTGATGGGCCAGGAAAACGCCAAAAGGGCCATCGAAATATCAGCTGCAGGAGAACACAATCTCATTATGGTCGGCCCTCCCGGTTCAGGCAAGACCATGCTGGCAAAAAGGCTTCCGACGATTCTTCCTCCCCTGACTTTCGAGGAGGCCCTGGACACGTCCAAGGTTTACAGTGTTCTTGGACTCATGCCATCGGGTTCCGGCCTCATCAAGGAGAGACCTTTTCGGGCCCCTCACCACACCATATCAGATGCGGGTCTCATTGGAGGCGGGCAAAATCCGAAACCCGGCCAGGTAAGTATGGCGCACAATGGAGTGCTTTTCCTGGATGAACTTCCAGAATTCCACCGGAATGTACTGGAAGTCCTAAGGCAACCTTTAGAGGACGGCCAGGTTACCATATCGAGAGCCAATTTCACAGTGCTTTATCCAGCCCAATTCATGCTGGTGGCAGCTATGAATCCATGCCCCTGCGGATTCTTGACCGATCCAAAAAGGGACTGCTCCTGCTCCCACATCCAGATCCGGAAATACCGGGCCAAGATTTCCGGGCCCCTCATGGACAGGATCGACATTCACCTCGAAGTGCCTTCCGTACCTTACAAGGATCTTACGAGCAACGGCCAAGGTGTTTCTTCAGCCGAAATCATTCAACGGGTCATGAATGCCCGGAAAACCCAGGGAAACCGCTTTTCCCGCACGAAAATCCTCACCAACGCCCGCATGACCAGCCGACACATCCGAGAGTATTGTCCCATTGATGCTCAATCGAGCAGTCTGCTGGAAAGGGCCATGGAGAAATTCGGTCTGAGTGCCAGAGCCCATGCACGAATCCTGAAAATATCCAGGACCATCGCCGATCTGGAGGGGAGCGCAAATATCCGGTCCCCCCATGTGGCCGAGGCCATTCAGTACAGGACATTGGACCGTAAGATGGTCAGATAAAAAAATGTTAACACCTTTTCAAGATCCTAACAGCCAACTCCGGAAGTTGCATTAGATACTATTTCTCATCCAAAATCTCTCTCAATTTTTGTGATAATTCCTTCATCTTGAAGGGTTTCTGAATAAACCCGTTACAACCTCGATCCAGTATTTCGTTAACACGCCCATCGGTGCTGTATCCACTGGAGAGAAGAACCTTAACCTTCGGGTTTATTTCTTTCATCCTGTCATAAGCTTCACCACCACTCATATCAGGCATGATCATGTCCAGAATCACCATATCGACCCGCTCTTTGCTCTCCTCATATATCTTAATGGCCTCTTTTCCACTTCCGGCGATCAAGACTTCGTAGCCCAAAAGTTCTAACAGGTCTTCAGCAACTTCAGTGATCATTTCTTCATCATCCACGAAAAGGATCGTCTCAATTCCCCTTAATGTGTCACCGGCCGATTTTTTCTCTTTAACAACCTCCTTTTCAGTAGCAGGTAGGTAAACATTGAATGTGGTCCCTTCGCCTTTCTCGCTGTAAACATTGATGACTCCCCCGTGATTCCTTATTATTCCGTAGGCCGAAGCCAATCCCAAGCCGGTGCCTCTACCTGGTTCTTTGGTGGTAAAAAATGGATCAAATATTTTTTCCTGGATTGTTTTATCCATTCCAATACCTGTGTCACTAATGGATATTTTTACATATTTTCCAGGTTCAACAGAAAACGGTTTCACATAGTTATCATCAAGGGTCACATTCTCTGTTTCCAAATAGAGGTTGCCGCCCTCTGGCATGGCCTGCCAGGCATTGACGTAAAGATTCAATAGAACTTGCTGAATCTGTCCCCGGTCAACTTCCACAGGCCAAAGATCATCTTTGTATTTCCCACGTATAGTGATCTCTTTCTTGGTCCGGCCAAACATCCGGCTTTCTCTCTTGATAAGTTCATTCAAATCAGTTGGCTTAACCTCATATTTTCCACCTCTAGCAAAGCCCAAGAGCTGTCTGGTGAGGTCGGTGGCACTTTCAACATGAGCTGCTATTCCTTGCAGGTGCTCGCGATCAGGATGGGACAAATCCCTATTCATTAGAATGATAGATGTGCGGCTTTGGATGGCCATGAGCAGATTGTTGAAATCATGGGCTATACCGCCTGCCAAGGTCCCAATAGCCTCCATTTTCTGGGCTTGGTGGAGTTGGGCTTCAAGTCTCTGTGTCTCGGAAATGTCCCTAACAACACCCCTAAACCCTATTGGCTTTCCTTCTGCATTGCTTTTTAGTGATACGGAAGCTTCTACAGGTTTTATTGTGTTGTTTTTTGCTATAATCGTCAAGCCAAAGCCTTTTTCAGGTTTTTGGGTGGTGTACACTTTATTGAAGGTCTGATATACTGTTCTTGCATATTCATCATCAGTGTACTGCCGGTTGTTCATCCCCTCCAATTCATCTCTTGAATATCCGAGGATTTCACACAATGAATCATTGAAGAAGGTAAGATTTCCAGCAATATCAACTTCAAAATAGCCATCTTCTATACTTTCGAGGATGGTTCGATATTTTTCTTCACTAGCCTTCAGCGACTCCTCAATATTTTTTCGTTGTGCTATCTCATTCTGCAATTCTCTATTCATATTTGACAGCTTTTCAGTCTTTTCTTCGATGATCTTCTTATCTTTCTCCATTTCCTTTATTGTGTCTGTTAGGACCGATTTTGATGTGAAAAATCGTGAGAGAATCTCATGCAATCTGTTTTCAAAGGGCCATTTGAGATGGTATTCACAGTATGGAGCGCCATCAAAATAACAACATCTTTCTTTCAAAATTAAGGGATTCCCTCCCCAAATTGATGGCAGGGACGTATAAACACCTTGGTTATACAGGCATATACGTTTTGTTGTTCCCATGTCTGGATCCCAATGTAAACGAATAGTAGCCTCATTTTGCTTGAGTTCATACAATTCCACTTTCTTGCTTCTATTCCATTGGTCATTTATTTTTTGGCAATGCTTAAGCGCCTTTTTGTATGACCAAAATGCCTTGACTACAATCTTCTGAGCGTAACCTAAAGAAACGTTTTCAGCTACAAATCTACCCATTTTGTAGGCCGCTTTTTCGTCATGAAGAACTGATGTTGCTCTTTCATGTAATTTGGAAACTACGGTGCAGGAAATCCAGTTATTGGGATCTCTCAGAAAACTCTCAGGATCTTCAAGCCTATCAATTTCAGGGTCAAGGTCTCCGATAATGCCGGAATAGTCGACATTATGTCTTTTAAAATAATCCAGAATAGAAATAACATTTATACAGCTTGTCTCTTTTTTCATAATATCATGTCTCATAAAGATAAAAACGAATAGAATAGGGACAGGCTCTTAATGCTCTTGGAAGTGCCTTCCGTTCCGTACAAAAACCTTTCCCATGGCGGGAAGGGGGTCTCTTCAGCCGAAGTCATTCAACGGCTCATAACGCCCGGAAGCCGTTTCTCCCTTTTCCGTGTTCCACAATCCATGCAACCACAAGGCTCGCAACGGAAAAAAACAAGAGTGCACAGATTTCGACCCACACGTCAGACAAACCGCCCCCCCTGGCGAAAATCTCCGTAAATGCGTTCTGGGCCCAGGCAAGGGGTGATATGTTGCTTATTATTTTGAGCATCTTGGGCATGACAAAAACTGGGACCATGATTCCACCTAACGCTGCGAAGATCACAATGCAGACAGCCCCGAACATGGCGGCTTTCATCAGGGAAGAGAAAACACACCCCATGAGAAGCCCAAAACCCACCGCAGCCAGGGCCGCCGAAAACACCACCAGAGGGATGGCAGCCGCTCCTCCGGTGATTACGAGCGTTGGCAACCCCAGAAGAGGTAAAACAAACAAGCCGATACCGAGCATGAGGCAAAACTGTACGCAACATACGGCCGTGTACATGGCGATCTTACCGCCAAAGACCGCCTTCATAGGCGCCGGAGTTGTATAAAGACGTATGAGAGTCCCCTGTACCCTCTCCGTGATGATGCTTCCGGCCATGGGAATAAGGATAAAAAACATTCCGAACAGGCTCCAGGCCGGGACGTTCTGCTGTACGGAACTGGGCAAAATAATGGACTCTTTTCTTGGATATTCCAGTCCTAACCCCACCAGGCCCCGTTTGGGAAGGACCAAATTCCCCCCCATTTCTTCTTCATCCTGCTCGGGCGTTGCACCGGTTCCCCAAGATGAAAACCCGGCCACTCGCGTCACTATTTCCTCCTGCAAGACAACCATTTCCACTCCCCGGAGCAGGAGCCTGATATTGGCGATGAGAGCCTCCTGGAAAAGGCTGGTTAAATCCGGCGCCAACATCAGGGTGACCCGGGGTGCCTCATCTCTTCCACCAACCTTTCTTTTTGCTGCTTTTTCACCTGAAAACAGGGGAATCGTGGCCCTTTCCATTTCCTCACGAACACGGCGGGTTGAACCGGCAGGAACAATCACCGCGAACCTGTACCTGCCCGACATGATGGTTGTCCGGGCATCCTCCACCGTGATGGGCCTTCCTGAAATTTTAGTGACAACCCTGCACAGACCGGAATCCGCAAGACCTCGCACAACAGCTTTGCCCAGGGATTCCCCGTCATCATCTACCACCAGCACTTCCATGTTTTGCGCTCTTATGGCGACCCATGTGCTTTCCTGGACGAGAGATACCACAAGCACCAAAACCATTGGCATGAGAAATACGATACCTAAGCCGGCCCTGTCTCGAAAAAAAATAAGAAATTCCTTGTGAAGCGTGGCAAAAAACTCTTTCATGTTTTCATGAAACCCATATGCGTCAAGATAAGGTGCAAGGTAAACAACACAAAACTCGTAACCCGCAACTCGCCCCCCCCTATTCCCTCAATGAGCGCCCCGTGAGTTTAAGGAACACGTCTTCGAGATTTCCGCACTCCTTGTGAGCAGACAACACCTCTTTTAATGCGCCATTGGTCAATACTCTGCCTGAGGTTATCACAGCCACCTGTTTGCAGACCTTCTGGGCCTCTTCCATGTAGTGACTGGTGTACACAACCGTCATACCTCCTTTATTGAGCTCGGCTATTTTCTCCAGGATATTCACTCGCGTCTGGACGTCGATTCCCACCGTTGGCTCGTCAAGAACCAGGAGTTGGGGCTCCCCTAAGAGCGCCACAGAGAGATTGATACGCCTTCGAATCCCACCAGAGCAGACCTCCACCCGCCGGTTAGAACTCTCAGCCAAACCTAAAAACCCTAAAGTTTTTTTGACGCTGTCAGTTAGTGTGCGACCTGAAAGGCCCTGCATTCGACCAAAATACAGGAGGTTCTCACGTGCAGTGAGGGTTGGATAAAGGGCAATATCCTGGGGGACCAGGCCCACCAACTTTCGTGGGTAGCGCCCTTTCCCCAAGGTCTGTCCAAAGACCTTCACGTTACCGGAAAAAGGGGCTAAAATACCGCATATAATGGATATGAGAGTAGTCTTTCCTGCACCGTTGGGACCCAGAATTCCGAAGGTGTCTCCTTTTTCAACGCAAAGATCAACGCCTGCCAGGGCCTCTGTTCCCTGGGCATACGTCTTTTTAAGATCAGTGATCTCAACAACTGGTCCCATGAAAAACCCGACTCAAGGGGTATGTTAAAATTTTACGCGGCGAAGATCGCTAAAGATACCATATTCCTGGTCAGCACAGTCTAACAAAATATCTCTAAGCTCAACATAGGCGGCCCCACCCTTCCTGCGGCGCTTACACACCGGTGCCGCCTTGTACGCGAAAGTGTTCCACCGGTCGCCGACCTTCGTCATTCTCTCGGAAAGAGACAAAAGTTCGTCCATCCCAAACATGTCGCCAGCTTCCTGCAAAAAGGACGCATATACAAAACGGAAGCCCGCTCCACCGGTACCGATCTCCTCCTGCATCCTGATAAGGTTGGCGAGCTGACCTGCTGCATACTTCTCCCCCTTTTTTTGAGGCCAGGCAGGAACCTTTCTTGCCATAGCGCGGATAGCTGGAACACCAACAAGGGGATGGATTCTGGTAAGCATTTTTGAACAGACCTCCCGGATGCCTTGGGATATGGCCTTGGGATAATCCAGGTCACGAGGGACCTCCACCGGGTAGTACATCTTCCCTTTAGGCGCTAAAAAACCCTTGGAAAATCTTGCTTTTCTAAGATCCGACGATGGACATTTTACTGGCCGATCCAGCGTGGGGTCGCTGATGAGATAATCATCGCCCTCTTTTCCATAAACGATCAGGTTGTGAGCATTGAATTGGAATCGGTAGGCAGGCGGGAAAAAAGGGAGCCAGAACACGCCTGTTTGAAGGCCGATCGGCCTGCCGCCGGCAAGGGCCAGGTCTAGGGCCGCCATTCCTTTTTCCTCATCACGGAAAGACTCATACTTGAACCGTATGCCTAACCGTTTTGAAGCACGCTTGATAATACCACCCGGGGCTATGCGGTATGCGGTAAGGGGAAAGCCGTAGACCTTTACGAAGGGCAAATAAGAGAAAAAAAGCCCCGAGCCGATACCAAAAGCCATGCTTTCCGAGATGTCGACCCCATGATGACATAGGAGACTGGCGAATACCCCGCTTTCGCAATGGGCGTGGTGCTGGTGTGTAAAAGTCTCGCGCACGGTACCTTTTTACGGTAGCTCAACCGTCCATGGTTTTCAAACGATCCGCCGTAATTTTGAATACCGTGGCGTACCTTTCTAAAACCTCGGGTTTAAGCCTTGAAAAGATTGAGGGTTTAAGATGCCTTCTCACTCGCCACCGGGAAAATCCCACATATTTTCCCAGCAGGCCCGGTTTCATATGGTTCAATTCCATATGATAGGCAAGAGGGCTTAATTTACCCGCAAGGACCAACTTTCGGGTTTTTTCAATTTGGAGATTGATCCCGACCCAGGCCAGTTCGTTTGCTTCGGTCTTGGCCGACCACCCCTTTGAAGGCACCGGCACATACCTGCCCTGGTCGTCCACGGCATATACCACTTCCTTGTAGTTCTCCAGAATCCCCTGGTCCTGGGGCACCTCATCTTTCCGCATTATAAACCCCAACCCGGACAAAACCGAAAGAGCCTCACGCAAAAGCACATTGGCATAAAGAAAACCTGTTGTCTATTCCCAACTTCCCAGCCTGAGAAATATCAACCTTTACCGGAAAAGCCTCAAAATTTATAAGAAGGCCCTGCCTTCATTTTTTTTACCTTTCCGGATTTGCGCCTTTGCTTGAGCAAAAAGTTTCACGCAAAAACTTCTATCACAGCATTTAATAAGCTGTCAATAAAAGGATCAGTTTTGTAAGAATGGAGAACAGCTGCAATGTACACATGTGCCTGTAAAAATATGGCTTTCAATCCAAGTTCAACCCAAAACAACGTCGCCGACAAGGCCAATTCATAACCAAGGGCATCTTTGTGCTTGACAATGAATCAGGAATGAATTTTGATTCCTCTTTCATGGGCGTTCACAGGCCCTCGGATCAGCAGGATTTTCGACAGGATTCAGGGACACACGGTTATTTTCACTTCTATTCATGTTCAAACAATGACAATACAGAAAAGATAAAAATATGAAAATTCTTCTAGTAAATCCCCCAAACTGCGGCCGGAGTATACCGGAAGAGCACTTTGGGATCGACTCGATGAAGCAGATTTTCAGGGGGGAGCCACTCTGTCTTGAAGTCTTGGCCGGGAACTTGAAAGACCACGACGTATCCATCGTGGATCTGAAAGCCGACACCCGCATCTTTACCGAGATGCTGTCGGGTTTTGCACCTGAGATGGTGGGCTTTACAGCCGTTACCTGCGAGGCAAACACAGTTTTGGCGCTTGCCCGCCAGACAAAGGAGGTTTGCGAAGCAGTAGTGGTCGTTGGCGGTGTCCATGCATCCAACGACCCGGGGTTTTTTAACGTGTACGGGGCCGTTGACTATGTGGCAGCAGGACTCGGAAAAAAAAGCTTCCGAGAGCTTGTCCTCTCTTTAGAAAAGCACCAGGACAGCAATTCAATACCGGGAGTAGCAAAAATCTGCAGGGGAAAACCGATACGTTTCAAAAACCGAAAATATAGCAGGGAAGATCTGCTGGACAATATGCCACCAGATTACGGACTCGTGGCCAAATACAGAGACAGCTATGTTTTGCCCACCCTGGGGCTTACTGTGGGTTTTGTATGCACAGCCTTTGGGTGCCCGTATAACTGCGCTTTCTGCTCCATTGGCAACCTTACAGGACACCGTTACTTAACCCATTCGGCCGATGCAGTTGTCAGAGACATTTCGCTTCTGCCGGATGTTCCAGTGATTCGTCTGGTTGACGCAAACTCATTCGGCAATCCAAAAGGTTCCATGGCACTATGTGAGGCCATACGGAAATCCGGCATTACCAAGGCGTTTGCAGCAGATGCCCGGGCGGACAGCGTTATCGCGAACCCGGAGCTCTTTAGAAAATGGAAGGAAATCGGACTGAGAACTGTGATTGTAGGCTTTGAGGAAGTGAGCGACGCTCGATTAAATCAGATGCAAAAGCAGTGCACCGTGGAAAAAAACCGGGAGGCCATAAGGCTTTTTCACGATATTGGTCTCACTGTCGTGGGTGACTTTATCGTAGGCCATGACTACACTCCCGATGACTTCAACACCCTGGAAGGTTTCATCTTGGAGAACTCCGTAGACCTCCCTATGCTCTCCATACTCACCCCCCTTCCCGGAACTGATTTCTACACAAAAATGAAAAAAGATATTTTCATCACTGATCTCGATTATTATACCCTTACAAACGCCGTAGTCCCCACCAAAATGGATGAAGGGGAGTTCTACTCCCGTTTCTCCGGGATGGTTTCATCATTTCACTCAAAAGGTAAGGTATAAATAGTTTATGGAAGCATATATACAGGATATTAGCGCATTTCTTCCCAATAATCCCGTGAATAACGATTCAATGGAAGAAGTTCTCGGAATGGTTGGTGAGATTCCCTCCAAAACCCGACGGATCATCCTACGCTCAAACGGGATCAAACAACGCCATTATGCCATTGACCCCGCAACAGGAAATTTCACCCATTCAAACGCCGAAATGACAGCGGAAGCGGTGAGGCGACTCAGACCCTACCCAGAGTTTTCCCTGGACCATATAGAATGCCTTGCCTGCGGCACCAGCACGCCCGACCAGTTCATGCCCGGGCACGGAAACATGGTCCATGGCCTCTTGGGCAATGCTCCCTGCGAGGCCGTCTCTACCATCGGCATATGCCTTTCCGGGGTAAGCGCCATGAAGTACGCTATTATGAACGTAGCCTCGGGAATGAGCCAGAACGCGGTCGCCACAGGCTCGGAACTGCCCTCCTCCTTTTTACGGGCAGGATTCTATAACGTGGCGGGAAAAAACTTGAAAGAACGGGATTCAAAGGAAATACTCCCCTTTGAAGCGGATTTTTTAAGGTGGATGCTCTCTGATGGGGCCGGGGCCCTTTTCGTAGCGCCTTCCCCAAGAAAAAACGGCCCAAACCTGAAATTAGACTGGATGGAAACACTCTCCTTTGCGAACACTCTGCCCGCCTGCATGTACGCGGGCGCCGAAAAGAATGGGGACGGCAGTATCATCGGCTGGAGACAGATGGATTCGCCCCTTGACGCCATTGAAAAAAACTCCTTTGCCATAAGACAAGACCTGAAACTCTTAAACGACCACATTACGCAGACCCTTGTGGGCAGAGGGCTTCCCATGACCCTTGAAAAACATCCCACCAGTCCCGAGGAGATAGACTGGCTTCTCCCCCACATATCCTCAAACTATTTCCGACAGAGGCTCTACGACCGCATAAAAGACCTTGGTTTTGAAATCCCCTATGATCGCTGGTTTATAAACCTGGAAGAAAAGGGTAATACAGGCGCCGCATCCATATACATCATGCTAGAAGAGTTATTTCACTCCGGTAGGTTGGAAAAAGGACAGCGGATTTTCCTGATCGTTCCTGAAAGCGGCCGCTTCTCAGTGTGCTACGCCATGCTGACGGTGGTTTAGAAACACCTGCGTTTCGAACACCCAAATCCTTTATCCTGCCCAGTTCATGCTCGTAACAGCGTTAAATCCCTGACCTTAATGAAGGGATCAGAAGAAAACGCCTCCGTCTTGGTCAACAACAAGGGGTATTGCATCCTCCACAACCTGCCAAAACCATTGACAACCGAACGGATATTTTTTACTACATCATAAACAAAACACAATCTACCATGCTAAAAGGCTTTTCAAAACATAATGAAACCTAAATCCTGCAAGCGTCGCTTTTGCCAAAGATACAAGGCATCAAGCGCGCAGCCGTATTTTCATACTGCAAGCGCTTTATAACGCAGTAGATTTGGTAAAAGAGGCGCTCCCAGAGGGTTCACGTTCCGAAATAAATGATCAGATAAGCGCAGACTTCGAAAATCCTTA
>CAYOWC010000060.1:7493-20109 GCA_964407525.1 uncultured Desulfobacteraceae bacterium | reverse complement strand
AATCGGAACGGACGATTCGATAAAGCAATCGGCCCTTCGGGCATTTCGGGAGAATTGGGTACGTTTCACACAGAAAGAATAATGGCTGTTTTTTCGAATCGTCCGTTCCGATTCGAAAAAGGCTTTGCGGCCTTCGCGACTTTGCGGTTCAAAAACCAATAACCAGATGAAGTTTCACACGAGCGCCGCCTCTGACCGGGAAAGAAATTTTGGTATTGTGGTAGGTTATTGAGGGAATCCCAATGGTCCCTGGCTGCCTACTGCCTACCGCTTACTACCTACTGAACTTTTCACACGAGGCTTCACATCCATGACCACAGGCATATATATCAGTGAATCAGATTTCCAGAGTCTTTTCGACAGCGTTGCCGATTACGTCATCGCCATTAACAGGAATCATGAAATCATCATGTCCAACGATCTATTTAAAAACCGTTTTGGCGCAGGGGCTGGAAGTAAATGCTATAAGGCATGGAAAAATGTGGACACGAAATGTGATTTCTGTCCCGTGGAAAAATCCTTTCAGGATGGTCTGATGCATTCGAACAAAGAAACCGTGGTGAGGAAAGACGGAGAAATTATAACAATAAATGTGAAAACAACCCCCGTTAAGGATAATCGGGGAAAGATCGCCTATGTTGTTGAAACCGTGACAGACCTGACAGAAAAAAACAAAATACATGATGAATTGAACCGGGTATCCGGAACAATCGAGACAACCATCAGGAAAAGATTGAAACAGCTTGAAAAATCTGAGGAACTATACCGAACCATTTTTGAACGATCTCTGGACGCCATCGTTTTTACGGATTCGAAGGGAAATATTCAAGACATCAATCAGGCAGGGGTTCGCATTCTAGGATACAGGAGCAAGCAAAATCTTCTTTCCCTGGAATCTGCACTGGATCTATTTGAAAACGAGGAAGATCTGTACCATTTTCAGAAGACCCTCTTTAAGGAAGGTTTCGTTCTGGAGTTTGAGACCCGTCTTAAAGGAAAAGGCGGGAAAGCCTTTGACGCCCTGATCACCTCTAATGTAATCCTCGACATCGTAAAACAAATCACCGGATATGTCCTGATTATTAGAGACATCACAAAAAGTAAACGAACGCAGCGGAAGATAAAAGAACAGAACTCGCGACTCTCTATTTTAAATGCCATCGCCACGACAGTCAACAGCACTCTCGATCTTAAGGAAATGCTGAACAAAACGACGGATAAAATGCATGAGATCCTCGAAGCGGACAGTTTCAGGTTATATCTCCTGGATGAAAAAAGGGAAAATCTTGATCTCGTGGGTTACAAAGGACTTTCCGCCAATTTCATTGAAAAACCATTTATGAGACGTCGGAAAGTGGGAGACGGTCTCCTCGGAATAACGGCATTAACCGGGGAAACGAAGGTCGTCAATAACTTTCTGAGATCCGGAGATCCCTATGTGAAATCGTTTGTTGAAGAACAACTCCACTCAACCATCTATCTTCCGCTCCTCTCCAGAGGGGAAACAATGGGCGTAATAGCTGTATCAAACCACCCTTCTTCAGATTTTACAGACGAGTATATCGATTTCCTGAATTCCATCTGCAACCAGATAGGGGTTGCCTTGAGCAATGCGGACCTGTACAAGAACATGAAAACAGCCTATCAAGACCTTAAGGAAGCACAGGAGCAGGTGATTCGCGCCGAAAAACTGGCTTCTCTCGGCAAACTTTCCGCTTCGATAGCCCATGAAATCAATAACCCCTTGGCTGCGGTATTGACCTATGCCAGATTAATGACCAAACTGATTACCCTTGGAAGATTCACTCCCGACCGGTTTGATGACGTAAAAAAATACCTCAAAACCATACAAGATGAAACCTCACGATGTGGCGAAATCGTAAAAAATCTTCTTGCTTTTTCCAGGCAGTCTAAAATGAAATTTGAAATCCGGAGCATAGAGAAGATTATTGACAAGACTCTTCTCCTTGTTTCCCACGATTTGCAGATGAAAGGGATAATCGTAGAAAAAAACATTAGCCAAGGAACTCCCGATATTGTATGCGACTTCAAGCAAATACAACAAGCCTTGTTGAACCTCTTCATCAATGCATCGGATGCCATGCCGGAGGGAGGGGTCCTGACGGTAACGACTGCCGACTCCAGCCAAGACGGATTTCTGGAAATATCCATTTCGGATTCTGGGCACGGTATGTCGGAGGAAGACTTGAAGGACATATTCGAACCTTTTTTTTCGACGAAAGAGGAAGGCAAAGGGGTCGGATTGGGACTCTCTGTGACTTATGGCATCATCACCGAACATAGAGGGAAGATCGAGGTGGAAAGCAAAGTGGGTAATGGCACAACCTTTAAAGTTTATCTGCCTGACAATTCGGAAACCGGAAATCCCTGAGTTTGAACCGGAAATGGATCAAAATTGTCGACCGACGGCTATGATTAAACGCCCTGTTGCATCTTCCATCTTTTTTTTATAAGAATAGACCTCTTGATGAACTTAGAATGGGAAAGAAAAATGACGAAAATGCCTCGAATTCTTGTGATTGATGACGAATATGCCATGCGTGAAAGCCTGAAAGACTGGTTGAGCGAAGACGGCTATCAGGTGGGACTGGCCGCAAGCGGGCCCGAAGCGATCGAGATGGTCAAGAAAAGTTCGTGGGAAGTTCTTCTTCTCGATCTCAAAATGCCCGGCATGGATGGGATTGAAACCCTGAAGAACATAAAGGAAATAAACCCCGAAATTGAAGTCCTCATGATGACGGCGTACGCCACTGTGGATACCGCCGTTGAAGCCATGAAACTGGGTGCTTTTGATTATCTTGTAAAACCTTTTGACCCGGACGAAGTGGAACTCCTTATTAAGAGAATCGTTTCACACAAAGAACTTGTTTTGGAAAATATACTGCTTCGAAGAAAACTGGAAGAGAGGGACCAGTTCAATAAGATCATCGGAAAAAGTCGCGCCATGCACGATATTTTTGACCTCATCGCCCGTATTGCACCCACTGATTCCACCGTGCTGATCACGGGGGAGAGCGGTACGGGAAAAGAACTTATCGCCCAGGCCATCCATGCAAACAGCGGGCGCTCTTACATGCCTTTTATTGCGGTAAGCTGCGGCGCATTACCCGATTCCCTCCTTGAAAGCGAATTGTTCGGGTACGAAAAAGGGGCGTTTACCGGAGCGGAACATACCAAAAAAGGCCGTTTTGAAATGGCCCATAAAGGCACCCTTTTTCTGGATGAAATAGGGGATATCAGCCTCAAAACCCAGATAGATCTTTTGAGAGTCCTGCAACAGAGGGAAATCAATCGCCTTGGCAGCGAACAAACCATGAAGGTCGATGTCCGTATCCTGGCAGCCACCAATCGTAATCTTGACAAAGCGATCCGCGAAGAGAGATTCCGGCAGGATCTTTTTTACCGTTTAAACGTGATATCCATTCATGTTCCGCCTTTGAGAGAACGAAGTGAAGACATCCCTCTTCTTGCAAAGGCGGCCATAAAAAAATACTGCATTGAAATGAATCGAGACGAAGTGGGGATTTCACCGGCGGCCATGAAACTGCTGATGAATTATGACTGGCCGGGAAACGTCAGGGAGCTGGAAAACATTATGGAAAGAGCCCTGGTGATAGGATATGAAGATGAAATCACCGTAGAAGATCTGCCTTTCGACCGAAATAAAAAGGAGGATCAGAAACTTCCTTCCTCTTTGAAGCAGATGGAAAAAATCCATATTGAGAGGATTCTTGAAAGCACCGGCTGGAACATCAGTAAGGCCTCGCGGGAACTGGATATCGATCGCCAGACCCTGTACAACAAAATAGACAAATATGGTCTGAAGAAGGGGGGGTCCTCATAACCTTTTCCAGTTCCATTAAGGTATGCTCATTAGGCGGAGTTGGACCTTCCGTTATCGAACAAATCGCGCTTTTCATCTCCTCCCGAACCGGTCTTTCCTGTGAAATATCGTCGAGCCTGCGATCTCCTGCATACGCCTATGACAAAAGAAGAAATCAGTATGATGCCAAACGAATACTGGTTCGTCTTGACCAAATCAGTGGTGATCAAAAGATTCTAGCTGTCACGGATGTAGACCTGTATGTGCCAATCTTGAAATACATTTTCGGACTGGCTCGAGTAGGAGGAACATCCACAATTATTTCGATTCACCGCCTTCACCCCCTGTTCTACGATGCACCTGCTGATGAAGCGCTTCTACTGGATCGCATCAAGAAAACTGCTTTGCATGAATTGGGACACAGCTTCGGACTGACGCACTGCCGATCAAAACACTGCGCCATGTTTTCGTCCACTCGGATTTCCGACACAGATCTTAAAAAAGATGCTTTCTGCCCTACCTGTGCCGACCTGTTCCAATGGCATGCTGAAAAGGACCCCTTCCCTATGCCTGAAAAGTGTTGAATTTTTCGACACCCTGACTATTTCTTAGGCAATTCAATAATAAACATCTATATTCAATCACTTACCGGATAAAGTTTCCAGACACCCCCATCAACTGCCGATAAATTCGACGAAACGACGTTTCCAGAAAGAGCTTCAATTTGTCACGTTATTACCCATATATAACCCATCATTTCAACATCTTAAATAATTCCAGCAAGCTAGAACAATTATTTGGCATGTACCTTGCTTATTCAATAACACCAAACAGGAACTTCAATCGGTGCCCAGTAGATTTCAACAGCGGACCGGAAACCATATCAGGAGGAGAAGAAATGGCCGAAAAAACAAAGAAAGAATCGATGAGAATCGTCCCCCCCGGAAAAAAGAAATGTGTCTGGATGGAAGCGGAGGTGGTTTCTTATAAACTTTGCGACAACAATTTTGATTGCTCCACATGCGTCTATGACCAGGGAATGCAATTGAAAGTAGCCAGACAGAAAGAGGCGGCCGCTTCGACTCTTTCAAGCACAACCTCCGGCAAATTCAACCAGACGTGGGTGGATAAGATGTTGCTCCTGCCCGCTTCAAGGCGAAAATGCCGCTACATGATCACTGGTGAAGTAGCCAGAAAAGTGTGCCCCAATGCGTACGAATGCGGGAGTTGCTCTTTTGACGCAATGATGCAGGACAGATTGAAAACCGAAATCAGCCCCGCGCCGAATCAAGTGGACGTGGATGGGTTTAAAATGGCTGAAGGTTTCTACTACAATGAAGGACACGTCTGGGCAAGACCGGAATATGGCGGTCGTGTGCGAGTCGGCCTCGATGATTTTGCACAGAAGCTTTTAGGAAAACTTTCCGCCGTAGAAACACCGGAGATTGGGCAGGAACTCACCAAAGATAAAGCCGGTTTTCGTTTAAAACGAAATGGGGAGGCAGTAGACGCTGTTTCACCGGTTGACGGAATTGTCACCCACATAAACCAGAAACTGCTTGATCACCCGGAACTGATTAATGAATCTCCTTATACAGACGGTTGGTTATTTGTCGTGGAACCCACCAAACTCCGCAAGAACCTCAAAGGGCTGCTGTTTGGGGAAAAAGCCTCACAGTATATGGGCGAAGAAAAAGGAAGGTTGTTTGCTGAAGCCAGCGAGGATTTCAGACTGGCAGCAGATGGTGGGGAACCCATTGAAGATATTTATGAAGAATTGGGAGCAGAAACCTGGAGCAGACTTGCAAAGAAATTCTTAAAAACTTCGAAGTAACTTAAATTACAAACTTCGGCCATGTAAAAAAAACCTTCCGTCGGTCTGACCGGCGGAAGGTTTTTTATTGGGTATTCAAGAATCAGCTCTATTCCATGTTTTCCGAAAGGTAGCTGTAAATATCTTTGATTTCCAGATCCATTTCCGCTGTTCCACGAGCGCAGGTGAAATGAATCTGGCATTTGGGGCAAGCAGTAATAAGGGTCGTTGCCCCGGTTTGAACAGCCTCTTGCAGTCTTTCGATGCGCATCTCTTTGGAACAACTGGAACACTCCATCCACGCACTGGTTCCACAGCAGAGCGCATTTTCCCTGTTCCGCCCCATTTCTGTGAGGCTGCCCCCGGGAATCATATGGAGAAGTTCTCGAGGCTGTTCATACAATCCCGCCCCCCTGCCCAAACGGCACGGATCGTGATAGGTAAGAGCCCCATTCGTCGATGGCTTGAAAGAAATACCGGACCCGGGCAGTTCCCGTGCGAGGAATTCCGTCATATGCAGAACCTCGAAAGGAAGCTCACCGCACACTTTGGGATAATGCTTCTTAAACGTAGTATATCCTTCAGGGCAACTGAAAAGCACCGTTTTTGCACCGGAAGATGCAATGGCCTCCAGATTACGCTCTGCCAGCTTCCGAAAAGTCGCTTCGTTTCCACTCCAGAGGGCGTCATGCCCGCAGCACCTCTCATCATTGCTGATTACAGGGGTAATTCCCATTTTGTTCAAAATGCCAAGGACAGCTTTCGCATTTTGAAGGGGAGAGACATTCAGGTAGCTGAAAACTACTTCGTAATAGGGAAGGCACCCAACGAAGTAGAAAAACTCCCCTTTTTCTGAAAAACTGCCCGCTTTTTCCGCCCAGGCGGTACGCTTCTGCTGAACATCTCCTGTCTGCATATCGACTATGGATTGCAGAATACCATGATGGCTTTCCAGCGGGAAGTTCCCGGCATCTCTGGCCTTCTTCCTCAAATTCAGAATAAATTCAGGAACGTCTATTTCCACGGGGCATCTTTCACTACAGCGGCCGCAGCTCAGGCAGGCCCAGACACCCGGGTTCAAGGGGGTATCATCCCCTGGTTCTTTGAGGTTCTCCTTAATCATCTGTCTTGGAGAAAAAGAAGGAAGAACACGGCTGACGGGGCAGCTCCCGGTACAGACGCCACACTCCATACAATAATCGATCTGATGCTGACTAAGTTGCATTGTAAATACCATAAAAATTGCAGGTTATATTGAATTGGTCGAACAGGCCCCAATGATACGTACAGTCCACACAATTATCAGCTGTTCTTATCATAAACGGCATCGGATCTGTCAAGGAAAATTATAGATGGGCAGCAATTATCATTTTTAATCGATTTATTACCAGTTGCGACTTGGTATGGTATCGACCCTCCAAATTCGCGTTTTCAAAGAAGGGGATCTGATTGATCCCCCTTTTCCAACAAAAAATACTTGACATAGCAGCATCTCAAAAATATATTCTTCTGGTTTACAGAAATCTGCTATGGATGAATGTCTTCCATGGCGTTTGTGCAATTGGCTTTATCTATTAGGGAAATCGGGTTAAATTTATGGCTAAGACTAAAGGTAAGATTGTTATTGACAGGGAATGGTGCAAAGGATGTCACATTTGCATCGGAGTTTGTCCGAACGGAGTTATCGAAGTGGATAAGACACTCAATAAAAAGGGTTACTCTCCCGCTCGATTTAAAGAAACTGTTTCTGAAGGCGAAAAAGGATGCATCGCCTGTGCCCAGTGCGCAACCGTATGCCCCGAAGTAGCCATTGAGGTGTATCGTGCCAAGTGAAAAAATGTTAATGAACGGTTCCCAAACAGTGGGAGAAGCGGCGGTACGCGCTGGATGCCGTTATTATTTTGGCTATCCCATTACCCCGCAAAACGAACTTCCTGAATACCTCTCCTCCCGCATGTTAGACGTGGGCGGCGCTTTTATTCAGGGGGAAAGTGAAGTGGCCTCCATAAACATGGTGTTAGGCGCATCCGCAGCAGGCGGCCGAACCATGACATCTTCCTCATCCCCGGGGATATCACTCAAACAGGAGGGAATATCCTACATGGCCGGGACGGAACTGCCGGCCGTTATTATCAACATGATGAGGGGAGGGCCGGGTCTCGGGAATATTTCGCCTTCCGCAGCCGACTATTTCCAGGCAACAAGAGGCGGCGCTCACGGTGATTACCGCACTCCGGTTTTAGCGCCCTCAGGGGGCCAAGAGCTGGTTGATCTGACTTTTGTAGCCTTTGATCTGGCCGACAAATATCGCACTCCGGTGATGCTCCTTGGCGACGGCCTGATGGGGCAGGTCATGGAACCGGTTATTTTTCCAGACTTTATCGATTTGGATACATTACCCAAAAAGGACTGGATAGTGGATGGATGCAAAGGACGTGAGCCCAGGGCTCTTTTCTCCATGCTCCTAGGCCAGGGTCAACTCTATGAGCACAATCTGCATCTCGAGAAAAAATATAACACGATAACAGCCGAAGAACTTCGTTGGGAAACCAAGTATGATGAAGATGCAGAGATCGTAATCGTTGCCTACGGCACGGCAGCACGTATTGCTGAGAGTGCCATTGAAGAAGTCAAGGCGGAAGGGATAAACGTGGCTCTGTTCCGGCCTATTACATTATGGCCCTATCCCACGCCCGCTTTGCGGGAGCTTTCAAAAAAGGTCCCCAAGATTGCCGTTTTTGAAATGAGTCTCGGGCAGATGGTAGAAGATGTCATCCTCTCAGTGGGCGAAAGATCGGAAATCTATTTTCACGGTCTGCCGGGAGGAATAATTCCCACCCCGGCCCAAGTGGCCGAATTTCTCCGTTCGGTTGCAAAGGGCGACGGAAAAGTGGGACGGAGGATTGAAGTATGAGCGCAGAAACCAATTACGAAAAGATCTTTGGCTGGCCAGAGTCTCTAAAACATAACCCAACCCATTATTGTCCCGGATGCGGGCACTCCGTCGCGCACCGTCTTGTTGCCGAGTGTCTTGACGAAATGGGCCTCAGAGAGAAAACTATCGGCGTCCCACCCGTAGGCTGTTCCGTACTGGCCTACAATTATTTTAATTTTGACATGGTTGAAGCCCCTCATGGAAGGGCTCTGGCAGTTGCGTCCGGCATTAAAAGGGTGCACCCGGACAAGTTCGTCCTGACCTACCAGGGCGACGGTGACCTGGCAGCCATCGGCGCAGCGGAAACCATCCATGCGGCCAACCGTGGCGAGCGAATTACCACCATATTCATCAATAACGCCATATACGGAATGACCGGAGGCCAGATGGCTCCTACAACCACCCTGGGTCAGTACGCCACAACAGCCCCGGGAGGTCGTGATCAGAAGCTTCACGGAAACCCCCTGGACATCTCCAGTATGCTGGCGGTCAGCGACGGCGTGGTCTTTGCTGAACGGTGTGCGTTGACTACGGTCAAGCAGATCCGAAAGGCAAAAAAGGCGATCAGGAAGGCGTTCCAGTGCCAGTTAGATGACCTGGGGTTTGGCATAGTAGAACTCCTGTCTCCCTGTCCAACGAACTGGAAGGTTTCTCCAAAGGACGCCTGGACATGGGTTAACGAAGAAATGGTCAAGACTTTTCCACTCGGCGTTATCAAGGATAGCACCGGATACGAGGACAAAAAATGATTATCCGAACAACTTTCGCAGGTTTCGGCGGCCAGGGTGTTTTATTAATGGGCTATGTCCTGAGCCACGGAGCCATGCACAAAGGACTGGATGTAACATACTTTCCTTCATATGGCGCTGAAATGCGGGGAGGAACAGCAAACTGCACAGTAACCGTGTCTGACAAAAAAATCGCGTCTCCGGTGGCTTCTAATCCGGAGATTCTCGTGGCCATGAACTTTCCATCCCTTGAAAAGTTTGAACCCACGGTTAGCGAAGGAGGAACCATATTCCTCAACTCTTCGCTTTTTGAGGAAACCCCTTCCCGGACCGATGTTGAAGCAATTCAGGTCCCCACGCTGGAACTGGCCATGGAAGCTGGAAATGCAAGGGGAGGCAATATGGTTATGATCGGCGCGGTCTGCGCGAAAAAAGGCATGTTGAACCTTGAGGAAACCTGCAACGGTATGCAGGCGGCTCTCAAAGGAAAAGATAAGTTTTTTGAATTGAATCAAAAAGCCATTGAGCGCGGATTTGATTTCATAGCCAAGGCGTAGACGGACATTAAAGAAATAGAATTCAGGAGTCAGAAGTCAGAAGTCAGAAAAAAGTTTTTCTTTTTTCATTCCGGCTTCTGACTTCTCTTTTCTGGATTCTTCCCAACCTTCTTTGTTTTTTCCAGACACCTGAAACCTGACACCTTATTGTCTGAGCAAGGCATATCTGGAACCAAACTTGCGTATTGCGCAAATCCGCGGTGACCCAATAAAGACTCCGAGTGCCTG
The DNA here is from genome assembly GCA_964407525.1 of uncultured Desulfobacteraceae bacterium. Lineage (GTDB taxonomy): Bacteria > Desulfobacterota > DSM-4660 > Desulfatiglandales > Desulfatiglandaceae > DUZB01. The sequence goes on along the minus strand of CAYOWC010000060.1, from coordinate 10,004 downwards.
ATAACTCAGCGACCCTTCACTTCCTGCCCGATTCACCTGATTACACCGTTGCCTTAAAAAATTCTGCATTCCCTTGAATCCGGTATGGCTCGGCACAGGCAGGGATTATAACGGATTCACCCGAAACCACCTGCAAGGAAAGATCCCCTGCCCTGTTTTCCATGCGTGCCTCCCCATCCATACAGATCAAAATCTCCACATTTCGATCCACTGCGCTCACAAAGGTACTTTCCTCACGCACCAATATTTCAGATAACTGAAATTCTTCCGCTGGTGTAGGGTAAATGCGCTCGCCGTTTCCCCTGTCTTCCGGACTTATGAGCAAAGGCGGACCTGGATCAAAATTAACGATTTTTAGCAATTCCGGCACATCCACATGTTTAGGCGTAAGGCCCCCCCGGAGCACATTGTCGGAATTTGCCATCAACTCAATGCCAACACCTTTCAGGTAGCCATGGAGTTCACCTGCAGGAATATAGATCGCCTGGCCGGGCTGCAAAGTCAGCAGGTTGAAAATCAAGGGAGAGAAAAGTCCCGTATCGCCAGGATACTCCTTGCTCAGTTCAACCATCCAATAAAAAGCCCTGTCCCGATCCAGATACCGTTCAGCACGCCCGACCGCCCTATGAATGACCTTCGCTTTTTCCTCCCCACTCACCTGGAGGAGACCACTGAAAAAGTCCTTTACCCCCTCGGAGTTTGGCCTTTTCTTCAGGAGGTCCAGCAGGTCTTGAAGTTCCGGCATACAAACTGTTTCCATCAGAGCAATGATTTCTTCAACTTTCCGAAATCCTTTCAAGGCTTCAAATGGTGTAACAGCGCATAAGGCCTCAGGCTTGTGGTTTGAATCCCGGTAATTTCTTTCCGCGGCAGTCAAGGAAATACCCAGTTTATTTTCTTTTGCGTAGCCCTCTTCTGCCTGCACCAGATCAGGATGAACCTGGATCGATAGAGGGCGATCGGCAGCCAATACCTTAAATAGAAAGGGCAGCTGGTTTTGAAACCGTTCCGCAACCGCTTTTCCAAGAACCGATTCCGGGTTATTTTTTATCACATCCGTGAGAGGCAACCATTCTCCATCTATGAGGACTTCCGAAGGTCCCTTGGGATGAACGCCCATCCACAGCTCTGCAGCAGGCTTTGCCCCGGGAACAGGCATTTTCAGGAGAGATTGAAGAACCGTCCTCGAACCCCATTCATATTCCTGCACCGGATTTTTGAGGAATGAAATTTTATCCATGTACCGTACCTCTATGCCCAAGAAAATCCCCTATAATCCGTTCAATTTCATCTGTCTGATTCAGGTAGAAATGATCGGCGCCCTCTATAATCCGCAACACGGCTTGCCTGTTCCAACGGGGCAGGATTTCTGCAATCATGTCCGGAGGTGCAATATCATCCCTGGAACCAGTAACAACCATCCTGAGGCCCGGACAATGGTCTACTGAAGAGAAATCCATGAAATGAACAGGGGGAGAAACCATGATCATCCTGTCAATTTCAATCTTGTCGTCAATGGCCTGCGCATTCACCCATGCCCCGAAGGAATACCCAGCCAGGTCAATAGCCGATTTTCCACGCTCACGAAGGAAATCGAGGGCGGCCCTCACATCCTCCCTTTCGCCAATCCCGTTTTCATGAACGCCTTCACTGACACCTGCCCCCCTGAAATTGAAACGCAGGGTAGTATATCCATTCCTGCCATACGCATTGAGTACGGACTCAACCACATTACTTTGCATATTGCCGCCGTACAGGGGATGGGGATGCGTTACTGCAACGGCCTTTTCCCCGTCACGCAAGTCTAATAATCCTTCTATCTTGACGTCGCCGGAATGAAAAAAAATCTGTTCTTCCATCACATTGCCCCTTTGTTTGTTTACACCCGAAAAGCTGCAATTAGCGATTAGCCGTTAGCGATTAGCAGCACCATATCGCTTTTTTACAGTTGCATTAGGTTGCCATCAAAGAATGAAGGTTTCAATATAGTAAGAAGGCATTCAAATGTTTGAACCCTTTAAGCTAACGGCTAATAGCTAAAAGCTGACTGCAACTTTCAGGTTACAAATATTCATAGACTTCCCGTTACGGAGCAAATGACAACTTCATGTACTCTCCGTATTCCTGGAACAGATATTGTTTATCCAACACCTCGAATGTAGGAGCATAGTCGAACCGACCATCTTTCTCAGCAGCAATGGATATTTTTTCGAGGACAGCAGAAATGATAGCGCCCACAAGCTGAAAATCCGTCAGCACCATGTGGACGGGGATCAGGATCTCTTTTTCAAGAAAATGGGTATAAATACCGGAAGTCAAAAAAGCATTTTCCTCCCGGAGGTATTTTATGTCCACATTCTGGGAAGGATTTATTCTATTTTCTATCGTGCCTATGGTGTTTTCTTCACCTTGCACATCGCCGGGCATATCTGTCATACCGTTCTCCTGCTTAGGGCTCTGTCATATATATAATATCGTAAAAATTCCGTCATTCCGGGCTTGACCCGGAAT
>CAYOWC010000060.1:1544-7393 GCA_964407525.1 uncultured Desulfobacteraceae bacterium | reverse complement strand
TCTGTCATATATATAATATCGTAAAAATTCCGTCATTCCGGGCTTGACCCGGAATGACATAGGTGATACTTCACTTTCTTTAATGTCAGACACTTGATATATGACACGACACTAGAGAAGATGAGAAATTACAAACATCGTTACACACCGCAATATCACACACTTCCAATTACCGGTCAAGGATCAATAGGTCTTTGCAAATTCAACGAACCATGCATACCTTTGATGCTTAAATGAACGACGTGTTCCTCACTTTCACACCGAAAGAAACAACTGAAAAATACGCCGTTTGCTTTTCCTTCAAAAGATAAGAATCCCAAAGTGGCAAGGATTTTCGTATTTATTTTGACAAAGTTGAAACATCTGCTATATAATAGGTATAGAAACTTTATTAAAGGGGGAGAACGGTAGCATGGCGAAAAAACACGCATTGAAAGATAAAGTAATATTGGTGGTGGATGATGAACCGGATGTACTGGAAACCGTGGAAGAAGAACTGGATATGTGTCTCGTTCATAAAGCAACAAATTATGACACAGCGCTTCAGTATCTGTTGAGTTACACCTATGACATTGTCATTCTTGACATTATGGGAGTAAACGGCTTTGAGCTTTTAAAAACCTCAGTATCCAGGGAATTTCCTACAGTTATGCTGACAGCCCATGCCCTTTCTCCTGATTCCCTGAAAAAATCCATAAAACTGGGCGCTGTTTCTTTCTTGCCAAAAGAGAAAATCTCCGACCTCGCATCTTTCCTTGAAGATGTGGTCCTGGGCGAGGGCAAGCCTGTCTGGCAGAAGCTCTTCGATAAACTGGGAGAATACTTCAATAAACGCTTCGGTCCGGACTGGAGAGAAAAAGACAGGTTTTTCAAAGAATTTGAGGAAAAGCTGAAAGAAGATCTAAACAGCTGACTTTATCATGAGGCATGAAAAGGCCTTGAAATGCATCATATTCTCGTCATTGATGATGAAGCACCGATCAGGAAACTTTTGCGGGAGTTGCTGGAACGTGCGGGGTATAGGGTAACAGTTGCCGAGGATGGCGAAGAAGGAATCAAAATCCAGAGCAAAGACCCCGCTGATCTCGTCATCACAGACCTGATCATGCCAAAGAAGGAAGGGATAGAAACCGTTACAGACCTCCGACGGGATTTTCCGAACACGAAGATAATCGTTATCTCGGGGGGTGGCGCCATAGGATCTCAAAGCTATTTAAAACTGGCGAAAGCAATCGGCGCCGATCGAACTCTGCCCAAACCGCTGAGTATCAGGACAATACTCCATATCGTTCGAGAACTCTTGGAGTAAGTTCCGACTTCTAATCGACAATATATTTCATTGGATTGACGGGTACCCCATTCAGACGCACTTCATAATGAAGGTGGGAACCGGTTGACCTTCCTGAATTCCCCACAAGACCAATAATTTCTCCTCTTTTCACAAACTGGCCCTTCCTCACAAGGAGTTTTTTCATGTGTGCATACTTGGTTTTCAAGCCGTAACCGTGCTTAATGGTAATGACCTTTCCATATCCCCGGTCCGTCCCTGAAAATGCAACAATTCCATCGGCGCTTGCTACAACTGGAGATCCCATCCTCGCGGAAATGTCGAGCCCTTTGTGAAATTCTCTTTTGTTGGCAAATGGAGAAGAACGATAACCAAAGCGAGAACTGATCCATCCCTTGGCGGGCCATACTGAGGGAGTAGAAGCCAGTATATTTTTCTGTTCATCAAGAAACTTGAAAAGCTCAATTTTATCCCGTCTATTGATTTCAATTTCACTGCTCAGATCACCCAGATTCCGGTGCATGGCACGTATCAATTCGGGACTGATTGCGGAGAGATTCCGTTTCGGATCCAGAAGAGCAGGACCAGAGCCACCGACACCCACGGACTGGAATTCGCCTTCATCAGTTTCAAAGTTTACCATGGTCCTCAATTTCTGATCCAGTTCCCTCAGCTCAGACATTTCCTGGGCAATCTGGTCCAGACGGTGGGCCATGTGCAGAATCTGTTCCTTTTGAAGCGAATTTTCTTCCTCTAAGGCAAGGGCTCGCGGGAGTTCCTCTTTCAAAGACAGATAGTTTTGAAACCCGAGAAACAGAAACAGGATCGAAAGCAAAGCAAAAGCCGGAACAAGATAAGCGAAAATCCTGGGAAACTTGAACCGTCTGATTTTCTCCTTACCTTCGTCTGAGAGGAATATGGTAATCTTCTTATTTTCTTTCAGCGACAATACGTACTCCTGTAATTTAGACTGGGAAGATAGAAGGGTTATTTGCTAACATAACTTCGCTCTGGAGTCAACCCCGATTTTTGTCACGAGCGCCACCTTCCCGCTTAAAAGCGGGAGCTAATCGAGGAAGCAATTTCCGGATCCCATGGCAGCTTTCTGTGTGAGCGGTGTCCCACCGCGATTCTTCGGGTTTCCCAGACCACTGATTCCTGTATCATCCACATCAGGTCGTGGCAGGATGCCACTCACACAGGGTGCTACCCCCTGATCAGAATCTCGAACCTTTGAATCTTGAATCTTGCGTCTCGAATCTTGAATCTTGAACCTTGGGCCTTTTTACTTGACTCAAAAAGCCAATCTTCCTATGCTCCCATCAACAATTAATCTATTTTCACCGGACAACTTTAATGACTGAATCCATGATCGACAAAACCTATGAAGACTTGAGGTCACGCACAGCGGAACTCCTGACCGGAGTACAAGCGCTGACCGAACGAATAAATAACCCTGAACTGGAACAGGTTATAAGTGACCTGGGCAAAACCATCAATGAGCCGTTCCTTTTTGTGGTGGTTGGGGAAATAAAGGCTGGAAAGAGCAGTTTCATCAATGCGCTGCTGGATGAAAAAATCTGCCCTGTTGATCCTGCGCCATGCACGGATCGAATTCAGCAGATGGTGTATTCCCCTGAACGGTTTGATGAAGAGATCAATCCTCATCAGAGGAAAATCGGCATGCCGGTGGAGATCCTGAAACAGATCTCCATTGTGGATACCCCCGGGACGAACACACTCATTGCCAATCACCACGAAATCACGGAAAGGTTCATCCCAAACAGTGGGTTAGCGCTCTTTGTTTTTCCCGCTAAAAATCCGCATACGGCGAGCGCGTGGCAGCTTCTCGCCTTTATCAGCGACGAATGGCGCAAACAGGTTGTATTTGTTCTTCAACAGGCGGATCTGGCAACAGTCGAAGAGCTGCGGGTCAATACGGAGAAAGTCAGAGAATATGCCATGGAACGCGGCGTCGATGACCCGCGCATCTTCCAGACCTCCGCGAAATGGGAAGAAGAAGGAGACCCCCGCAGCGGCTTTGAAGCCATGCGATCTTTCATCAGAGACACGGTAACGGGAGGTCGCCATCTTACCCTGAAAATTCGTTCCATACTCAATACAACGGATCAGGTCATGGGCCGTATACTGGATGCTCTGAAAGGCATGCAAGACCAACTTGTGGCAGATAAAGAGGCGGCAGAGAAAATCGAAACGATCCTTGGTAAGGGAAGGGAACAGATTAATGACGAAATCCGCATTCTGATTGATCGCATTCTGGGGCATTATGACCGGGAGGCATCCCGGGTACGGACCGAGGTGGAAGAAAATCTTTCTTTCATCCCGTTGCTTAAGAAATCCTTCAGCGCTATGTTCAGCCGTAAGCAGTCTTTAAAAAACTGGTTTGAGGATCTGCAACACCAGTTCAACGGACGTCTGAAAGCCGGCCTCGGCGATATCGTCAAAGAAGGCAGTAACCATTTCTATTTCTCCATCAAAAATATTACCAGGGAAATCACAGAAGCCCTGAACAGGGTTGCCTCATCATCCAGTTCACCGGAAGGGGATTTTGTTTCTCTCCATGAAAAACGCGAGGAGATCCTGGAGGAAATTCGGGAAAAAGTGGCAGGAATGCCTGTGGAAGAAATTTTCGCCAACGCCGTCACCATGAAACCGGGCGACATGACGTCAACCCTGATGCAGGGAAGCGCGGTTACCTTGATCGGGGTCGCCCTCCTGATGACAACACATGTTACCCTCGTAGACATAACGGGAGGAATTCTGACCGGGGTCGGTGTGCTGATTTCAGCGGGAGTTGTAACCATAAAGAAGAGTAAGGTTCTGAAGGAACTTACCAGGGGGCTTGAGACGGGTCGAAAACAGCTGGAAGACCGGTTAACGAAACTGCTTTCGGAGCGATCCGATATGGTTCAGAATGAAATCAAAAAATGCATAGAACCTTTCCTCGAAGATATTGTTCTGAGGGAGAATCAGGTTGAAGAGCTGTTGTCTGAAGGGGGCAATATACACCAACGGGCAGAGCAATTGTCCAGTGATCTTGAACGTATTTCGGGCTTGTCTTCGTCGTAAACGAGATCACACGGATTCCCCAACACCGGAATAGGTAGAGGTTTACTGCAAAGAAAATCCCGTTTTGCTCCACCTCCCTCAAATTATGCACCACCCTTTGTTTCCCTCCCCCCAGGTGGGGGAGGGCCGGGGTGAGGGGTGGAAGATATTCTGCTCAACAACCGCCCGCTTCATCCTCCACCAACGCGGCCATCCCCTTTATCTTCTCCAAACCGGCGCGCGCCAAAGCGGTTTTCCCAAAGACCTCATCGAAATCCTCGGCCTGCATATGAAGGATGGCATCTACAGAAGGAAGAGAAATCACTTCAGATTCCTTTCCCCGGTTATGGGGACAGACTTCCTGGCAAAAATCGCACCCGAAAAAACATCGACCCATCTTCCGGCCTGTTGCCCTGTCAATCTCTCCTTTTTTTTCTATGGTAAGGTAAGAAAGGCATTTGGAGGCGTTCACCCGGTACGGTGCTTCGAGGGCGCCGGTGGGGCAGGCATCCAGGCATTGGGTACAGTCTCCACACAGACTCTTCACCCGGTCTGCTTTCGAAAAAGGGAAGGAGGCAGTAGTAAGGATTTCCACCAGAAACAGATAGGATCCGTAGCCGGGAATAATCAACATATTGTTTTTCCCGATAAACCCTATCCCTGAAGCGTAGGCGAAACTCCTTTCAAGAATAGGCGCCGAATCCACGCAGACCCTCGACTTCGCCCCGGGATACTGGTGCCCGATTGCTCTGATCAGGATTTTCCCCTTCTTTCTCAAACGGTCATGGTAATCTTCTTTCCGGGGGTCGGCATATCTTGAAACCGAGAAACCTTCCGGAGTGCACGGCTTTTCCGGAGAATATGGATAGGCCAGGGAGATAATCGTCCTGCAGCCCTTGAGCAGGCTCTCTGGGTCTCCCCTCAAATCCTGGTGCTTTGCCATCCACGACATATCGCCATGATTTCCGGCAGCAATCCATGCGCAGAACTGGGGATAAAACAAAGGGGTATCCGGAGAGGAGAAACCGACGGCAATAAACCCCAGACTTTTTGCCTGTTCAATCAGATTCATCACCTGTAGATCCCATATGAAAAAGTACAGTAGGCAGTAAGCGGTAGGCAGTAGGCAGTCAGGGACCATCGGGGTTCCCTCAATAACCTGCCACAATACCAAAGTTTCTTCCTCGATCAGCTCCCGCTTTGAAGCGGGAAGGCGGCGCTCATATGTGTAGTCTCTGCGAGAGGAAAATGAGTGTTACCTAAAAAAAGCAATTAGCGGTTAGAGGTTACTTAGCCACACAATCTCAGGTATTTACGGTGCATGATGCATAAGCATCAAAAATTGAAATCCCAAATAAGGGGAAAGTTATTCATATGATTAGGATCTTTAAGCTAAAGGCTAATAGCCAAGAGCTAATTGCAGCTTTCAAGTGTTATAAATCAAACGGAGTCAAGCTTTCAAAACCGTCTTCCGTAACAAGAATAGTCTGCT
>CAYOWC010000060.1:0-1444 GCA_964407525.1 uncultured Desulfobacteraceae bacterium | reverse complement strand
AAATCAAACGGAGTCAAGCTTTCAAAACCGTCTTCCGTAACAAGAATAGTCTGCTCGAACTGTGCGGAAAGGGACCCGTCAAGGGTGATCGCGGTCCATTCATCGTCAAGAATCCGAAGATCCTTCTTGCCCAGGTTGATCATGGGTTCGATGGTAAAAACCATGCCCGAAACCAGCAGGATGCCTTCCCCTTTTCCTCCATAATGCGGAACCTGGGGGGGCTCATGGAATTCAATTCCCACTCCGTGCCCAACAAATTCCCGGACTACGGAACAGCCCTGACCTTCGGCATAATTCTGGATTGCCCAGCCGATGTCCCCCAACCTGCTTCCAGGGCGAACCTCTTCCATGCCCCTTTTCAGGCATTCAGCAGCCACGCCTACGATCTTTCTTGCATCTTTTCCCGGGTTTCCCATAAAAAAAGTCTTGTTCACGTCGGCATAGTACCCGTTCAGGATGGGGGTAACATCCACATTAACAATATCCCCATCTTTCAGGACCTTTTTCCCGGGGATACCGTGACAGATCACCTCATTAACGGAAACACAGACACTTTTCGGATACCCCCGATAATTCAAGGGAGCGGGGACAGCCCCGTTCTTCATCGTGAATGTATGGACAGTTCTGTTGATATCTTCCGTCGTCATACCAACCCGTAACTCCGATTCCACCAGATCAAGTGTCCTAATGGCAAGAACGCCCGCTCTTCTGATAGCATCTATCTGAATGGGATCTTTCAATCGAATCCCGTATTTTTTCTGATACAAACCTTTGACGGCAAAATCTTGAGTAGCCTTGTTCTTTCCAAGGCAACATTTCTTATATTTCAGACCGCTGCCGCACGGGCAGAGATCGTTTCGTTGGATCTTTGTTTTTTTGTTTTTCATGAAATTCCTATGTTTATTACGTTCATTCCTCTTTCAGTTTCACCGGATCCGGCTTCTTTAGAGAATTTTTCAACTTTTCTTCCAGATCGCGATTTTCTTCCGTGCAGGCAACGAGGTTTTCCAGAAGCATGGCATTGGCGTCTCCAAGTTCCTCAATCATCTTTTCAAGAGACGAGACCTTCTCTTCTAATTGCCGGCATTCTGAATCCTGACCGTAAACCACAAACGGCGCAAGAAAAAAAAGCAACCCGGCCACAAAAAATATCCGGCAGCCTCTCCAAAAAAGTTTATAGATCGGTTTGTCCATCACCATTTTCCTCTAACATAGACCTCACGGATTTTCCGGCCTGGTCATAAATGTCAAGCCCTTCATCAAGGAATGATTCCGGCATATCTCTGTTCAGTTCCACGAATACGGCTTTCAGAATATTCAACCTTTGGTCCACTGCGGCCATCTGTCCTTTTTCTGAATTGTCTTCATCGGCGGGAACAGGGGGAACCCCGATAAGCAGATACCATACCAGGTTATCAAGGTCAGGCAGAAATCCTCCCTGTGT
>CAYOWC010000059.1:0-20266 GCA_964407525.1 uncultured Desulfobacteraceae bacterium | reverse complement strand
TGAGGACTTTTTGCTCCGATGGATAGCCCCACAGGGGCGTGTATTCGTCGCAGGCTCTCTTCAGATACACCGTGCATTTCCAGTCTCGCCAGTCTATCGGCATGGGTTCTGGTGCTTCCAAGTGCACCAACATAAAATGCTTTGGAGCCTAGAGCTTCGATCAGGGCGGGATCATCGATTTTAGGATCATGGGTAAGAACAACCACAGCAGTTTTCGAACAAACGGTCATTTCTTTCAACGCCTCATCCGGCCATTGATCTCTCAGTCTCACATCAGGGAAACGTTCGACGCTGGCAAAAGCCTTCCGGGGATCAATAATCTCCACCTCATAACCCGCAATCCTGGCTATCTGAGCGAGCGCCATGGAGATGTGGACAGCCCCAACAATAACGAGTCGTGGTTCGGGGATAAAACAGTGAAGGAAAAAGCGCCTGCCATCGGATTCCAAGACGATGCTGTCCTCTGTAGCAAACAGATCCGTTGCGACATTTTCCATGTTAAATGGTAGGTTGGCAAAGGTTTCTGGTCTGTCTAGCTGAACAATCCTTCTCTCCCCTGTATCAAGATCAGCAACAAGACGGACTGTATTTCGGGTTTTCAGCAGATCATTCAGTTTTCTCAGAATCTCTCCCTGCCCTGTTGCTTTTGCAACCCATACATCTACTTTTCCGCCACAGGCAAGCCCGGAGTCCCACGCCTGGGCATTGGTCACACCAAATGAAAGAATCCGGGGAACGCCCTCTTCAATGACTTCAAGGGCTTCGGCAATGACTTCCGCTTCGATACAGCCTCCGGAAACAGAACCTTCGAAATTTCCGTTCCCGTCAACGACCATCTGGCTCCCTACAGGTCTTGGGGAAGAACCCCATGTGGCTATAACAGTAGCCAGGGCGATTTCACGCCCTTGCTCAATCCATAAAAGAGATTGTTCAATGATTTCTATTTTGTTCATATTACACCATATTTTTCAGGGAGAAAGAAACATTAGTCATTTGCTTCACACCTTTATCACCGTTTGCCCATAAAAACAACCGGTCTAGATAGTTTTCAGCCTTTCTCATTATAAAATTTCTGGGGCTGCGACGATGGGTGAAGCAGCGAACTACCGATTTAACGGATAAACCATATCCTCTGCACATCTTAAAAATCCTACTTCATACGGAAAAGCAAAACCAGGCCCCGAGAACCTGGTTTTTTTACTTCTCACACCCGCTGAAAATAAGTGGCTTCATCGACATGCAGACAGGAAGTGCCTTAAAAGATCATACAGCAAACCCCTGAGCACGAATGATTTTAATCAAAGCACCCATCTTTTTCTTATAGGCCTCGACTGGCGGCTTATTTAACATTTCCAAGCCATAGGCCATACCCAATGAGCGGTATTTCACCTTTCCCATTTCATGAAATGGTAGCAGCTGTAGTTGTATCACTGAGTTTTGGCATTCCCGACGTAGGAACGCGGCCGTTTTTCTTATGTTGTCTTCAGAGTCGTTGTGGTCCGGCACCACCGGGACTCTTACCACCATGGGAATTCCGGTCGCAGAAAGTTTCCTGATATTTTCAAGAAGAAGTTCGTTTGAAACGCCAGTGTATTCCAGGTGCTTTTTGGAATCCATTTGTTTGATATCGGTAATAAAAAAATCGATATAGGGAAGGGCTTCTTCAATAGTTTTCCACGATACCGGCAGGGCGGACTCAACACAGGTGTGAAGTTTCTGCTTTTTTGACTCCTTCAGAAGTGCCATGGTAAAAGCCGCTTGAAGAAACGGCTCCCCACCGGACACGGTCACGCCCCCGCCGGTTTCATCAAAAAAAGCCCTATCCTGACAAACCTCCTGGATCTGATCCTTTGCGGTCACCCGTTTCCCCCAGACCGTCAAGGCATTCGCCGGGCATGCCTCAGCACATTTCAAGCACCCTGTACAAAGATTTCGATCGATGCTTTTCACCCGATGGTTCTCTATACAAAAAACAGCCTCCGCATCTACAGGACAGACATCCTTGCAGTAGCCGCATTTTTCGATGTCGATACAGCGATTGGGATAGACCCCGATTTCTAAATCCTGGGACCAGCTTTCAGGATTGTCACACCATCTGCAGCGCAAAGGACATCCTTTCAGGAAAATCTGCGTTCTGGTCCCCGGGCCATCATGAACGGTATATCGCTGAACATTAAAAACCGTCCCTTTTGGGACAGGAGTTGTTTCATTTTCACAATCAGGCATGGAAATCCTATTCGGGTTTCCCCTGTAATAAGTTTTTCTTGGCCCAGGCCGAAAAGACAGCGACGCCTGCCTGGGCACAGGCCATATCTTCCTCCACGGATCCACCACTGGCCCCAATACCGCCAACGACCTCATTATTCAGCAAAAGAGGATGGCCGCCACCAAAAATGACAATTCTGCCGTTGTCACAACCATGAATGCCGAACAACGGTTGGCCTGGCTGGCTTGCTGCGGAAAGATCACTGGTGGCCATTTTGGTGGCCACGGCGGTATAGGCCTTATTCAAGGAAATGTCAATGCTTGCCAAAAGGGCTCCGTCCATACGATGCTGTGCCACCAGATTCCCCCCTGCATCCACAACTGCTGTCACCATGGGCACCCCTATCTTCGTAGCTTTTCTCTCAACTCCTTTGATCATTTTGACCGCCATCTGAAGATCGATCGTCCTCATGTCTCATCCCTTTCGTCCAACCTCCCATCCTGATATTACCCCCAAGGATCCCCTACGAAAACAGGATGGATGGCAACGGATGGGAGGTTTCACTTGCCCCGAACCCGGGGCCGCGAGATTATTTTTACATGCCGTCTCTAAAAAGACAGCTCGGTCCTTTCCAGGATATCCCTTTGCACACTGGGGTCAAGCTCCGTAAAAAATGCGCTGTAACCCGCGACCCGGACGATCAAACCTTTGTACTTGGAAGGGTTTTTCATAGCATCCTCCAGGGTCTCCCGTCCGATCACATTGATCTGATTGTGCATGCCCTTTCGCTGGAAAAAGACTTTCATCATACCAATGAAACTCTCATCCCCCACTTCTCCCTCCAGGGTGGACGGGCTGAACCGCATGTTGAGCAGGGTACCGTTTGAGGCAATACTGTGGTCTAATCTGGACACCGATTTTACCACGGCGGTGGGTCCGTTGATATCATGGGAGCCACGTTCATTATGAACCGGCGACACGCCATCAGCGACCGGTTCACCGGCCTTCCGTCCATCCGGAGTAGCCCCCTGCATAGCACCAAGGGGCACATTGCCCGAAACAGGATAAAGCCCAGCTTGAAATTCCCCGCCGTGGGCCGTTGGGCGTCCTTCCAACAGCCGACAATAGGTCTTGGCCCCGAACCAGGCTAGCTGGTCAACGGCCTTATCGTCGTTGCCGTAGTGAGACACTTTGGCACTGTTGACCAAGGCATACAGGACTTCAGATCCTTCCCAGTTATTTTTCAGAGCGTCCAAAAACTCCTTGCCGCTGAAACGTTTTTCGTCGAATACCAGCTGTTTGATGGCGGAGAAGCCATCCGCAACGTTACTCACTCCCACTCCCTGGGGCCCCACGTAGTTGTACCGTGCCCCCCCTGCGGTCACATCCACTCCTTTTTCGGTGCAGTCTTCCACCAGCAATGAGAGATATGGCAACGGTTTCAAGGACTGATGGGCCAGATCCATACAAATTTCTGATTTTACCAGGCGATCCACCCAGTAAGCCATCTGTTTTACATAAGCATCCTTTACCTCCTCAAAGGTCTGAAAGCTATCCAGACTACCGGTCTGTATACCCAATTGTAAACCTGCCCCCGCACAAGCACGGTATCTTGGGCAATCGGCACTGCAATCTATACATTGGCCATTATTCAAGGCCAATTCGAGAACCTTATTCATATTAAAGAAAGCCGCATCATGCCACCCATACTCCCGTCCCCCCGCGTCGGGCTCCACGCAACCCAAAGCACCATAATCCCTGGCATCTTCAATAGATCGTCCCCGGTTTACCATGGAGGGAATGATCACTTCATCATTAAAGAAAGAAGGCATTCCCAGCCCCACCTTTGCTGCCTTTGTCACTTTCACCCACCACTCGTGGGGTGAATTGGCATGCCAGCGACTGGTCATCCAGGGGGCATTCAACTGAACATGCATGAGTGCGTCAACGGCCATAAATGAGAGCTCGTTGGTTGCGTCCTTTCCATCCGGCGTCTGGCCTCCAACAGTCAAAGACGGCCCTCCCAATTCAACACCACCAAAGGCCTTCGTGGATCCGGCATCTCTTACCTTTGTCAGCTCGCAAATTTTGATCCAGGCCCCTTCGATAAGTTCCTGCACAAACTCCAAGGTGACCACACCTTCAGCAATATCTTTATTGAAAAAAGGATACATGATCTGGTCAAATCTACCCCAGTGGATGGAATGGCCATTGCCTTCAATAGTGATGGTAACCGTAAGCAACCACCATAGTTGGAGGGCTTCCCAGAAAGTTCTCGGCGGATTTTCTGAAACCCATTCACAATTTTCGGCCATTTGAAGAAGTTCTTTCCTGCGAACGCCTCTTTTTTTGCCCCCCATCTCCCGAGCCAAAACAGCGTACCGCTGCGTATAAGCAACAATCCCTTCTAAAGCAATAAGCTGGGCTTTATAGAACTGCGTCTTCCCAACATTTTCAGGGGCGAAAGGATCCAGCTCAGACATTTTTTTCTCAATGCGTTCCCGAATACCTTTCCATCCCTTTTCGAAAACCATCTCATAACGCGGTGAAACGTGGCCTACACCCCCAAAGAAGTAGTTTCCCAAGAGATAAACCCCTTTACCGTAGGCCCCGGTACCTTTCAATTCCTCTTCGGTCATCAGAGATTTGGCGTAATCGTGTACGGTCTCGTTCTTCCAGAAGCTTCGAATGCGCTTCAAATTCTTTTTGGTCTCTTCTTTAATAAGGAATCTGTCCCCATCGCGTTTTTCGAAAGGTTCATTTTCCATCTCATGGATCAGCCATTCATAGGAAAACTCAGGAAAAACAGGTGCAGTTCTCGGCGGGGCCGCCATATTCCCAAGGATCAATTCGAATTTTCCGATCTCTATAGGGACATTTTCAAGGACGTAGGCCAGGGCTTCGGCGTTTCTCACAATGCAGGGTTTACCCTTATTTTTCTGAAGTTTCCTGGTCCACAACACCGCGCGATCAGAGGAAATCCTGAGAGGGGTATTCAAGAATTGTTTCCGCCAGGCATTGATCCGAGAAAATGGGGAAGGGTTTTCGGTCTGACCGGAGGTACCGGTCCCCCAGTCTTTGTCATAAGGTTCATAACCTTGCATCACTATTTTTTCTGCGGCTTGTTGCATGACTTCCTCCGAATTGAAGGGTTAACAGGGGGGCATGTGAGTGGGGATTTCAATCGCGGGCTAGTCGGCGTCCCGTGATTTTCCTTAAAGGCCAACACGTGTCCGACAAATCTAAATTTGATCATTTCTTCTTGATGCCATTTTTGAACAAAACAGAAAGCGGTTACCATGATCCAGACCAACGCTAACTGTAGCATGCAAAGTTTTGGATTCTTCAGACTTCTAATCGATCAGGTTTTCAAAATTAAGCGATTCAGCAATGAAAATGGCATGCTTGCATTGGTTCAGGACATGCCATTTTCATCGGCCTATTAGGCTTGTTGAACAAAAGTCAATATTCATTCACTACTGAACTTGCATCTTTCGTCACCAACGTTACAACTACCCTTTCACAGCACCAAAGGTCAAACCACGTATGATATATCGCTGCATAAACCACGCCGCCGCCAATGTTGGTAAAATGGCGACGCAAACACATGCAGCCATCGTTCCCCAATCCACTTGCCCCGAGGCCCAGAAGGAAGCCAACCCAATGGTCACGGTCCTGGCCATGTTTCTGGTGAAAAGAAAGGCGTAGAGGAACTCATTCCAGGAAAAAATGAAGCAAAAGATGGCCGTAATGGCAGCCCCGGGCTTGATCATGGGAAAGATGATCTTGCGAAAGATATCGATGCGTCCATACCCATCTATGGTAGCCGCCTGTTCCAACTCCGCGGGAATTTCCCTGAAAAATCCGTACAAAAGGAATACGGCAAACGAGACATTGAAATAGAGATAGAGGATAATCAGGGCGAACCGTGTATCCAGGAGGCCCAACCATTTAAAAGCCATGAAAAAAGGAATGGCCGCCACGGCCGCAGGGAACATCCTGGTGGAAATTGTCACAAAGAGCAGGTGCCCGTGTCCAGTCTCATATCGAGCAAAACTGTAGGCCGCAGGGAGCGCAACCAGCATGACCAGAATGGTACTTAGGCTCGATATCACGAACGTATTGATGATTTCCCGCACAAAAACCGTCTTCGTGAAAAGGTTGACATAGTTATCAAATATAGGGGAGAAAAAGAACATTTTCACCAGATCCTGGGTGTAGATATCCGCATTGGTCTTAAGTGAGGTAAGATAGATCCAACCCAGAGGGGATACAAAGGTAAAAACCACAAGCACTGCTGCTGCCCAGAAAAGGACTCTTTTCATTTGTTTATGCCTCCTTTATTCGCTTGTGGCCGTTAGGGCCTTCATCAATTGCCTGAATAGGACACCGCACACAATCATGGTTAGGAACAGGGAAATAACCGCCAGCGTGGATCCCCGACCGATATCAAAATAGACAAAGGTGTTTCTGTAGATCTGCCAGTCCAAAAGCTCTGTATCAGCACCCCCCCGGGTCGTCCCGTAAAGGGGGTCGAACAGCCGAATCAGCCACATGGTCCTTAAAAGCACAATGATCATGATCAGGGGCGCCAGGTTGGGCAGGGTGAGTCTCCGAAAGGTATACCAGGCGCTTGCACCGTCCACCTTGGCGGCTTCAAAGGAATCTCTGGGCAGGCTTTTGAGACCTGCCAGAAGAACAAAGATGGAGAAAGGAGTCCACTGCCACACGGAGATGCCCGCGATGGTGTAAAGCCCTACCCCAGGCGCAAACCAGCTCATCTTGGGGATTCCCACCAAACCCAGGACCAGATTCACAATCCCGAAATCGAATTGTAGAAAGAAATTCCACATCATAGACACGGCCAGGGGCGCGATGAGAAGGGGTAGAAGGATCAAACCACGAATGGGATTCTGCCCTCTGAATTCACGGTTGAAAAGGACCGCAACCGCCATGCCGATAATCAACTCGGCACTGATACTGATCACCAGTACAATTCCTGTACGGCCCAAAGCTAACCAGAACTCGCCATCCCGTAAGACATCCCGATAATTTTCCAGGCCCATAAAGGTTGCTGCCTTGACCATGCCGAATTCATGGAAAGAATACCATATACAGTAAAAGAGCGGGTAGAGCATGAACACGAGAAGAACCAAGATCAGGGGAATCAAAAGGAGCCATTTGTAATACTTATCGTCACTGAGAATACTCCAAAAAGTCCGTTCCCGGACCTTTGGGTACCCTCCTCCTGTCTTCTGCTGCATCAACGGCCCTGGCTGCCGCATCACATCACTGCCTTGATTTACCATGTAAACCACCTCTCTGTTTCACATTTTCCCTTTCGTGTTCTTCAAAGGCCGTCTTCATTGAACAAGCCAATATGGAAGGCGGACCAACGGGTCAGAAACCATTCTGTCCGGACCGGATACACTGAATTCTCGATACTGAGCACAATAAGAAAAGTATCCCTATTGTTTTTTCCCCTGCTCAGAAGCGAACACCCAGGATATGTGTTTCTCCCCCTTCGGCGCTTTCCTTTCCCACTCAATCATTGAACAAAAAAAGAGGGCTTCCGGGGGTTGAGGCATCCCTGCGAACCATGCCGCAGGGGATACCCCGGTTTCATTAACTATTTTTCTTCCCGAATGGGGAGCTGTCCGAATTTCTTCTGCAGCTGCATTGTTTTCTTGGTGAGGACCTTGACACATTCTTCCGGCGTATACTTCTGAATAGCGGCATTATGGAGCTCAATGATCTGCATCTCGTAAATCTTGCCCATGGCCGAGCTGTTGAAATGGATGTAGTCATTTACATAGTTGTTCTGAACTTGGAGGGCCAGGGAGTTGATATATGCCCTGTCGCCGATCGATTTCTTCCATTTCGGGTCGTTCTGATACTTAGGATCGCCCATAATATCGATCCGCACACCTGGGAATCCACCTTCCATCAGCTCTTTCTGGCACTCATAGCCGCCCAGATATTTGATAAACCAGTAGGATGCTTCGGGGTTTTTGCTGGCCTTGGCCACACACTCGGCGAAGTCACCGATATAACCCTGTCTCCCCACGCAGAGGGCCATCCCCTTTTTGGCACCCGGCACCTTTTTTTCCACCTGCCAGGTCCAGTCTTCTACCACCAGGTAGATGTTGGGTAGCATAATGGCCTGACCCTCAACAAACTGGGCGCAGCAGAAATCCCAGAAGCCGGTCAAGCAGCCGGGGGAGGCGAATTTGAGCAGGCTAACGTAATATTCAATGGCTTCTTTCTGTTTCTGTTTGTCCTTCTTGGTGATGACAAATTCCTTGGCTATGCCGTTTTCATCGCGAACGATGGTGGCCCAATGGCCGCCGTTGCCCCAGAGCATGGAGCTGATTTCGTCATTAATCTCAAACCTTCCTGCCATCAGGGCAAGACCGTAGATGTCCTTGGTGAGTACCTCGCCCTTCAGTTTTTCCCCTGCCTTTCTCGTAAAAAACTCGCCGGTATCGTAAAGCTGCTTGCGGGTCACGGGGACCTTGAGGTCGTAACCGTATTTTGCCTTGAAGGCGGCCTTTTCAGTGGGATCTTCAAAACAGTCAATCCGATGGTACAGGACCTGCTCGTAATTCCAGTAGGGGATTCCCCGAAGCTTGCCTTCTCGATCACAGGTGGTCCTGATCAGTGCAGGATCATGACCAGCCAGGTCACTCTCAAAACCGGCCAGGCCGGTGGGCTCAAATTTTTTGGCCAGCTCTCTCACATCCCAGAGATAGGGGGCCCATTCACAGGTGGTAGAGGTCTCCATCACGATACAGTCGTACGCGCCCGACGCCGACATCAGTTCCACGTTCATCTTAGGGTAGATGCTGGTCATGATCATTTTTTCAAAGGTAACCTTAACACCGGTCTTCTCTTCAAATTTCTTGATCATCTTGGGCACTGCAATATCAAACTGCTTGGTACCACCGAATAATGCAATATGGATCTGCCTTTTGTTTTTGATATCCGGAATATCCGCCAGCTTAAACTTCGGAACCGGCGTCTCAAGCCAATCCGCCAAAGCGGCAGGTGCCATGGTGACAACCAAAAAACAGATGAGGGCAAAACCCATGAATGCCTGGACCAAATTCTTTTTTCGCATAATGACCTCCTTGAAAGTTGTTTGAAGTTCGTTATTCTGCAACGACTCTACCTGTTTTCTTTTATCACCTCCCCGGCAATTCAAAGTTTCAAGCCTGGATTCATCTATCCCGCAGTACGATTCAGTTCGCCTTGCGTTTGACCCTATATTCCTTTTCGTGAGCCAAAAAAAGCCTTCAAGAAAACTGTAAAGGCGATGGTCTACCTGAGAATAGGCGTTTCCCCATCAAAAAGATGGATGGTCTCCGGCGCCATTTTCAGCCAAACCTTGTTTCCCGGATCGGGGACCCAATCCGTTTCGATGACCGCCTTCACCTCCGTCTTCTCTTCATCATCGAGAATCACCGTCACAATAACGGATTCCCCCTGAAATTGAGTCAGGTCAACCACTCCAGGAATCGCATCGTTTGTCTTATTCGTCATGGAGAGTTGAACCTGCTGTGGTCTGACACCCACCGTTATTTCTGATCCCAGGAAGTCGGCATCGACATCCCCATCAAAGGGAAATATCGACTTTCCATTCTTAGTGTTGATGGAAACTTCCGCTTTGCTTTCCATCCGTCCCTGGAGAAAATTCATCTGGGGTTCACCCACGAAGGTAGCGACGAATTTATTGGCCGGATGGTTCCAGATTTCATCCACTGTTCCGATTTGCTGAAGCTTGGCGTGATTCATGACTGCCACACGATCTGCAAGAGCAACAGCCTCTTCCTGATCATGGGTCACGTAAATGGTGGTGAGCTTCAATTCGTCGTGAAGCCTTCGAATGCGCGCCCTCATATTGGCACGGACCCGCACGTCCATATGGGAAATGGGTTCGTCGAGGAGAGTGATGTTGGGCTGCCTAACCAGCGCCCTGCAAAGGTTGACCCGCTGCTTGTGGCCACCGCTCAGACCCCCCGGCTTTTTTTTCAGGATGTCGGTCACATTCAATATATTGGCAATCCACATGACCTTTTTATCGGCCTCGGCCCTGCTCATGCCCTTGGCACGCATGGGAAAGGCGATATTTTCGTGGACGGTCAGCAGGGCATAAAGAGCGTAGGACTCAAAGGCCAGAGCGAGGTTTCGTTCACTGGGGCTAAGTTCATTCACCACCTTGCCATCGAACAGGATCTCCCCTCTGGTGATATCCTCAAGCCCTGCAATCATCCGCAGAGTGGTGCTCTTGCCACACCCGGAAGGACCCAGGACGGCCAAAAACTCCCCATCTTCAATGAAAAAGCTCAGATCCTGAACCGCCTGAACATCTCCCTCATAAATTTTCCATACATTCTTGATATCGACTCTACTCACCTTCCACCCCTCCCGTTATTTGGATATCTTTACGGTCTTTTTGAAGAAAAAGGTGTGTTCCTGGTCAAAATCCAGCCAAACCTTCTCCGACATGCCGTATTGTTCTGTACCCTTGACACTTGCCCTGAAAAAGCACTTCTCCAACTCAAAAGTGATTACCGCACCTTCGGGTCGACGCACAATGGCATAGATGGGCAGTTGAAATGAATGCTCGGACGTCCTTTCTTTGCTCACCTTGATACGGGAGGGCCGAATGCCCAGACGGATTTCACCATCTTGATCCACATCCACTATTTTTTGGGCGGACCCGATAGATTTCTTCTGCAAAGGAATGGAGAATTCTGTCCCAGACTGAAATAGGGTTTTTCCGTTCTGGTCGGCAAGGGTTCCGTCGATCAGATTGCAGGGGGGATCTCCAATAAAATTGGCCACGAAATCAGTTGCTGGTTTATTGTAAATCTCCTGGGGTGTTCCAATCTGTTCAAACCGTCCCTTTCTCAACACCGCGATTCGATCGGACAAACCCAACGCCTCCCGATAATCGTGCGTCACATAAATAATGGCGGTGCCTAACTTGACCGAAAGCCGCTTGAGCGCCGTCTGGGTAGAAAATTTCAGTCTCGCATCCAAATGGGCAATCGGTTCATCTAACAAAAAGCACTCGCATCGCCTCACCATAGCCCTGGCAAGAGATACTCGCTGTTTCTCTCCACCACTGAGTTGAACCGGCTTTCTTCCCAACAGTTTTTTAATTCCCAGAAAATCGGCGACCTCTTCAACCCGTCGTTTCTCCTCGTCCTTGGACAGTTTTTCATGCCTTTCGGGGGCTCTCAAGGGGAAGGCGATATTCTCATATACGTTCAGGTGGGAATACAGGTTATAGGTCTCAAAAGCCATGGCCACATTTCTTTCGCGTGCGGAAAGAGCATTGACTTCATAGTCATCAAAAAAAATCTTGCCGGACGTAACCGATTCAATGCCGGCAATCATCTTCAGAATCGTTGATTTTCCCGCCCCTGCCGGCCCGATAATGGAGAAAAACTCTCCCTCTTCGTATTCAAAGCTCAGGTTATCGACAGCCAGTTTCTGACCATATTTTTTTGTCACATTTTCAAGCTTTACACTCGCCATATTATTCCTCTCCCCCCTCCGCCTCTTCCATTTCCCGAGGGCCGTAGATGAGCAAAGCCAGAAAGACAACGAGTCCAATCAAAGCACCGACCCATTGAGGAATGTACAATTCAAGCCATCCGAGCCATAGAAAATTGACACCTACAAAGGCCAAAATGCCCCAAAAAAGCCAGTTTCCCCATGTCATTCGTGGTAAAAACATCCGTAATACCTCCTGTTCTACCCCTTATTAGATAACCGGTCCCACCATATAGATGTCCATGGAGCTCGTGTATCCGGAAATCTCCGCCTTGGTCAGCTTACCGGAGGCCACATCCACCAGCTCTGAAAGGAGTCTATTTCCTGCTTCTTCGAGGGTCTCCGTGCCTTCCATCACGGAAGAAACGCTGAAATCCATATGATCAATCAGGTTCTTCCATGTCTTTTCGTTACCGGTCAATTTGATCACCGGGACAAAGGGAAAGCCCTGGGGAGCTCCACGGCCCGTGGTAAAGGCTATCACATTGGCGCCTGCCGCCGACAACCCGGTCAAAATCTCCGGCTCACGGCCCGGGGAATCCATAACCACCAGCCCTTTGACATCAGGTTTGACGCCATATTCGTAAACAGCCTGGAAAGGGGCATTTCCAGCCTTGGCAATAGCACCCAATGATTTTTCCTCTATAGTAGTCAGGCCGCCCTTGATATTGCCGCCCGTGGGTTGCCCCCCACGAATATCAAAACCCATCTGAATAGCCCGGTTCTCCATCCTTGCCACAAGTTCCAGCATCTTGCCGGCCGTTTCCTCGTCCTTTGCATGTTTCGCCAGCAGATGCTCGGCCCCGATGAATTCTGTGACTTCTCCAAGAATGGATGTCCCTCCCGCCTCCACAATAAGATCGGAAAGGATTCCCACCACAGGATTGGACGAAAGGCCTGAAGTGGTATCGGAACTGCCACACTTCAACCCAAGGACCAGTTCACTCAAAGGAAAAGGCGCCCGTTTCTGCTCACTGGCATCGGTGACCATGGACTGGGCCAACAGAATTCCCTGCGCAACCGACCTGGCCGCACCCCCTTCTTCCTGAATGACGATGGTTTCTACCCTTTTTCCACTCTCGGCAATACCATCGGCCACCATTTGAATATTAGTGCTCTCACAACCCAGGCTCACCAGCAGTACTGCTGCCAGGTTCGGGTTTTTTCCAAGTCCGATGAGCACGTCATTCACGCGATTGATATCAATAGGAGTCTGGCAGCAACCTTGATGGTGAAGAAATGCCGTTGCCCCTTTCACCTGCGAAGCAATTTTTTCGGCCACTTCATTACCGCAGATGACCGTGGACAAAACACCCACATAATTCCTGGTACCGACGCCGCCGTCTTCTCGTTCGTATCCCAAAAACTCCATATTACACCCCTTTCTTTTCCAGATCGCCACGACCCCTCAGGCTCTCAATGTTTTGAACGTGGGCGTGCGTTCCCTGGGGGATATGGGCCGTAGATCTACCCATAATTTCCCCATATTTTATGATGTCAGTACCTTTTGGAATGTCCACGGCAGCGAATTTATGTCCGTAAGCAATCGCTTCCTTCATGGTCACACTGCGGGTCTCTTTCCCTGCAACGAACTGGTAGGTCTGCCCAGCATCCAGATCCCTGAGGGCAGTGGCAACATTGTCCTGAACCTTGATCATAATAGCATTCTGTTTCATGCTTGCTCCCTTCTGCAGTTTTCTTTGTACCCGTAAACTGCCCGCATGCAGGGCTTCCTAAAAGCTGCCCCGTCAACTCTGGTTTCTACTGTTCTTTCAGTTTCTCGATCAGCACAGGGATGATTTCATTCACATCACCCACGATTCCAATATCGCAGAGGTCAAATATTGCGGCCTTAGGATCATTGTTCACTGCAACCACTTTTCCTGCCTTAGTAAATCCTGCAGAGTAGTGGTTCGCCCCTGAGGCACCAATACTGAACAGAAGTTTCGGACTGATGATCTTGCCGCTCACCCCGATCATGCTGCTTTCCCGGATCCATCCTTCGTCAAGGACCGGCCTGGTGCCGCCAAGAGCTGCGCCCAGCGTTTCGGCCAGTTCTTTCAAAGGTTCGAGTCCGCCCGCAGATTTCATCCCATATCCACCCGACACAACAATATCCGCTTCATCAATCTGTATACCTTCCGGCAGTTGCTCCACCATCTCCACGGTCCTGACCCTGAAATCACTATCGTTCAAAATCACATCCATGGAGATAATTTTGCCCTCTCCCTGATCGGATCTGACCGGTTTTTCCGAAACCCCCGGGCTCACGGTGGCCATTTGCGGCGTGTGATCCGGGCAGAGGATGTTCACAATCATCCCGCCGCCCCATCCGGGAACGGCTGCAATCAGTTGGGGCTTGTTTCCACTGTTGTCGATTTCCAGACTGCAGCTGTGGGCAGTCAAACCGGTCTTCACCCTTGCAGCCACACTGGGGGCCAGATCCATGCCAATGGTTGTGGCACCCAAGAGCATGATCTCTGGTTTCTTTTCCTCCACAAGCTCACTGATCAACCGGGTGTAGGCGTCGCTCTGGTAATAAGCCAGCTGCCTATCCGAAAAGAGATAGACCTTTCCCACGCCGTAGGCCACCAATTCTTCTGCCAGCCCTTGAACATCATCTCCGAGAAGAATCGCAGCGGTACTGCCACCGATTTCTCCAGCCAACTCCGTGGCTTTCCCAAGAATTTCCAGAGAAACATCCATGAGACGACCGTTTCTTTGTTCAGCCCAAACCCAAACCTCATTATTCGTACTCATAATCCTCTCTCCCACCTTTAGATCAGCTCTTCCTGCCTGAGTTTTTCTATGGTCGTATTCACCATCTCTTCCGGGGCGCCTTCCAGAATCAAACGCTGGCGTTCGTTTTTTTGCTCGTAGACTTTTCCCACCCTCGTGGGTGAACCGGTAAGGCCAATATTTTTCTCGTCCACTTTCACGTCCTCTAGACTCCAGGTCGTAAACACCTTATCCATAAGGCTGAAGATGCCCTCTGCCGTAGCCGTTCTGGGCTCGTTTATCTCCCTTGAAACGGAGACAAGAACCGGCAGGTTCGCCTCAATTTTCAGATGCCCGTATTCGATGATACGTGTTGCGAGCGCAGTTTTGTTCTCGTTCACAATGAGTTCCTTGACATTGCTCACGTGGGGATACCCAAGCAGTTCGGCAATCTGAGGCCCGACCTGCTGGGTGGCCCCATCAACAGCCTCATTTCCGCAGAAAATGATATCCACGGGGCATATGGCTTTGATGCCTGCAGCCAGGACATAAGCAGTGGCCAAGGTATCTCCGGCGGCAAAGGCCCGGTCGCATAAGAGGATGGCCTCATCAGCCCCCAGGGTCAGTGCCCAATCAAGGACTTCTTTGGCTTGGGGAGGCCCCATACTGATGGCCGTCACCTTGCCGGAATACTTCTCTCGAAGCCTCAGTGCCTCCTCAATGGCATTTTCATCTACCGGGTTCAGTACAGACGGGACCTTCTCCCTCTGAATGGCCCCGGTTTCCGGGTCCAGTGTGATTTCTGAGAAATAGTCCGGGTTCGCCACCTGTTTCACACAGACCACGATATTGAGAGACATGTTTTTCTTCCTCCACTAACTCGCATATTTACTGCATTTTTCATTACTGTGCAGGTTTATTTCGACAGGAGTTCCATCAGGAATTCCCACTTCAGGTTGTTGAATCCAAAATGAATGACATGGATATTCGCATCCAGAAGTTCCACCAGGTTGGCGGGAAGATGATTCTTTGCAATAACACAGGTTCCTTTAGTAGGTTTCAGGATATCGTGAGCCACTCGAATGTCTTCCATTTTTTTCATATGGCGCTCTTCCACATCCTCCAGTTGATCCAAAAAGTAGACCATCAAATCAGGCCTGCAAAATTTGTCGCAATCGGACACCAGGGACACATCTTCCAGATTCTCACCCACGTAGAGCAGCAGGTCAGGCTTCAATCCTGTAATTCCATACTCTTCCACGAAGGACTCAATGGAAAGCCACTCCCTTTTTTCGTTGTAAAAGGAGGCTTGCCAGAGAGGCTTTCCGATCTGAGTTCGAAAAGCCACATAATTTTCCAGCTTTGCACTGCGTACAATAAAATCCGGAATAAGAAGGACTTCTCGTCTCCCCACCTCAAAGCTGAGGGTCTTTGTCTCCTCCGGAAAAGGGATATTTTGTTTAAATCTATCACGGTGAAAGATCATCTGTTTTGAAGAAGGTTGGGGAAGCGGGACTTCGTAGATTTTTTCGGGGATGATATTCTTAACCCAGGAAAGAACAAACCACTTGATATAACCCATTTGATACAGATTTTGAAAAGACTCATGGACACTTTCTTCGGCCCTTTCTTCAAACTCCTCCGGTTCTATCTTTCCCTGAAGCAATTCAAACAAAGGGTCAAACAAATCCCTGACGACCTGTTTCATGGGGTCGGACAAAAATCGTTCTAACTCTCCCGGCATCAGGACATCTTCAAGACGAAGACGGTCCGACAGATAATCCTCCACCTTCATATATTTTGTACTTAGAAACTGCGCCTCATCCAGCCAGTCCGAATAGTTCTGGGCAAGAAATGAAGCCCTCACCTTGTTGAATTTTTTGTAAAAGGCGGGACGAATTTTTTTGTCGATGCTGACGAAATCTTCCTTGATCACCACCCCGGACTGGTCTTCGATAAAATCGACCAACTCCCCATAAAATTTGGTCCATAACTTTGACAAGACGGTTACTCCTCATCCATAACTGATCCGCAGGCCTTAGCCGAATTCCTTGTGCCGGGCATAAACCCGGCAACCGGAATTCGGCAAGTCCGACTTTAAAAATCAAGCCACTATGAATTATTTACAATCCAACAGGGTCTGTTTAACCAACCCCTTTGCAATATGGATCTTGTATTCATTCATGGCCAACGGTTTAGCTCCCCATACCGCGGCTTCACCCGTGGTTTCTGCCGCCTCTTCATCCAAGGTCTTGCCCTTGAGGTAATCTGCAGCCCTTGTGGGCACATAGGGTTTGTAATAGACGGCATTCAAGCAAATCCTTACATCCTCCACAGCATCCCCGCTGCTCACCACTACGGACGCACAATTGACAATGGGAAAGTCAATGGACTTACGAATGGCGAATTTTTTCCACGAACTTTTCATGCCTGCCACCGGTTCAGGGATCTGAAACTCAACAACAATTTCATCATCGTCGAGAATGTTCATTTTTGTGGCATCTTTTTCAGGAAACATATCCGCCACGTCCAGAGTCCGTTTTGAGGTAACCACTTTGGCCCCAAGAACAATCAGCGCCGGAAGAGTATCGCTGGGATTAACGGCGAGGCAATCTTTCACATCACCGAAAATGGAGTGATACCGGTTGTCTCCATCGTCCGCGAAACATTCGTCCCCACCCTTTCTGGCACAGGGAAAGCGGTTGTTGGGACACCGGTAATACCAGCACCGTGAATTCTGGCATACGTTCCCACCAATGGTCCCCATTTCACGAATATGGGGGGAAGCGGTGTATCGTGCCGCTAACGCCAAGGCCGTATATTTTTCCTTGATCATGGCGTTGTGGCCAATGTCCTCAAGCCTGACCAGAGCGCCCAGTTTCAACACGCCGTCTTCTTCCTTCATCTCTTCGAGACCAGGAATATTCTTGATGTTGATCAACGCCTCGTATGGTTTCTGAAGTATATTGTCTTTGTAGAGCCCGATGACATCCGTTCCTCCGGCGATCACCTTGGCTCTGCCCTCAAACTTCGATAGGAGCGCTACCGCCTCTTCTATCGTTGAAGCATCAAAATGCTTAAACCTTACCATTTTAGTAGACCCCCTTTTCTTTCGCTTTTTGGATTGCCTGGATGACCTTGCTCGGGTTGGCGGGATGATCGTCGACCCATTCGCCAATGGCGTTATGTATGGCATTTGCCACGACAAAAGGAACCACGGTGGCGCAATCTTCACCGATACCCACCAAGCCATAGGGTCCGTATCCCATCCCCGTCTCCACGAGAATATTCTCGGTCTCTTCAATATCACGGAAGGTCGCTACTTTGTAATCCACCAGGTTGGCGTTTAATTTAACACCAGTCTTGGGGTCATAAATAACTTCTTCTCCCATAACTCTTCCAGCCCCCATATAGGCGCCACCATACTGCTGACCCTCGCAAGTTTCAGGGCTCAATGCCTTTCCCACATCATTGACATTGACGATTTTCTTAATGTCCACCTGACCGGTATCCGGGTCCACTTCCACTTCAGCAAAATATCCCTGCCTGCAGAGGCGATGCCGGCCTTCCTCACAACCATATCTGCCCTGGCGGTGGTAGGCCCACTCAAAAAGAGGCGCTCTGGTCCCGTTCTGGTTCAAGGTTGCCCTTTTCACGACCTCCGAGACGTGTACCGTGTTTTCGGGATCGGCCTTTACAAACACCATGCTGTCTTTGACATCCAATTCCTCCGGCTTGTGATCCGGGAAGGCGGGCGGATACTCAATGTCGATCAGTTTAATGGACGTCGTTGCATACTCTAACAGCGTCTTCCTGGCCTTTCTGGCCATCTTTAAACTCACATAAGCATCGGTACAAAGGTTGCACGAGCCGTCCGGGGTCATCATCTGAAAACCGGTTTCTTCGAAAAATCTCCAGTTGACGTCTTCAAGCTTTAATCCCATCTCTTCCGCAACCACCTCACAATTGGTGGTCATGGGGCCCACACCAACATCGGGTTTCTGGGCCAGGATGTCCACGGTGCCGTCGCAGTGCATGATCAGCCCCGCACTGGCCGAACCTCGATTGTCATCCCATTCGTGGTCCCAGGTAAATCCGATTCCGTGCAATTTCCCATTGGGCAGGAGTTTCTTGCCTGGTTCGTGCCATTTGTTGTCCCAATCAATGGCTGATTTTCCCTTTTCGATGCATTCTGCAAGACTGTCTCGATCAGGAAATCCATGGTCTATCTTGAATTTGGAAAGATATTCCATGTCCTTGCCTTCTGCGCCGTCGTTCTTCAAAGCCACCTCTGTGGGATCCAGCCCCACGGCTTCGGCCACATGGGCAAAAACGGCGCTGAAACAGAAAGAATTGTGATTCTGTTCACACCGGAACCACCATGCCGGAGCAAAGTTGGTCTGGGCTTCCACATAATTGAGCAACAGGTTGGGGATTCGGGTGTTGTCTTCAAAATGGTCGATCCCATACTGGCCCATCTTGGCGACGATTTGGTCGATCTTGACCGCCGTGATGGTGCCGTCATCCTTGCACCCCACCTTGAAATGAGTGTTGGAATCCGCGTCCTGTGACAGGCCATAGAAATTTTCTCTTCTATTGTAAAGGGTCTTGACCGGCCTGCCGGTTCGTTTTGAAAGGATGGCGCTGATCACATGGAACCCGTGGGTATGGTGCATGAACGGATTGCCGCCGTGACCGAAATGACAGCCCTGGTAGGGGATATGGAGTTTGATCTTGTGGAGCGGAATTCCGGTCACCGCACTCAGGAGGCATTTTCCGTCGTATGGCTGCTGCTGATGGGCCCAGATTTCCATATTGTCGCCTCTCCAGAGGATGACGTTGCTCATGGGCTCCGCATCTGCAGCCGTATAGGGCCGTCGCCTGATGTCAAACTGGATGACCTTGTCCGCTTCCTGAAAGCCCTTTTCCACGTCGCCATGTTCAATTCTTACTTTTCGAAGGAGATTGCTCTTGTCATTCAGCTCGGGAATCGCCGGAGGAGCGCCGGGCTTTAAGGCTTCAATGGGATTCATCACCACAGGGCGCTCTTCCCAGTCCACTTCCACCAGGCGAATAGCTTCTTCGGCAGCCTGGAGACTCTCTGCGGCAATGGCCACACCGGAAGGGGCGCCTTCCCACCATGCAAACCCATCCAGAACCCGGCCGCCACCCTGAGTCCACTGTTCCTGGGTCACAGCCAGTTCTTCCTTGCCCTTGTAGAAAGCCTGTCCATCGGAGGCCTGATGTCCCGCATTGAACTTGGTGTTGTCGCCGAGCAGAACCTTTCCTTCCAATTCAGGATCATCGAACCTCAAAACGGCCCGAACTCCGGGGACTGCTTCCGCCTTGGTGGTATCCACACTCTTGACGAGGGCGTTTGCGTAGGGGGAAGCTAAGATTTTACAAAAAAGCATCCCTGGAAGGTTTACGTCCCTGGTGTACTGGGCCGTACCTCCAGCCTTTTCCACGCCGTCCATTCGGGATATACCGCGCTTTCCCAAAAACTGGAATTTTTCCGGAATATACCTATCGCGAACCAACGGCTCGTCTTCCATGATTTTTAGATCTTCGGACATGTAGATCGCCTCCTTATCCTTTAAGCTTGTTGGCTGCATCCTGCACAGCCCAAATGTGTGCTGGGTATGTTCCGCATCGGCATATGTTACCTTCAAGAGCAGTCGTAATGTCTTCTTCCGACGGGTCCGGATTTCTGTCTAACAAAGCCTTTGCCGTTACCACAAATCCCGGCGTACAATATCCGCATTGCATGGCATGGTT
>CAYOWC010000058.1:0-20288 GCA_964407525.1 uncultured Desulfobacteraceae bacterium | reverse complement strand
TCGTCTTTTTGGCTTGATCTCCTTTGTTTTGGGGATTGCTCTTTTCCGGTGAAATTGAGCTTTCTCTTTTTATAAGGGTTCTCGCGCAGAGACGCAGAGACGCAGAGAAGAAAAGGCTTCGGGTGTCAGGTGTCGGGTTTGAAACACTCAGTTTCCCCGATAAAGACGGGATCTTCGACCAGGTTTAAATTTCCAGTTTCTAAATGTTTCACGCGAACGCCGCCTTCCCGCTTAAAAGTAGGAGCTGATCGAGAAAGAAACTTCGCATTCCCACGCTGGAGCATGGGAACGAGCAACCAGTGACGTGTAACCGGTAACCAGCAACGAGTAACGAGTTTTATCCTAGGGAGTTTTAATGGAAACAAAAGAAAAGCAAATTCTTCCTTCATGCGCATCCTGTCGTGTGGAAATCAAAGAAAGAAATTGCCAAACGGAAAAGGGAAAAGGTGCGAAAGGCTGCCCCACTCTGACTCGTGATCAGGTGTTGAAGGAATCCAACAAAGAGTATGCAGCATCCGATGTGAGAGAATTTGCACGAAATGCTTCTATCCAGGAGGCTGAATGTTATCAGAACCGCCACCAGCGTCCTTACGTCATGCAGCCGAGCAAGACAAGGATTGTCGAAATCTGTGAGTTTGCGAGGAAGATGGGATACCAAAGACTTGGACTTGCTTTCTGCCTCGGATTGACAAAAGAGGCTGCAATTGTGGAAGAGATTTTGCAGGAAAACGGATTTGAGGTAGTATCTGTTCTCTGCAAGGCCGGCCGGACGTCCAAAGATGTTATAGGGATCAAAGAAGAGGAAAAGATTTTTCAAGGTACCGATGAGGCCATGTGCAATCCCGTATACCAGGCAAAACTATTGAATCATGAAGAGACGGAATTCAACATCCTGCTGGGGCTTTGTGTAGGCCACGACTCGCTTTTTTTTAAATATTCCAAGGCGCCTGTAACCGTTTTGGCCGTAAAAGACCGTGTAACTGGTCACAACCCGCTGGCTGCCATTTATCTTTCCGAATCCTATTACAGAAAAGTCAGGCACCCGAACATTGTATCGGGTGAAGAAGCCTAAAATGAGCACGATAAAAGATCTGATAAAAAGCAGCCCCGTGCACCAACGACGGATGCGTTTGCGGACATTTCCCCTTGAAGACGGCCGTCTTGTGGTTGAGGGGTGGTTGAAAGATGACCGGTTGATCGAAGGATATCACTGGAACGGACAGAAACGTCCTGCTGGGGTTATCCATCACCTCTGTGTTCGACTGCTCGTGGGCGGCTGGCCGGTTACGATCATGGACGCTGAGGCCGAAATGCCTCAGATTCCCCATCATCTTTGTCGTACCACGCAGGAAAGTGTGAAGAAATTGAAAGGGACGACTATCGTTTCCGGATATAGCGAAAAGGTACGTCATATGCTGGGCGGGGTGAAAGGCTGCAACCATCTTACCCATCTTGTCGTGGTGATGGGCACAGCCGCACTCCATGGTTACTGGACCCACCGATCGAGGAAAAAGCAACCCCTTCCCGGTTCGCTGGAAGAGTTCCAAGGGCTTTCCAGTCTTGTAAACAGCTGTAAATTGTGGGAAGAGGACGGGCCGATTATTCAGGAAATCAGGTCCATTGTGGAAAAATCTACTTGAGATGAAAGGCCTGGGTGATTCCTACAACGATGAACTCGATGGCTAGCGCCAGCAGGATGAGGCCCATAATACGGGTGAGGACTTGCTGTCCGGTATGGCCCAGAATCTTTGCAATCTTTTCTGCAAGGAACATGGCTAACCAGAGTACCGCCGATAAACAGATGATAATTCCTATCAGGACGGATTTTGAAAAAAAGGTAGTGCATATTCCCGCGTCAATAATTGCAACACTCATGGCCGCTGGGCCTGCCATCAGGGGAATGGAAAGGGGGACGACCCCGATATTTGTGTCTTTTGACTGGGCTTCCGTATGTTCCTTGTCACTGTAACGCATTCCCTCTTCTTTTGCCCTTGCCATTGAAAGCGCCATCAGCAGAATCAGAAGTCCTCCGGCAATGCGGAAGTCACTCACTGTAATGCCGAAAAAGGACAATATATGATTCCCCGCGAAGACGGCGATGAGCATGATTAGCAGGACCGATATGGCAGTAGTCGATGCTACTTTCATCCGTTCTGCCTTGGTCATTCCCCCTGTAAGGGCGAGGAAAACCGGGATGAGCACAAACGGATTCAGCATAATAAAAAGGCCGGTAGTTATCTTGATATAATTCAGTTCTTCCATGCTCCGAAAACTCCCTCAATAATAATACCAGATTGTTCTGTAACGCGAGATCTCCTCGCCCAATGCTTTCAGCCTTCTTAGATAGTTATATATGGGGACATCCGTATACACGTATGTATCCGCAATGGTCAGTTTTTTCTCCCAGGGATGGAACTCATACATCCGGCTGCCGTTCGGCAATATGGAAATAATATCGCGGTTTTGAACAGCTCTCAGGTAGTTCTTGCCTAATCCCGGCACATTGAAAACGATCTCGTCCGTCCGAACGGATCCGGGAAGCAAACGTGCCTCTTCCTGTTGCTCCTGAAGCAGTCTTGGGATCGGGACCCTGTAATCGTCGGTTTCTTCCTTCCCTTTGGTGTTGAACGTGTAGTAGGGACTGACGCCTATGCTCCGCAGTTTCATTCGCAGGGCCGCCGCTTCAAACTTTCTGGAATTGTATGTGGTGTAAACCATCTGGTTGCACACTTCCATACCGTAACGCCGGAATTTCTGCACGGCCCGCATGGCCTGCGGGGTGATTTCGTAGGAATGCTCAAAATGGGTAACGATGAGGATTTCTCTCTTGCCCGGGTTATGAAAATGGTTAATGTCCCGAACAAGAGAGTCAGTAATTCGCTGGGGAAGGGTGACTGGTGTTCGCGTGCCGATCCGAATTCTTTCCACGTGAGATATTTTGGAGAGTCTGTACAACATGTGTTCGATTTTTGCGTTTGACAGCAGGAGGGGGTCGCCTCCCGTGATGAGGACTTCACGGATTTCGGGCGTGTCTGCGATCCACTGGATGGCCTTTTCCAGTTTTTTCTCGCCAAGAGCTGCGTTCGGAGAATAGACATCTTCGATTTCCCAGTTTCTCTGGCAGTAAACGCATATCTGGGGGCAGGTGAGAATTGGTTTGAGAATAACGATCATCGGATATCGTCTCGTGATCCCTTCAATTGGAGATGTATCCCTTTCAAGCATGAAGTCCATGGAGCGTTCCTGGCCGTCCTTCAGTTTCTTCATTTGCAGAACATAATTCAAGCTTGGAATGACTTGGGCGCGCACTGCCCTGTCTCGCACTCTGTTTGATCTGTAATCCATAAGGGAAAGATAGTACGGGGTGATGCCGAAGGGGATTTTGAACTCTCTGGCCAGCCTTACCGCTTCGCGTTCTTCATCGGTGAGTTTGATCAGGTCACCCAGTGTATCTACGTTGCGAATAATGTGTTTGGTGTGCCACTTCCAGCTCTCCCATTCAAATTCCGTGGCATCAAAATATTTAAGTATCCGAGATTTATTGTTGCTGCGTCTTCTGATAGCTCCATGGTCCAGTCCGCACGGGTAACGGTCTATAAACTGTGTCGCTGTCCGGGCCATTCTTGAAAGATCCGCGGACCTAAGAACGGCCGCTTTTTTTCCTTCGTGTCGTGTAAAAGCGGGAACGGTTTTTGGATAAACGCCTGTTTTCCCCATAAGGCCTTTTAAAAGGTGCTCCAGTTCCGCAAAAAAGCCCTGTTCCGGTTTGATGAAACCTTTCAGGTCGTCCCTGTGCAATAGATCATTGATGTATTCGAGCAAACTATAATTGGCCAGTCGTTCACTCCTTGGTGAGAAGATGCCTCGTAACACGTTGATGGCATCCCGTTCCAAGACCCATTCCAAGGGTGGAATTGTTCCATCAATATCAAAGATGGCGTTTTGCATGTCTCCCAGAAATTGCCTTATCTTCATTCTCTTTTCATCAACGGATTCCATGGAAATGAAGATTTCTTTCAAAGGAGGGGATATTTCAAGTATTTTGATAAGTTTTGCCTTGATCGTATGGTTTTTCATTATTTTCCTATTGTTTTTTCCTAAATCCCCGGGAGTTTACATGGTCGCGAGCAAATTATGAGTGGTGGACAAAAAACCGAGGTTTTGAGGATGGATGTCGCAGTTGCTTTTAGTGTATTTTAATATGCTATATGAAAAGTGAGTTGCAGTCAAGGAGAAACCGGAAAAATATTGCTGATTCTGTTGCGGGGAGATGAATGCTCAGTAGGCAGCAGCGGTCAGTGATTAATGGACAGTTGGCGGTTGCCAGTGAATAATGGTAAGTGACCAGTGACGAGTGAGCAGTGGTTTGTGGCAGGGAACCAATGACCAATGACCAATGACCAATGACCAATGACCAATAATGACCAATGGCGAGTCTACTCCTCTTTAAAAGTCATCTTGTATAGCCCATATTCGTAATTTTGTTCTCTAGCTGTTATAATTTCTTCCAGGTTATATTTGTCCCGAATGGACTGGCAGAGGTTCTGGTTTCGTTTGTTCATGGTATTGCACCAATAGTTGTAATGAAAGTACACATGGCCCTGGTATCTTTTCATTTCCTGCCGTAATAGAGAGGACCGGTGTAGAAACTGCACGGGAAAGGACATCCTCTTATGGGGGCTACAATCAGGAACCGTGCTCCTTTGAGAGGGAGTAGATAAACATCCGTGTCCATATAATGTCAGGCAGGTGCCGGTATATCTTCCGGTTTCAAAAATTCCCGTGTCGGGTTTTCACAAAAACTGTGGGGAAGGTCGTTCCGGTATGCGATGCCGGGAATGTCTTCCCAATCCGGTAAATTTTCCCCGCAGATTTCCCGAATAGTGCCTTCCGGTTCCCTTTGTATAACCATATCTACACCGGAATGTCGCAGGGCTACTTCAGGCAATGCGCTGACGTGTGTGCCCATAACTCCGGTCGTTGCGTTTGGCGCCGCTTTTTTGATGATGGATCCAAGGTGAAGATCATGATCGAGGGTAGGCGTTGCGGTGTTCCAGAAGGCAAAGCGGGGTTGAAAAGCCTGTATTTCGGTCTGCAGTTTTTTTTGATCCCATTTCACCGCAGGGCAGTCAAAGACCTTCAGAGTATGTTGGTCTTTTTCCAGAAGAGCCGCAGCCGTTGCAAGGGTTACCGGTGGCCACTGGGTAGCCCAGACTCCAGCCTCCTGGGTGCATCGCCCCTCTCGCGTGAGTCCTTTTCCTTCAGGATGGGGCGGATTCAAAAGTAGAACCCTGGCCAGTTTGTTTTCCTCCAAGTTTGTGGTGTGATTAAGTCGTTCGATAGGTCTTGCAGTGCTTTATGGCTCTTTTACCATCAGTTTCCTTGACAAACAAGCCTTTTCATTATGTATAATGCTTAACTTGGATAAACCGGAACGTGTGGAGGTCTTCCCATGTTGAAAAAAATAATTTTACTCCTATCCATAGGCCTCATTTCCTTTGGCCTGATTTACTTTATTTCCACGTATACAAGGCTGTTTCTCAATATGGAACGGGCTATGCTCGATGGGTTTTTCTTCATGAGAGAATACGACGTTCATGAGGAAAATCCCCTCGTATCTGACCAGGTAAGGCTTCTGGGATATGATGAGGATTCCATTGCCGTTATTGGAAAATGGCCATGGAAACGCTATGTACACGGGCGATTTCTTGACAATATTGAGAAGTTCTCACCGAAAGCAGTCTTTTTTGATGTGGTTTTTGCCAAAGACGAATCGGTCCCGGAATTCGTTCGTGAAGGCCTCAGAGAGGATGCGGGGGTTCTCGAAAAAGTGGAGACCGCATTTTCTCAAATGGATGGCGTTTTCTCCGAAGCACTCAAAAAATATGACAATGTCTATCTGGATCTTCAACTTGTGGAACATGCCCGACCGGGGTTGCCTGATGCATATTATGACCGAATCCGGTTTAATGAAGAAATTGTTAAGAACCATTCCCTGCCTGTGAAAGAAAATGAAAGCATCGTTACTTTCCATTCCCTGGAACCAATAAAAAGTGATTTTATAGGAAATGCCCACCCTGCAGTCATTAATGTCCTTCCCGATGACGATGGGGTGGCTCGATCTTTTCCGCTCTACTATACCTACCGGATGAATGACGGAAGTTATCGCAACATATTCACGGTGGTCCTTTCCCTCGCTCGAAGGTTCTACCGGGTTTCCAGTGAAGATGTTATTTTGACTCCTCAAAAAGTAACTCTGCAATCGGCAAAGGCGCCAATCCTGGATCCCGAATCTCACCAACCTCTTGTTGTTCTTGAAGATTTTCAATCCCTCCAAAAATTGATCGAGAACCCAACGCCTCCAGAGGCGTTAAAATACAAACGGGAGCTATATAATTTTTTGTATAATCAGCTCGTTTTGGGTGTGCAGACCGATGAGAAAATTCCTCTTTTTCCGGTGCATCTTCTCGTAAAAGATGACAAATCCCATGAAATTATCGAAGGGTGGGAAGTGTACGATGCGGCGAAAATGGCCGGGTCAAAAAAGATTCTTGCCGTCTATTACGAAAAGAGAGATGTGGAGATCAAAACGCCTGTGCCCGGTTTTTTTACCATCAACTATGCAGGCAGGGAAAAGAGATATTTTATCGATGCCTCAGATGGAGAACCACGGGGCGTAACCACAATCCCCACGGAGAGCTATAAGGAAGTCTACCAAATTGAAGATCTTCCGCGAATTCCTGCGTTGAACCAAGAGGGTGAAATAAAGGCGGATTATGATATCTCGTCCCTTAGAAAATGGTTTCTCGCCTATTGTGAAAAAAAGGCAGGGGAAATCTATGAACAGGCGGAAAATGATCTCGGTGAAAACGTGCTCAAAGAGGATATCCTTCAAGAGTACATGAACAGGTATCCCGAAGAGGGGAAATATTTCTTTTATGCTATCTTTTTCATGAACGCCGACGTTTCTATGGAGAAATTCAGCTCCCTTATGGATTTATATCCGGAATTCGGAAAAGCAGTTGGGCAGCCCGTGGAGTATTTTCTCAGCGAAAAGGAGATGGTGCTTTCTCTTCTCGATCTTTATCGCGGAGGATTTCAGAAATACTACAACAAGTTCATTTTTACTGGAGCCACCGCTCTGGGACTTGGTGACATTCAGCAGACTCCTTATGGGTCAATGACCGGTATTAACGCCATTATCAATTCATTCAATACTATTGTGACGCGGAACCCGCTTTTCATGTCATGGGATATACCCCGTCTTGATTTCTCCATACTCCTTGGTCTGTCGATTCTGTCTTGCTTGCTTTATGGTTTCTTCAGCATTCGATGGGGGAGTTTTATTGCCGTTGTGATCCTTTTGGGTACTTTTGTTACAGGGTTTCTGTTGTTTAAGAACCATAACTTGTTTTTAACCACCGTCCCTTTGGTTTTTGCAAACCTTATTATTTTCATTTCCACGGTTGTCCTGAAAATCCTGACGGAAAGAAAGGACAAAAAGTTCTTGAAGGCCACTTTCTCGAGCTATCTTGCCCCTGAGATTATTGATGAGATGTACCTGAATAAGACCATGCCCACCCTTGGAGGGGAAACCAAATCCATCACGGCATATTTTACCGATATACAGGGATTTTCCACGTTTTCCGAGAAACTGACTGCGGACCAGCTGGTGGAGCTGATCAATGATTATCTTTCTGCCATGACCGATATCCTTATTGGAGAAAAGGGTACGTTGGACAAGTATGAAGGGGATGCCATCATTGCCTTTTTCGGGGCGCCTATGAGCCTTCCTGACCATCCGTTCAGGGCTTGTCGGGTGGCCCTTCGAATGCAGAGTACGCTCGGAGAGCTTATAGAAAAGTGGCGGGTTGAAAAAATCAAAGAGGATGAAACGGACAGGAACAGTACGGGAGCAGGACCGGACGAATGGATCCCCGGCGACAAATGGCCCCTGATTGTACACGGGATGAAGATGCGAATCGGTATTAACACTGGAGATATTGTAGTGGGCAATATGGGAAGCGCCATGCGGATGAACTATACTATGATGGGGGACCCTGTGAATCTGGCGGCCCGGCTGGAGGAGGCCGGAAAACAGTACGGGGTTTATGTCATGGTCAGTGAATATACCCTGGACTGTGAAATTATCGCCTCGGATGGAGAAAGGAAAACCGTCATGGACCTGGTGGAAACCCGATTTCTCGATAGGATAACTGTGGTAGGGAAAGCAAAGCCGGTGCGTGTGTACGAGCTGTGTGCCATGAAAGGGGAGTTAACTGCTGACGAAAGGGAACTTTTGGATCTGTTTGGAAAAGGGATGGCGCTCTACCTGGAAATGGCATGGGATGATGCTACAGATTGTTTTGAAAAAGCCTCAAAGCTGGAGCGGATACCTGACGGGAAAACAACCCCTTCCGAGGTTTACATGGAAAGATGCCGGACCTTCAAGGAATCTCCCCCCGTACCTCCGGGAGAAGAATGGGACGGAGTGTTTGTTCTCACCAAAAAATAGTGTTTTGTCGCGAATTATCGTGAAATCTAAAAGCTGCAATTAGCTTTTAGCTATTAGCCGTTAGCTTTGAGATCTCAATCATTTGAATAACTTTTTTCCATGTTGGTATTCTCACTTTTTGAAGTTTACCCATTGCGCCGTAAATCACTGATTTTGTGCGGCTAATAGCTAACGGCTAACCGCTAATTACATCTTTTAGGTGAAATGTTCCTTTTTCCTGTTGATAGGAAAGTGCTGGGTGGGCGACTCTATCATCAAATCCGTGTTGATCGGAAATCTTTTTGCATTATGCTGCAATGTTGTGTTATTTATCGAGTCCTGTAAAAAGCTAAAGCAGTTTGGATAATTGGGCATTTATTTTTTGAGCAAAGGTAGGAGAGATCTTATGAACATCCTGAATGTAAATGACACGGAAGAAAAAAAGATAGAGAATTTTCCCTACAGAGGAAAAAAGTTAGAGGTGAAAAAGGTGGGAATCAGGTGGCTGAGCCAGGCTGGTCCGGAAGAATCGCCGGACTATGGCCTCAGATTTTTTACCATAGGGCCCGGAGGCGAGATTCCGATCCATAAACATTTTTACATGCAGACTATGTATATGCTTACTGGGAATCTCATTGTCTATTCGCACGATCAGGAAACGGATGCAGTGATTCATGAACAGACCGTAGGCCCCAATGACTTCATTTTCGTTCCCAGCATGGAACCTCACAGTATGCGCAATGAAAGTGATTTTGAGGGGGCAACTTTCCTGTGCTGCATCGCCAATGTGTACGAGGATGAATAGAGAATAGAAGAGCAGGCCATGGAAAAGGAAGATTTTGATCTGAAGCAGTACGAGATTGATTTTCAGGAACTGCAGGAGTACCAAGAGAAATCCCTTGAGGATCTGGAACGGGTTGAAGGGCTCGATGTGTGGGAGCCCACAGTATACGAACGATGCTATCTCCCGAAATTGCGCCTTACGGGCATAAAGGATAAGACGCGGATAGTCCTTCAAAATGAGGCCGATCTCCACATGCATACGCAATGGTCGGATGGGGACGATTTGGCAAAAGTCATTGACCAGGCCCTGAAAATGGGCTTGGATGCCATTGCCATTACGGATCATGATGAGATTGAGGGGGCGTTTGCGGCAAGAAGACTCGTTCATGAACGGCAATTGCCTCTCGCCGTGGTTCCCGGAACAGAGATATCTTCTCTGGACGGGCATATCGGCGCATTATTCGTCATGAAAAAAATCCCTGAGGATAAGACTGCCGCTGAAACGGTCCGGTTGATTCATGAAGCGGGGGGGATTGCCGTTGCCCATCATCCCTATTCACCCAAGTGGCTTAACAAACTGTTAGGGGTTCAATTAGGGTGCGGGGATCTGATAAAGACGGTTCCTTTTGATGCCGTTGAGTGCACGAACGCTGTTCCCGGTTCGGGGGTGAAATACAATATCGCGGCGATCGATGCCATGAGAAAAGATAATGTGAGCATTGGAGTTACGGGCGGAAGCGATGCCCATGTGGCCGCATTTGTTGGCAAGGGAAAGACCTACTACGGAGGAAATGAGGGCATCCTGTCCCTTCAAAAGTCCCTCTTTTATGGATTTACAAGAGGAGCTGAAGGATACTGGAAGATCCATGAAAAATTTTATTATTACATCCGGTTGGTAATGGCTATGGCGAGAAACGTAATGTCGAAGAAGGGGTCTGTTAACTAGTACTCGTGAACTAATATTCCCGGTTTATCCGGGTCAGAGGTGATGGGATGAAGAATATTCTGGTAACCGGCGGTTGTGGTTTTATCGGAAGCAATTTTATACGATTTCTTTTAAAGGAATCCGATTTTTCCGGCAGGGTAGTCAATGTGGATTGCCTTACCTATGCCGGCAATCCTGAGAGCCTGTCTGATATTGGAGAAGATTTTCAGGACTACGTTTTTGTGAAGGCGGATATTTGTAATAGGGAACAGATGGAAAGCGTTTTTCAGGAATACGAGATTGACACCGTCTGTCATTTTGCGGCCGAATCCCATGTGGACCGGTCTATTGTGAGACCCGACTCATTTATTCAGACCAATATTGTTGGCACATTTACTCTATTGGAACTGGCCAGAGCGAATCAGGACCGGATCGAACTTTTTCATCATATCAGCACGGATGAGGTGTTCGGGAGCCTGGGGAACGATGGATATTTTACCGAGGAGACCTGTTATAAACCAAACAGCCCCTATTCTGCATCTAAAGCTTCTTCCGATCATCTCGTGCGAGCCTATTTCGAAACCTATGGTCTGCCCGTGACCATTTCCAATTGTTCTAATAATTACGGGCCATACCAGTTCCCGGAAAAATTGCTCCCCCTCATTACTCTCAACGCCCTTGAAGGAAAGTCGCTTCCTGTTTACGGTGACGGCCTCAATGTGAGAGACTGGCTCTATGTGAGGGATCATTGTACTGCCATATGGATGATCATGAATCGCGGGAAAAGGGGCGAGACCTATAATGTGGGCGGCAACAGTGAAATGGAGAACATCCGGATCGTGGAGATGATCTGCGATATTCTTGACGATCTTCCCGTGCCTGCCCTTGATAAGCCGAGAAGAAAATTGATTACCTTTGTCAAGGACCGTCCCGGTCATGACCGGAGGTACGCCATTGACTGCACAAAACTCAGAGAAGAACTGGGTTGGACACCTGAGGAGTCCTTTGAAACGGGAATGCAAAAGACCATCTCCTGGTATCTTGACAACCGGAATTGGGTTGACCGGGTGCTCAGCGGCGACTACAAGGCATGGATGTTGGAACAATATGGGGATGAAAGATGATGCTGGGATGAGAGATAATGCTGGAATGCTGGAATAAGAGATAATGCTGGGATGCTGGAATGAGAGATAATGCTGGAATAAGAGATGATGCTGGAATGCTGGAATACTGGTATGTCGAAGATCCCGCGTGCAGTTTGCGGGGCTGGGATAAGGGCATATGAAGGGAAGAAGGGCGATTGACGGAAGGCAGTAGTTGAACGAATTTGCCTCACGCAAAGGCGCAAAGGTGATTGATTTTATGACGAACGACTAATGAATTACGCTGAACAAACGTTCAACATCGAACGTCCAAGTATGACGAACCAGGAACTAGCAATCCCGCGTCCCGCGGGATCTCCGCTGTGCTTCGACACGCAACGAAGCACGAACGAATAACGAAACACGAAGAACGACTTGAGGTGAATACTATATATGAAAGGAATAATCCTTGCCGGTGGTTCCGGCACCAGGCTTTACCCGCTTACAAGGGTTGTGAGCAAACAGCTTATGCCTGTTTATGACAAACCGATGATTTATTACCCCCTCTCGGTTCTGATGCTGGCAGGAATAAGGGAGATACTGCTTATCTCCACTCCCGAAGACCTGCCCAGGTTTCAGGAGCTTTTCGGGGACGGTTCCCAGCTTGGGCTTTCCTTTTCCTACGAAGAACAACCGCGCCCTGAAGGCCTGGCACAGGCGTTTACTATTGGCAAGGAATTTATAGGGAAAGATTCCGTTGCACTGGTTCTTGGGGACAACATCTTTTACGGTCACGGCCTCCAGGAGCGTCTTGCAAAATGCGCTGCCCTTGAGAAAGGCGGGATTATTTTTGGCTATTTTGTGAAAGATCCGGAAAGATATGGCGTTGTGGATTTTGACAGCAATGGGAAAGTTACGGACATTGAAGAAAAACCCGCAAATCCAAAATCCAAGTATGCGGTGCCAGGTCTCTATTTTTACGATAACGACGTGGTTTCCATTGCCGAAAATCTCAAGCCTTCTGCAAGGGGAGAACTGGAAATTACGGATCTGAACCTGGAATATCTGAAAAGAGGGGACCTGAGAGTCGAGCTCCTTGGCAGGGGATTCGCGTGGTTAGATACCGGAACTTATGAATCGTTGCACCAGGCCAATAGTTTCGTGAAGGTGATTCAAGAAAGGCAGGGGTTGAAGGTGGCCTGTGTGGAAGAGATCGCGTACCGGAATCGGTTCATAACGGAAGAACAGGTGAAACAGATTGCCGGTGGTATGCTGAAAAATGAATACGGAGAATACCTGATGGACATTATCGCAGAACAGAGAGGTGAAAAAAGTGTCTCCGCAGTTTACTGAATTGGAACTACCCGGAGTGATTCTGATTGAACCTCAGGTTTTCAATGACCCTCGAGGGTTTTTTCTGGAAGCGTATCATGGGGAAAAATATGGGAAAGCTGGAATTATGGGTCCCTTTGTCCAGGATAACCATTCCCATTCAAAGAAGGCAACCCTCCGAGGACTTCATTATCAGCTGAAATCCCCGCAGGGAAAACT
Organism: uncultured Desulfobacteraceae bacterium; assembly: GCA_964407525.1. Taxonomy (GTDB): domain Bacteria; phylum Desulfobacterota; class DSM-4660; order Desulfatiglandales; family Desulfatiglandaceae; genus DUZB01. The sequence goes on along the minus strand of CAYOWC010000058.1, from coordinate 7,453 downwards.
CATCTATGTGGTGAGCGGGAGTATTTTTGATGTGGCGGTGGATATTAGAAAGGGATCGCCCCATTTCGGGAAATGGGTAGGGGTTTCCCTGTCCTCTGAAAACAGACGCCAGCTCTTTGTCCCCGGTGGATTTGCCCATGGTTTCTGTGTGCTGAGCGATGAAGTGGATGTCATCTATAAATGCACCGATTTCTATGCCCCGGATGATGAATTTGGAATCCTCTGGTCGGATGAGGTTCTTGGTGTGGACTGGCCCATACCGGATCCCGTTCTTTCTGATAAGGACAGTGGCAACGTAAGGCTGGCCGATATACCGGAAGAACATCTACCGGTTTATCTGGGTTAGAACTTCGTGAAGAAAGTCCTCTGCGTCAAAGCCATCCCGCCTGCGCAAGTGGTTGGGGATAATGACATTCGCATATCTCTCGTATAATACCTCGCGTGACGAAACCAGGTTTTCGTAACAACGTGCCAGGGCCTGCATGCTGGATTCTCCTTCGTTCTGGTGAAAAAGGCCGTTCCATATTAGAGGATGCGGTTTTGATAAATAGGCTTCCAGCAGCTGTTTGCGAACTGCGAGTGGTATGGACAGGTAGACGACAGTGGTGTTTTGCCTGAGCTTTTTCAGGATCTCTTTTCCGGTGTAGATGACACTGCCCGCGGTATCCACGACTATTTTTTGTTCCTTTTCCTCATCCATGGGTTCAAGCTGTAGAAGAATTTCCTGAAGAACGCTCCTTTCACTGCTCAGGTATTCTTCTTCATGGTTCTCATAAGACGAGTCAAAGGGGTATCCCATCCACCGGCCCATCCCTGTGGTTCCATCCCCCTTCCTTTTTTTTTCAGACCGAAGGGAAAGCCTTTCTTCGATCATGTCGTCGCAACAATATCGCAAGTAACCCTTTTCGGAGATTGCGGAAGACCAGAAGGATTTCCCAGATCCGGCCATTCCTATCAATGAAATTCTCATCTCACTGCTTATCCTTCGCTTCCCGTTCGTCCATTACACAGTGTAGCCCCTTCCCGGCCCTGGTTTCAAAAAGACACTTGTTGCACGAGATGCAGGTAGCGTTTTCATTGTTGCCGGATTTCCATCGGTTGACCAGTCCGGGTTCCCGAATCAGGGGCCTGCTCAGGGAAATATAATCAGCTGTACCGCTGGTTACTATCTCTTCAGCGATTCCACGAGACCGGATACCGCCCACCAACATGATGGGGATGGTAGTTTTTTCCTTAAAGGCAATGGCTGCATTTCGAAAATATGCTTCGTCTTTTTCCTCACGAATCCCGGTTCTTATGGGGTTTAGTTTGCCGGACAGGCCTGTGCCGCCGGAAAGCTCAATGGCATCCATGCCGTTCTGTTGAAACAGTTCTCCAGCGACTACCGAATCTTTCAACTGGAGTCCCCCTTCCAGAAAATCTCCCGTATTCATTTTGATGAGAACGGGGATTTGTTCACCCACGGCTGATCGGACAGCTTCTAATACTTCAAGATGTATTCGGACCCTGTTTTCCAGGTTCCCTCCATAGATGTCCGTACGCCTGTTGAAATAGGGGGAGAGAAACTGGCTTAGGAGATATCCATGCGCGGAATGGATCTGGACACCGTCGAAGCCGGCATCTACGGCGCGTTTCGCTGCGTTGCCGAAGGCCTTCACCACGTTTTGGATATCCTCAACAGTCATTTCGTGAACATCGTGCGGGGTTGCCCCAGCTACCACGGAAGGAGAAAACGGTTTCTCCCCGGTGATTTCCGGATCGGCAAAGAGCCCCGAGTGGGCCAGTTGGGTGATGATGACTCCTCCTTGTTGGTGCACGGTATCCACCATTTCACGAAGTCCCGGAATTAATCGATCGTCATACAACCCTAACTGTCGCCTTCCTGCCTGTCCTTCTCTAGTCACATAGGCATGACTTGTGACGATGAGGCCGGTTCCTCCAACGGCGAGGTGCTTCATCATTTCTATGAGGGCCGGGGTGACGGCGCCATCTTCTTCCGCTATCCCTTCCCATGTGGCTGAACGAACAAAACGGTTTTTCAGGGTCATGCCGTTTATTTCGGTTGTCTCAAACAGATTTGCCATCCAAATCTCCCTGGTTGGTATTTTTTAGATGTCTAATGTCCAGATAAGCGTAGACTTCGATGTCCAATGACCAGTAATCAGTGACTTATGTGAATTAATCCGCATGGTCCTGCAAAATTTCTTCGACCTTGGACACGATCTGCCCCACATCTTCCGGGGAGACTCCTGAGAACCAGACCTTCTGGGGATAAACTATCACGTTGGGGCCGCTTCCGCAAAGCCCCATGCATCCGCTTGAGGAAACCCGAACCTGTTTTTTTAACCCCCTGTCGCTGATTTCATTTTTCAACAGGGTCCTGACTGTGGCGCTATCTCCATCTGCGCATGATTTTCGCTTCCCCTGGCGATCGTTTGTGCAGATGAAAATGTGACAGACATAGGGGGATTCTTTTATGTTGGCCATAGTGTTGCTCCTTTGTTATTGTTCCTGCTTTTCTCAAAATTTTATCAGTAATTGCCTAAATACTTGACACGGCATGGGCGTTTTGTCAAGAATACAATTATATATCATTAGAAGATCCAAGTTGAGCGGTTTGTAACCTTTGAACCCTGAACTTTGAACTTCTCACTTTAGATAGGAGAATTATGCCGTTGAAAAAGTCGTGTAAAAAATCAGGATCAAACCCTATCCCTTCGATGCCTGCTCTTTCAGAAGACAGGTCTATCCTGGCAGACATTCATGCCCTATCTCCGGGGGATGCCCTGAATAGGGTTCTGGGCCATCCCGATCCTCTCCATCTGGTTCAAAGCCTTTCTGAAGGAGATTTGTTCTGGCTGGTAAAGAAGATCGGTGGGGACGATTGCATCCCCATACTCAGGCTGGCATCGGAAAAGCAATGGCAATACGTGCTGGATCTGGAATTGTGGGATTTTGACCGTTTTGATCTGAAGCAGTCCTATAACTGGCTGCGGATGCTTGAAAAAGCCGACCCCCATAGGCTTGTGCCCTGGCTCCTTTTAGAGGAACAGGCTCTTTTATATCTCTTCCTTTCCCATAATATCCGCATAGAAATTGCGGATGAAGATGATTTCTTAGAGTCGGAAGACGGTGTTATGACCCTTGATGGGGTTTTTCATATCAAGGTTATAAAAGAGGACCGGCGGGAGGTCATAGAACGAATTCTCAATATCCTGGCATCCGAGAATTCGGCTGCCTACCAGACCCTTGTTTCCGGATTGGCCGGGGTTGTTCCTTCGGATATGGAAGAAAAGATGTACCGAATGAAGAATGTTCGTCTTGCCGAATATGGGTTCCTTGGTCCTGAGGAAGCGTTTGAAATTTACGGACGTCTGGGTGCATCATCCTTGAAAATGGAAGGAAATGAGGGACAGGTTCATCCCCTTGTTGACGATGATCGTGGTGACTCGATTCCCGTATCCCCCCTGGTGCACGGTTTGGGAGGGGATCTTTTCCCCAGTGTCCTTTCCGGAATCAATGATTCCCGGTTGATGGACAGTTTGTGGCTGGAATTTGCGGGGCTCTGCAACCTGGTCATTTCTGCTGACCGGATACGGGTGGAGACTGTCGATGATCTCGTGAATACATCGGAAAAGGTAGCCGGTTATCTAAATCTTGCTCTCGAGAGTGCCTCCGGGACCATTCGGGAAAAAGCTATCAAACTTGTGGAGAATAATCCCCTCCAGTCGCTTTTCAGGGTGGGCTTCAGTATGACTCTGGAGTTGAAATGGATGGCCCAGAAATGGATCAAGAAGAGTTGGTTCAGGGAGAAAGGGCTGGAGAACCATTTCTGGGGGGAAGAACTTGGAGGAACCCTTGAGGGTATTCTCGAAGATAAACCCAGGTTCTATGATTCAGCGCACGAGGAGAAATTCAGGTTCTTCCAGCGGCGGGATGACATTTCCTATGCGCAGCAAAAAATCCATGCAGTAAAAGGGCTGGACAGGATTCTTTCCAATCTGGCTGAACCATATTCCATAGACCCTGGTGACGACGGGGTTTTCCCCGAAACATTCCAACCGATTTTCCTGACCATCTGGGCCAGACGAATGCTGGATCTCGATCCAGTGTTTGCACCACTCTCTACGAAGCAGACAGTAGAACTCTTGGGAAAGTTGAGGGTAGATGAACCCGGCCCCCCGTACAGCATGGCGAGGTACAAGGTGCCGTTTATAAGTGATTTCATGGCTGCTGCGCCTGATCTGGATGGGGAGGAAAGGGAAGCGCTTGAGAACTATCTATCTTTTCTGTGGGAGGAGTTCAGTGAGGAATACGAGAGGTTTCCCGATGAATCCCCGGACCCCAGGTTCAGCAAGTTTCTTCTTGTAGTTAGTGAAAAGTGATAAACGAATTTGTCTCGCGCAAAGGCGCAAAGGTGAGTGATTGCTTAACGAACGAAGCACGAAGAACAAGTAACGAAAAATGAAGCTTTGCGACCAATGCTGCTGTAACGCCGCATATTTTTAATTTTATTCGGAACTTCCCTTTGTTACAGGCGTACTTGCGTGTTTTTCCAATGTGGCCGAAGCATAGCCCGCCTTTTCGTAGTTATCAATGGCCCGCATTTTCATCGCGGTGTCCCCAGCCTTTTCAGAATGGGTGTCCCCAAGTTCCGCCGCATGGCTCCACATCCCTGCCTTTTCGTAGTCAGAAACCTGTTTCGTTACATGGTTGTATTCTTCTGAGGTTTCGACCACAGCGGCCCTGCACCACGATATCAATTTTCTGACGGGTTTTCCACAATTAGGGCAGCTTTTCAGGGGTGGTTCGGAGATCCCTTGGAGCCTTTCAAATCGAAACCTGCATTTTTCGCAGGCTGAACCTGGATTGACGGATTCATATTCGTATATGGGCATTTTTATCGTTCCTGGTTTGTCGTTCTTTGTGCTTTGTTGTCGTTACATCCCTGCATTGGTTGCCTTTATTCCAGCCCCCGAACAGAACGGGGATCTTCGACATCCCAGCATCCCAGCATACCAGTATCTCAGCATTATCTTTATTCACTATCCTACCCTGTTCCAGACAGTACCCTGTTTCGTGTCATTGACTTCTATTCCTATTTCGAGCAGCTTTTTCCGCAGGCGGTCTGCCATCTCCCAGTTTCCTGCTTTTCTGGCTTTTTCCCGGCTCCGGATCATTTCTTCCACTTCTTGTCCTATCTCGTCCGGTTCAAGATTCATGATTCCGAGAACCGAGTCGATCTGCCTGAGGGCTTCCATGGCTTTTTCCCTGTCCGAGGGAGAGAGCCCGCTCTGGTCCATGATTTTGTTCATTCGGCTGGTGAACTGGAACAGGGCCGCAAGTGCGGGCGCAATACTGAAATCATCATCCATGGATTCCATGAATTTGTGTCTTATGGCGTAAACGGCCTGGTCTATGTCCGGATTATCGCCGACAGGTTTTGCGTAATGAAGTTTCTGGATGAATTTGTCAAGATGAGACAGGGTATTCCTTGCAGATAAAAGTTTTTTTTTCGAAAAATAGCTGGGCTTTCTGTAGTGCCTTCCAATCAGCCAGTACCTGACTTCTCTTGCCGTATACCCATGCTGGAGGAGATCTTTGAGCGTCAGCGGGGGGGCGGTTGATAACTCGGATTCCTTTCCCCCATTGGCCATGACCGGTTCGTTGTGCATCCAGTAATTGGCAGGGGCGTTGCCGGACACGGCGCGGCTTATCGCAATGGCATTTTCGTGATGGGGGAAGATGAGTTCCACTCCACTTGTATGGATGTCGTAGTTGGGCCCCAGGTATTTCATGGCCATGGCGGAACATTCCATGTGCCATCCTGGCCTGATATTTCCCCATTTTGTCTGAAAGAAAATTCCCCTTTTCAGTTCATTCAGAGTAGATCTTTTGAGGAGAGTGAAGTCCCGCGGATTGTCTTTCTCGTACTGATCCAGGTCTACTGTTTTGCCAACCTGTATTTTTTCCAGATCGATGCTGGAAAGATCTCCATATTCCTTCAATCGTGAGATATCAAAATAGATAGAGCGAAGTTTTTCATAGGCATAGCCCTTTTCCAGCAGTTTCTCTGTGAGCTGGATGGTTTCTTCCACATGTTCGCTGGCCCTGGGGTAGGCGGTTGCTTTTTTGATGTTCAGGTCGTCAAGATCTTTCATGAAAATATCATAATAGCGGTCCGTAAATTCCCGCAGAGACAGGCCTGCCTCCTGCGCGCCCTGGATAGTCCGATCGTCAAGATCGGTGACGTTCATGACATGCTCGACCTCGTATCCCTTGAATTCCATGTACCGTCGGATCAGGTCCGAAAAAATGAGCCTTCTGCATTGGCCCAGATCGATTTCCTGGCACAAGGTGGGGCCGCAGGAATACATCTTTACGTGGTTTTCATGGATAGGAATGAATTCTTCTTTTTTTCTGTGTAATGTGTTGAATACAAACAACCCGGATCTTTTTTTAGCCATGAAGAGCGGCGTGCTCAAGTATCTTTCTCCTCCGTCGGGAAGAATGACAACAATCCTGCCCGATTCCATTTCCGACGCCATTTTGAGGGCAACGGCCATGGCGGCACCAGAACTCATTCCTACGAAAAGACCTTCCTTCATTGCAAGGAGCCGGGTGGTTCCGAATGCCTCTTCATCTTCAATGTTGATGATTTTATCTGCTCTGGATTTTTCAAAAATCCCGGGTCGGTACGATTCTTTCATGTTTTTCAGACCCTGGATTTTGTGGCCCAGATACGGTTCAACTCCTATGATCTGAACATTTGGGTCCAGTTCCTTGAATCGTCTTGAAATCCCCATCAGCGTGCCGGTTGTGCCCATGGTGGCGACAATCGCGCTCAATTCCCCTCCCGTCTGTGTCCATATCTCTTCGGATGTTCCGGTATAGTGAGCCATCCAGTTTGCTTCATTGTTAAACTGATCGGCTAACCAGTACTTGTCCGGGTTCTCTCTTATGAGGTTGTAACCATATTCTATGGCGCCGTCCGTTCCCAAGTGCGCGGGGGTGAATTCGAGCTCCGCCCCAAGCGCTTTCAGGATTTTCATGCGTTCTTCGCTGACGGCCTCGGACATGATCAAAAGGATACGGTAGCCTTTGATGGCAGCAACCATGGCAAGACCAATTCCGGTATTTCCGCTGGTGGATTCGAGAATGATTTTGTCTTTTGTGAGTTCTCCCGTCTTTTCAGCTTCTTCAATCATGTGGAGGGCAGGACGGTCTTTGATGGAACCCCCGGGATTGAAATATTCGAGCTTCCCCAGAATCTCAACCCCTTTGTTGGGATTTATCGAGGAGAGACTTACGAGAGGAGTGTTTCCGATGTAGTCAAGGATGCTGCGTGATTTTGTCATTTTTTATGCCCGGGAATTTCTTTTAAGGTAACGAGTAACTGCCTATAGATTATAATGAATTGTTTCCATGTTTCAATGGGAGAAAGGAAAACGGT
>CAYOWC010000057.1:0-20547 GCA_964407525.1 uncultured Desulfobacteraceae bacterium | reverse complement strand
TATTCATCCGTTTCGTCAATGTGCTTACGAAATCCAATTCATCATCTACGAGCAATACACTGACTTCTTCCAGTTGAGTCACCTCCCTTGATGAGTTGCCTGGTGAATCTTCTTTACGAGTTCTTCCAGGTCGCACGGTTTGGTCAGATAATCAAAAGCCCCATACTCCAGGCCCTCTTTCGCGGCAGTCTCGGACCCGTGGCCCGTAAGCATGATCACGGCCATCTCGGGGTAGGCCCTTTTGAAAATCTTGAGGACCTCTATCCCGTCCATGTCTTCCATTTTCAAATCAAGGATTGCCACGTCGAAGTCCTGTTTCCGGATTGCCCGGACGGCATCAGTTCCTGTAAAAACAGCTTTGACCACCATCCCTCTCTTTCTCAATCGTTTGGAAACAACCTCCGCAAAACCCACTTCATCATCAACGAGAAGAAGCCTGATACCATCTAAATGAACGCCTTCCATATCCGGCATAACCCTACCCCTGTCTAAGCACGGCGGGAGGTAATATCTTCCACCCTCGCCTCGATTATCTTTTCTTCATGACTTCTTTTTTTGGCCACAGCCTCCTTCAGCTTATCCATGAGCACGTCCATATCGCATGGCTTCATGAGATAATCGAAAGCACCAAGCTTCATTCCTTCTATGCCGGTTTCAACCGTGGCATGGCCGGTAAGCATGATGACCTCCACCAGGGGAAATCTTTTCCGGATTTCACCGAGGGTTTCGATTCCGTCCATGCCGGGCATCTTCACATCAAGTATAGCCACTTCCACGCTGGGGTTTTTTTCAAGCAGATCCAGGGCCTCAGGTCCGCTGAAAGAAGTAACGATATGGATATCCCTTTTTTTCAACCGTCTGGACATGGCTTCTACGAAAGGAACTTCGTCATCCACCAGAAGTACGTTTGCGATAGACATAAGTTTCTCTCCTTTTTGTTCATTATTTATATAGAAAACTTCATTGTTTCCATCAGAGCCTTCGGTTTCATCTCTTACACCAAATTTCAGGTAGTTTCCTTCTTTAATTTTGGCAGGGGCACCTTCACTGTAAATGTGGCGCCCTCATCAATAACGCTTCGCACTTCAATATCTCCACCCATCTTCTTGATAATGCCATAACAGATAGACAGTCCCAGGCCGGTACCTTTTCCCACAGGTTTTGTGGTAAAGAACGGATCAAAAATCCTTTTAAGATTCGCCGCAGGAATACCCGGTCCGTCGTCGGCCACCTCCATGATGAGATGATCCCCCATAATGATATTTTTCCCTTCCATCCGGGTCGATACACGTAGATTTCCGCCGGTCTTTTCCATGGCGTCAAGGGCGTTATTGATCAGGTTGAGTAAGACCTGCTGAAGTTCGCTCTGGGAAACTCTCACAGTTGGGAGATTCTTCTGAAGGTCCGCCTGGATCGTCACGTTGCTGTATTTTGCTCTCTGCTCGGAGAGTGCGATCAATTCCTCAATCAGATCATTCAGTTGGACATCCTGAATTCGGGAGTCGGTTTTTCTTGCAAAACTGAGCAGTTTATGGGTGATTTCCTTGCAGCGTGTACCCTGGGTCCGGATCTGTTTCAAGGCACGCTCAAATTCGGCCAGGTTTTCCTCTTTCTTGAAATCTTCTTCCTCTAGCAAATCCTCTATCCAGCCCGCCTCTTCCACCATAATGGCAACCGGATTGTTGATTTCATGGGCAATACCGGCTGCCAATTCGCCGATCGAAGCGAGTTTTCCTGTTTCAACTATCTGGTCATTCATCAATTCCGATTCCCTGTCCGCCTCCACCACCCGAGCCACCATTTTCTTAGACAGGACAAATGCCGTTGTCACAATACAGATCGTACCAAAAAGGATGAGAGCGAAGGTTATTTTGATCGTTGAACCGAGATCCGAAAAGGCGTCCGAGGCCTTTTGCTGATAAACAAGGAGCCAGTCTCCACGCTTTAAGACGGCGGCCACATAAATGATTTTGTGTCCATACGAGTCATCTTGTTCTACAATTCGAACCCCATCCTTGAATTTTCGACTGTCGCGAAGAAAGCCGATATAGGGTTCCTTATCCGGAACCAGCTCAAAGAGCGGCTTGGTCTGAAACTCTCCTTTCATGTTGAGGATAAAGGCAAAACCCGTCTGTCCGATACGGATATTTTCTACCAGATTATTGAAGGCCACAAAATCGATGGTAGCGCGTAAAATCCACTCCTCGCCTTTCCATCTCTCCCGGACAGCAATAATAAAATGGGGCAGGCCTCTCAGCCCCAGGAAAACATCACTCTTGAAATAGTCGCTTTGCATGGCTTCCAAAAACCAGTTCGCATCGGAATAAACAGCCTCCCCCAATTTGAACGGTCCGGCATAGGCCACTTGAATTCCCTCAGAATTCACAACACCGAGATCAACAAAAACACGTCCGTAAAAGTGTTGCAGGGCTTCCAGGCGACCCCGCAGAAAATCCTCATCCTTGAATTCCTCAAAAGAAGAGGAGTCGCCTAGAAAACGGATGTCGTCCAGTTTCTTTCGCAGGAAACTATCGATATTCTGTTTATGCTTAAGCACCAGTTCCTTGAGATGGGCATGCACTTTTTCCTCGGAGGAAAGTTCGAACTGGTAAAGAATGATTCCACTGACCAGAATCATAGGCATGACCGATACAATAATAACCGTCAACAGCATATTCCTGGTTAGAAGGCGATAATAGCTATCTGTTTTCTGTTTTTCCTGTTTCATCATCAAAATACCATTATCACTTTGGTCATACGGAGGTAAAATATGGGGTTCAAATCGTTTCCCCCTTTCATATGTTTTCTGCTCTCTACTCACAATTCGAGCCATAATTCCGGCATTCCGAATTTTCAAGCTGGAAAATACTACCTAAAAGATGCAATTAGCGGTTAGCTATTAGCTAAGAGCTAATTGCAGCTTTTAGATTATATATGGAAAAGGCTACAAATAAAAGGGAAATTATAAGAAGAAAATGGATGGGATACCGGTTGCCCATTGTTCAACTTTAATATAAGGGTTGCGATGCACACACAATATTGGCCACCAGCGATCATCTCGTAGATGTGCTGGGCGAAATGGATGAGGATGCAAGTCAGGCCATTCTGGCGAAAATGGACAAGGAAGACGCCGAAGAAGCGAGAATGTTGTTGGAGTACGCACCGGATTGCGCCGGCGGTCTTATGATTTCGGAATTCCTTGCCTATGGTCTGCTTGGCGGAGTCGCCTTTTTCTGGAAAGGAAACCCGTGGCTCGGCGTGGTGGTCGGCGGTGCACTGGCAGCCAATACTCTGGCTTCCGTTGCCCTCGGTGGTATGCTTCCCCTTGTGCTCAAGCGGTTGAAACTGGATCCGGCCCTGGTTTCCAGCCCGTTGCTGACAACGGTCACCGACATGTGCGGCTTCTTTTTTGTTTTGAGTTTTGCCGCGGCGGTTCTGCCAAAACTCGGGGGAATGTAACACCTAAAAACAGCAATCAGCTTTTAAGCTATTAGCCGTTAGCTTAATGATGTAAATGATTTATATCAGTTTTTCCTGTATTGCAACTTTCACTTTTTGATGCTGAGCTGTTTCTCCGTAAATGACTTATATTATAGAGCGATGTAACCGCTAAGTGCTAATTGCAGCTTTTAGGTAACACGCAAACCAACCTTATTCATTCATCCTTATATGCCCATGGGCCACATCGGGATCGATACCAGTTATCTCAGCTGCGGCAGCATTTGAATGCAAACATTATTTTCTTGCGTAAAATTCAGCCTGCATGTTAAACGTTTTTGGCAATTTTGTGCATCAGGGGGAAATCATTTTTGGTAACTGCCCCGAAATTAATCGACATTCCGAGAGAGCATAAAACCATGGACCAATACTTTCCTGTGCTTAAAATCCAAGGCGGGCCTGAGGATCGCGGCCGACAGCAGGGACAACTGCTAAAAGAGCGAATCCACAAAACGATTGAATTTTACAAAAAACAATTCCTCATCCCTGAAGAGGAGATCCTCAGGATTGCCAACGAATTCAGGAACGCCACCAAGGCTTTCCGGGAGGATTTGTACCTTGAAATCGAAGCAATGGCCCAGGCGGCGGAAGCCGAACCCCTATGGATTTATGCCTTAAATGGGCGCACTGAGCTTTTAAACCTGAACCCCATGGAATGCACCACATTGGCTTTCAGGAAAGAGAAGCTGATCGGCCAGAACTGGGATTGGGATCTGGAAGTGGAGGAATTGGCGGTCATTCTGGATATTGAAAAGGAGGATGGGCATCGGATCATCACCATGACCGAACCCGGGATGATCGGCAAAATCGGAATGAATCACTGCGGTCTCGGTGTTTGTCTGAATTTCATGAGCATCGAGGACTATCAGCCATACGGGATTCCGCTGCATGTCATATTAAGGACCATCCTTGACAGTAAGAGCATGGAAGAGGCACTCTCTCTGATTGAACCCCATCTGGTGGGAAAAGTCGGAAATATCCTGATCGCGGATCAGACCGGAAAAGTGGAAGACATTGAAATCGGGGGTGATGAGGTTTTTTCGATCCCGGTGGAAGACCTCTTCGCTCACACGAACCATTTTCTGACGAAAGTGGATTACGATCTCAAATTATTTCCCAATACCATGGGCCGGTATCGTCGCGCCAAGGAGTTGTTGCAAATGCTCGATGATCCTTCCATACAATCCATGAAGGACATCTTGAGAGATCGCGCCGATGAAGAGCATCCCATCTGTCGCAAACGCTTTTCTCACCCGTGGCTTACGGATGATACCTCCATGACGGTGACCTCTATCATCATGGACCTGGAGCGCCTCCAATTTCATATCACAAGAGGCAACCCTTTCGATAACCCATTTTCTACTTTTGATCTATGAGAATTCATGGTTTGAGAGTATCCGATTTGTTTGCTTCTTTAACAGCCGCCGGGTCCATTGAAACATAAAACAGGTCTTGATAGGGCGAAAACCCAATTCCTTGTTGATCGCCTGCATGGGCCGATTGCTCCTTGCGGTACTGGTGGTAATGTATTCCACCTCCGGGAACTTTTTTTTGACGACTGCAAGCATTTCAGCTTTCAGGCGTTTGGCCAGTCCCCTTTTGCGGTACTTTACCAAAATGCCCGTGAAGTATTGATTCATCCGATGGGGTTCTTCAGGATGGTACATGATGTCCGTCAGTCCGCTGATTTTGCCATCATGTTCACGGCTGATCATCGTATACCATTCAATGCCTCTTTTCTTTAAATTGCGCTCCTCAATCCTCCTGGATTCCGGCGTTGTAATGAGTTCTTCTCCCATATCACCGGTGGGGCGCTGGTTGATGATTTCCGTGTAGACCCGGCTGAATTCTTCCATATCCTTCTCAGGGCATTCTCGAAAGAACTCCATGTTCGTGTCCCAGTGTTTCGTCCTGCCTCTCTGAAGCCATTTGTCCACCACCTGCCAGTTCACGTCCTCCATGTCCAGTCTATATTGAACTTCTTCATGGACCAGTTCGCCCCGAAGCTGTTTCCTGAATTCCAGGCCCAGGGGGTTATCCACTTCCGTCATAAGGGTGGTTTTTTCAAGAAGTTTCGCTGTTTCCACCAGGTGTTTCAACAGGACCGTTGCAATCTTTCTCCTCCGGTGGGCAGGAACAACCGAAATATGAATCTGGCAGAGATGACGATTGCCGTCGTAATCCGGGGATACTTCGGTATCATAGGAGATGGAAGCAAAAGCGGCAGCCCTTTTGGCTTTGTCGAACACCACCCATCTTTTTACTGAATAGAGGGGGTTGGGAGACAGGAAAAGTCGCCTCACTACGTCACGGTCTGGCAGACGCCCTTTTTGTTTAAATTCACGAAAAATTGTTTCCGAAAGGGTGAAATAGGCATTCCACAGATCCTCAGAAGCCTCCTTTGGGATAAATTCCATCAGGGAAAATGTTTTTGGCAAACCAGGGAAACTCGATTCCAAGTCTTTAATCTCCTCTTTGAACGCTTATGCAAATGGGGCGATGGTAAAAAATACGACTTGCCTTCACCTTAAAAATAGTATCTGCAACTTTCCTGCCAAGAACCGAAAAAAGTGACGGGTTTGTAATTATCCTTTAAGAACAAATTATTAGGCCAAATAAAGAGAAATCGTTGCAAGGTTGAACCGTTTGCCTGCCCTCAATATTTAGTGGAACCTCCATATATGGAGGCCAAACAAATCTTTCAATATCTTTCCGCTGTTCTCATTCATTAATATAATATGCCGTTATTAATAGAAGATTTCGCATTTCCAATATTCTTTGGCGTGTTGGCAAGCTGCTTGCAGTACGACACTATCAATAAGAGACGAAAAAATAGCCCATTTAAAAGTACCGGCAACGCCCCGTTCCGTAAGGTGTTTCGGATTTGAGCCCAGTGACCTTTACACGAAAAGGAAAATGACCATTATGAGAGCATTTATGACTACCGTGGAACAGTTGAAGACCTCGCTCCCGCAGGTAATTGAGGAGGGAGACGAAGAGCCTCCCCACCCCAGTCCGTGTGAGGCTATCCCTGGCGTCGTTTTACCTCCTCAAACCACCGGACGTGTTGTTCGGGTTTCCAAGCACCATACCGGATTTCTCGACCCAACCATAAGAACTTTCTGCAAGAAATACTTTCCCGGCGTAACCTCCAGGCTTTGGAATGACTGGCGCTGGCAGACCACTCACCGCATTCGAACCCTTTCGCAGTTGGAATCGATGATTTCTCTTTCCGAAGACGAACGCCAGGCATTCACCCGGTCTCCAACCATGCTGCCTCTGAGCATCACCCCCTACTACATGAGCCTGGTGTCCCCTGATGATCCGAGCCAGCCGATTCGCCGCAGCGTCATCCCCACTATTTTTGAAACCATGCGCGGAGAGGGCGAAGCCGATGATCCCCTGCATGAGGATGCTCAGAGTCCGGTGCCGGGACTGGTTCACCGATACCCCGACCGCGTGCTCCTGTTGCTCCTGGATTTCTGCTCCACCTACTGCCGCTACTGCACCCGCTCCCGCATGGTGGGTCACGGCGATATTCACCCCGGCCGAAAACGACTGGATCGCGCCTTCGAGTACATCAGCAACACCCCGTCCATCCGGGACGTACTGCTGTCCGGCGGAGACCCGTTGATGCTTGGAGAAGAAAAGCTGTCCTGGATTTTGTCGCGGCTGCGGCAAATACCCCACGTTGAAATCGTGCGAATCGGGACCAAGGTGCCGGCAGTGCTGCCCCAGCGCATTACCCCAAAACTGGTCCGTATGCTGCGGCGGTATCATCCCTTGTTGATGAGCCTGCATTTCACCCATCCGGATGAATGTACACCCGAAGCATATCGTGCCTGCACCATGTTGGCCGATGCAGGCATCCCTCTGGGATCGCAGACGGTCCTGCTGAAGGGAATCAACGACGATGTGGAAACCATGCGTCGTCTCATGCACCAACTGCTCAAGATGAGGGTCCGTCCCTATTATCTTTACCAATGTGATCCCATTACCGGATCGGCCCATTTCCGAACACCCATTGAAAAAGGTCTGGAGATCATCCGGGGTCTTCGCGGGTTTACCAGCGGCTACGCCGTACCCACCTATGTGGTGGACGCCCCCGGCGGCGGCGGAAAAATCCCGTTGATGCCCGATTATGTGGCCGGCCATGAAAAGGATGCATTGTTGCTGCACAATTATGAAGGTGGATTGTTCCGGTATCCACAACCCTGCACCATAATGTGAAAAATGAACAGCTTGGTAACTGGTCCGGTTTATCCGGATCAGAGAGGTGTATACCGATGACCATGAAGATTGGATTGACCTACGACCTGCGTAATGAGTACCTGGCCGAAGGGTTCTCCGAAGAAGAGACAGCCGAATTTGATCGTGAAGACACCGTGACGGCCCTTGAAAACGCCATCCGGTCCCTCGGTTATGGCACCGAACGGATTGGCCACGGCCGTCAGCTGGCCGCGGCGCTGGTAGCCGGGCGACGCTGGGACCTGGTCTTCAACATCGCCGAAGGCATGAACGGCATCGGCCGGGAGGCCCAGGTTCCGGCACTCCTGGACATGTACCGGATTCCCTACACCTTCTCCGATCCTCTGGTCCTGGGCCTTACCCTCCACAAAGGCATGACCAAACGCGTAATTCGAGATGCAGGTGTTCCCACTGCCGATTTTATGGTGGCGGAATCGCCGGAAGAGGCTGAGGCCATTGCCTTCGCCCCGCCCTTTTTCGTAAAACCGGTTGCAGAAGGCACGGGAAAAGGGATCTCGCCGTCGTCCATCGTTCGAGAACGTTCCGATCTCCAAGCCACATGTCGCAGGCTGATCGAAACCTATCGGCAGCCGGTCATTATCGAGCCCTATTTGCCGGGCCGCGAATTTACGACGGGTATCATCGGTACCGGCGGCAGGGCCGAAGTTCTGGGCACCATTGAAATACATCTGCTGGATACGGCGGAAGCGGGGGTTTACTCCTATACCAACAAGGCGGAATATCAATCGCGGGTCCGGTATCGTCTGATCGATTCGGTGGATGATCCGGTGGTGGCCGAAGCGGAGGCCGTGGCCTTGTCGGCCTGGCGTGCTTTAGGATGCCGGGACGCGGGGCGTATCGATTTGCGCTGTAACGCCGAAGGCCGTCCTCTTTTTATGGAGGTCAATCCGTTGGCGGGAATTCACCCGGAGCATTCCGACCTGCCCATCATCTGCAATCATCTGGGCGTGACCTACACTGATTTGATCGGCAGGATCATCACCTCCGCCGTGTCACGGGGGCAAGGATCCCTTTGATGAAAATCGCCGTTGTTCACGATGCCGTCCCAAACTCGAGCGCACCGGATGTCCGAGACGTGATCGCCCAGGCCGAGGCGGTTGAACAGGCACTCAAAAGGCTGGGGCACGAGAGCTTCCGTATGGAGTGTTCTCTGAATCTGGCCGACGTACAAAAGGAATTGATCGCCTGTGGTGCGGATCGAGTATTCAATCTGGTTGAATCCATCTCGGGAAAAGGTCGGCTCATTCACCTTTTTCCTTTCTGCCTCGATGCTTTGGCCATGCCTTACACCGGCGCGCGGGCCGAAGCCCTGATGCTCACCTCCAACAAGATCGTGGCAAAGCAATGGATGGATGCCGCCGGCATCCCCACACCGCAATGGATAGGCTCCGGTCCTGAAGACGGCTGTCAAGGAACCGATAATTTTCGTGATAGTGGGCAATGGATCATCAAGTCCGTATGGGAACATGCCTCCATCGGTCTGGACCAAAATAGTCTGGTCGATTCAGCGTCAAAATCGCTTCTGCGTTCCATGCTGCATTCGAGAGCGGCGCTGTTGGGCGGGGACGGCTTTACCGAGCGTTTTATCGAGGGCCGGGAATTTAATCTGTCGCTGCTGGCGGGACCCGGCGGCCCCCACGTACTGCCACCGGCGGAAATTCTGTTTGAGGGCTATACAGAAGACATGCCGCGTATTGTCGACTACCGGGCCAAGTGGGATGATACGGCTTATGAATACCACCATACCCCCCGCCGTTTCGATTTCGACGAATCCGATCAGATCATTTTGGAAAGCCTGAAGGCCCTGGCGATTCGATGCTGGGACCATTTCGGGTTGTCCGGCTATGCCCGAGTGGACTTCCGTGTGGACCTCATGGGAAACCCATGGGTTCTGGAGATCAATGCCAACCCGTGCCTGTCACCCGATGCCGGGTTCGCCGCAGCACTTAAACGGGCCGGCATCCCCTATACCGATGCCATAAAACGCATCATCGCAGACGCAAATCATCTTCCGGCGGAAGCCGTCGCCACCCTGTCGCTTGGCAAGAAGAATTTTAAGGAGAGGGTGCACGACGTCGTATTCTTGGACGAACCCGCACCCCCTGACGTTGAAAGAATCCGTCAACTGGTTGAGACCACCGGCTTCTTTTCGCCCGAAGAAGTAGACGTGGCCGGGGAACTGGTTGCAGAGCGAATCGCCAAAGGGCCTGAGAGCGGGTATGAATTCGTCATGGCCGATCATTATGGACGTCTGATCGGATACACCTGCTTCGGACCGATCCCCTGCACATCTTCCAGCTACGACCTGTACTGGATCGCGGTGCATCCCGATTTTCAGGAACTGGGACTGGGCGGGTGGTTGATCACGGAAGCCGAAAAACGGATCAAAGAATCGGGCGGCACCCAGATCTACCTGGACACTTCACAACGGGTGCAATACAACAGCACCCGCCACTTCTACGAAAGTTGCGGGTATCGGTTGGCGGCGGTTCTCAAGGATTTCTATTCCGCGGGAGACGGCAAAGCCATCTATTCCAAATCGCTTGTGTGAAGGTTAGGACAGGAACCGGAAGTTCTCAAAAAAGCTCTTCATATTGTCTTCACCCACGAATGCGTGCCTCCATTGCTTGTGTTCTGGTTTTTCTATTAGCCCCTTATTTCCAGGTTTTCTGTCCTAAAAAACAAGAAAATCTTTCTCTCTTTGCGCCTTTGCGCGAGACATTTTGGTTGCGGCTATCCGCGTTAGGAATCAATTCCATTCAACCCATGGCTTCCCGCCGGCTTACGGTGTGAAATACCATTTCATAAGGCTCCTGGAGGAGGTTCAGTGTCCCTCGAAGTACAGTAAAGCACGCCGATTTCAGGTGGCTGTCAAAGTCTTCCCGGGTGTCCCATTCTTCAAAAAAAAAGAAGCGATTTCCATCCTCCATACTCCGGCAAAAGTCGCACCTCAGGCATCCCTTCTCGGTCTTTATGGAGCCGATCAGTAACGCAATCGTCTGCGAAAATTCCTTGCGCTTCTCCGCAAGAACCTTCATTTGTATGGTAACCAGGATCATGAAAATAGTACCTGCAACTATCCTGCCATGAACCGAAAAGGAGGGATGGTTTTGCAATTATCTTTTAAAAACAAATGATTAGGTGAAATGGAGAGAAGTGTAGGAAAGTTTGAATAGAGATGCTGCACCTCAATATTTGGTGGAACCTCCATATATTGAGGGGAAACTTGGGGAGGAGTCCAGCCTTTTCAAGGTGTTAATTGTAATCAAGCGATAATCAGGGTTTTATGTGTATAAATGGGGTTCCAAAGCAATAGGTTTCAGGTGTCAGCTGTCAGGCTGGTATTGATATAGACAATTACTTCATTCCTGAAACCTGTCGAAGATCCCGCCCGGCGGGGAACACTGACACCTAAAACCTAAAACAACAATAAGGGGTTATAAGTCACGCCTTTGTCCCAAATTATGAAAAGTTTAGAGGTCACCTTGAAAGGGCGGGGGAGGAGTCTTAATCCGATTTTTCGGTCTGTTTACGGACAATTCCGAGCTTATGCATCCTGGCTCTCAAGGTACTCGGGTTGAGACCCAGGGTCTCCGCTGCCCCGTCCTTCCCCTCGATGCGCCATCGGGTCTCCAAGAGGATCTTAAGGATCTGGTTTCGCTCTGTTTCTTCCAGCGTTCTCATGCCGGATGACAAGGGAGGAGATGAAATCGCCAGTTTATCCACCAGGTGCAGAACCGGCCCGGAGCACAAGATCACGGTCCGTTCAATGGTGCTTTCCAGCTCCCGGATGTTCCCAGGCCACGGGTAGTCCTGCAGGGTTTTCATGGCCTCCTTCCGGATTGAAGTGATCTGTTTCCCCATTTTCCTGGCATATCGCTCTACGAAGGCCTGGGCCAATAAGGGAATATCTTCTTTCCGCTGCCGCAATGAAGGGACCGTGATGGGGAAAACGTTGAGTCGATAGTAAAGGTCCTGCCTGAATCGACCCTTTTGGATTTCTTCCTCAAGGTTTCGATTGGTCGTTGCCACGATCCGCACATCGACTTTGATGGTCTGCGACGAACCCAGGCGCTCAAATTCGTTATGTTGGATCACCCGGAGCAGCTTGGCCTGCAGCTCCAGCGGCAGTTCTCCGATCTCGTCCAGGCAAAGGGTGGATCCGTCGGCCACCTCAAACCGCCCTATCTGTCGCCTATCGGCCCCGGTAAAGGCCCCCTTCTCCCGGCCGAACAGCTCGCTCTCTATTAAACTGGCCGGCAGAGCGGCACAATTGACGGTAATCATGGGCCGATCCTTGCGGGGGCTCATGTTGTGGACGGCGGCGGCGATCAGCTCCTTTCCAGTACCGGTTTCCCCAAGGATGAGGACCGTCGTGTTCGTAGGAGCCACCTGCTCCGCCCGAAAGAGAACATGCTTGAGACCATCGCTTTGCCCTAAAATCAGGTCAGCTGATTGTTTCATTTTTCTTTCTTGACGAAAGTAAATATTCTCTGCCTCGAGTTGGTTCTTCAGCTTTTTGATTTCGGAAAAAGCCGTCAGAAGTTCAACCGTCCGTTCTTCAACCCGCTGTTCCAGATCGTCGTTGGCTTCCTGTAAGGACTCAGCGATAAGGTGCCGTTCGGTGATATCACTCACTGCCCCCCTGATAACCCTGGAATCGTCGTCCCTGTTTTTTACAACCATACATTCCAAATTGGCAAAAAACGCATGTCCGTCTTTTTTTTCAAGACGCAGCTCGCAGGACTGGGATTCTTCTGTTTCCAGAAGGCGATGCCGAAGTTTGTAGAAAACATCCTGGTCCTCACTAAAAACGAAACGAGTGAAAGGCTTTCCGATCAAAGTGGCCCGCTCTACATCAAGCATGGAAGAAAGGGGAAGATTGCTCTCATCGATGATTCCCTTTTCAGTAAGCGTAACATAGCCGACCGGCGAAAAATCATACAAATGAGAATATTTATCCCGTGTCTTTTCTAATTCCCCTTGGACGCGGCGGAGTTCATCGTTCTGCATTTCCAACTCGATCTGATGGATCTGAAGATCGTGTATAAGACTCGCCATCCTTTCGGGCGGGACTTCGGTGGGATATGTGCTGCCGCCGGCCGCTTCTTTCAATGTTTCCTCAGCTCTTCGCCTGATTTCGGGCTCTCTCCGATTTCCCTTCATCTTTAAGTCCTTTGAATTCATCCCAATCCCTAATGCCTTACGCCAAGCGGGTGAACCTGGTGGATGTTGATCCGTCAAAGCTTGCGTTCGTTTTCAAGAAAGTACAGGAAAGTTAAAAACCTGAGCAATAGAATAGTCCACAAACCACATCTTACTCAATCATGCTGATGTGCCCTTGTGCAATCTCCGGATCTATCTGGATAACCATCTTACCACCTGAAAACCCGCGTACCTGCCCGTCGGTGGCGGAGACAACGATTGCCGTCGCCATGGTACGCATGGTGACCGCGGCGGCGGCGGCATGTCGTGTTCCCAGCCCGGAAACCAGTTCGGTTTCAGAAGGTGGGGAAGTTAAGAAAACGCCCGCCGCCTGGATAAAGCCATCGCCGCGGACAACAAAGGCGCCATCGAGTTTTGACAATTCAACAAGGGCATCATGGATGCCAGGGTTTGTCAGCATGCGGTTGGCCTTGTCGTGCCCCTGAAAAGGATTGGGAACCAGTTGCTTGCTTCCATCGAGGACGCTGAGAGAATCCCCGATCATAAAGATAGCGCCTATACGCTTTCCGCGCCGCGCTGCACGTCCGATCTTGCAAGCGACCATGACGGTGGACTCCAGAACCGTAGGCTGAATCCCATCAGTGAGTTTGAGAAGATCGTAGACGGTAGGTTTTTCGAAATTCGCTTCCACATCAGTCAGAACAACAAGATCTCCCCCTTCCTGATAAACATTACGACCGATGGCGCAGACGACGAAATCTCCGACCGAAACACCAGATGACCGAAGTATCACCGAGATGGCATGGCGGATCTGAGTATACTTGTCGGCCGTGCGAAGGGGCAGGCGTATCACCTCCAAGCCCGCCTTTGTCAGGGCATCGTATGTTTCACCATTGGTGGTGGAGGCAATGACCCGGAACTCCCCCGACAAGCGAAAAAGATGTTGGGCGAGCGCTCCGGTTTCCGTAATGCAAATGATACCGGAAACTTGTGTTGCATTGGCCACGCTGACAACCACCCGGGCCAGGTCTTCATCAGAACGCGGCTGTCTTATGGAATGATTGGAACTGTTCATCGTCGGCAATCCTTTCTCCAACTTCCGCTCGGGTTTGTCCTTATTTATTCGGCGACGATTTCTCCCCGGCTGTCACCCATTTCGGAATCATAACAATTGGAATATCCGTTTTTTCAATTGCTTTTGCGTTCAGCCACCCAGCGACGATCTCTCCATGGCTGACGCCGAAAATAATCAGATCCACAGATTCCTTTTCGGCAACCTCTATGATGACTGCGGCGATATCCCCTCGCCGTGAAATGGTATTGACCGACACTTTCTCTTCTTTGCCGTTTTCCATAAACAGACGCAGGCTTTGTTTTCCTGCCTCCTCTGTCTCGTCCATGGCGAGGACACGTAAAACAACCAACTCCGCATTGAGCCTCTTGCCCATATTGACAACATAGGCTGTTGTCCTTTGATCAGGCATAGAGCAGGCGATAGGTACAAGGATTTTCATAGCTACCTCCCTTGATGGAGGTGATTATTCGAAGGTGACGGGGGCTGTGTCGGCGAACGCAGCGCCGTCGACCACAGCCCGAACGGTCGCCAAGCCGGTCTCGGTGGAGCTGATGCGCCCGCGCGCGGTACCGGCAGCGCCGGTGGCTCCCGGTTGGGTGATCATATCGTTTTGGCGGCTCGATACCAGGGTCGCGTTGACACCCGGGACCGGATTGTAATTCGCATCACGAACTTCGACGATAATCTCCGAGTAGGATTTACCGTCGGCGGGTAGGGTCGGATAGGTGACCCGGATGCGGCAGTTGGAGACATCGGCCGCACCTGGAACGACGGCAACGTAGGCTTCGGCCAGCAGGTTCCCGCTGGATGCCAGCACCTTGCCTTTGCCCATCATGGTACCCTGAAAGACACCCGGCTTTTCCATCACCCCGATTCCGCCGACGGCATCCCATTCTACGGCCGCCTCAGAGAGCGGCACCGCGTTCTTCTCCACGTCTAACCCGCTGACAGTGAAAGTCTGCAAGGTGTTGGATCGGACAGTAACGGGGTTGGGTGCGATGAACAGACTGTACAGGTCGCCGGGGTAAACCTCCACTCTCCTGGCCGTTTCGATTCGACCGCTGTAGGCCGCCACCAGCCCCTTGCCCACTTTGCGCGCGTGGAAAAGACCGCTTTTTCGATCAATCGCACCGATATCCTGGGTCACCGCCCATTCGACATTCAGAGGGACAACATTTTGGCCCATGTCATATCCGGTGGCAGTCAACTGGTAGGTCTTTCCGGCCATGAATTTCTGCTCGGGCAAGTTGATTCGAATCGCCGTCAGGGCGCCCGGGACGACCTTAACCGGCGCCGAGGCCCTGATGCCGTCCACTGCAGCCAATAGACGTCCCTTCCCGGCCACGAGCCCTGTCAGGTTCATTGTCGACGTATCCATGGAACCCAGAGTGGCTGGTTCCACCGTGCAGCGGGGAGTGACGTCCAGCCGATTGCCGAAAGCATCGAGTCCGTACACCGCGATCTGCACCTGCTCAGCGGATTTGAGATTGATATGATCCGGCGAGAGCACGATCTGTTTCAAATCACCCGCTTCGACCTTGATTGGGGCCACGCCGATGACTCCGTCAGCAGTGGCTGTCACCTTTCCGACGCCCGCATGGATCGCTTTGAAGAGGGCCTCGGGTGTCCACTCGCCAAGGGCCGGATCGCCTTCAAAGGCCCAGGTGAAATCGGCCGATGTGACGTTGTTGAAGGCATCGAAGGCGGCGGCGGAAAACCCGACCGATTCACCGGCTCGTAGATCGGCCGTTGCCGGTTTGACCACCACCCGGGCGACGGGCCCCGGATCGACTTTGACCGCAGTCACACCCGTGGCTGTATCCATCCGTGCCAGAACGAATCCGTCGCCGGCGGTCGTCGCTTTGAAGGCCCCGGCATCCTCGATCGTACCAATGTGACCGACAACCGACCATCGGGGCGCCAGATCGAGCAGGTTCCCCTGGGCGTCGTAGCCAACGGCCGAAAGGGCCTGCTGCTCACCGGCGCTCAACTGGACTTGGGCAGGTGAAACTACCACCAATGCGATTGCTCCCGGAACTATCTTGGCAGCGCTCTGGGCAGAAACATCTCCCACCCGCAGGCGAACGAAGCCCTCCCCTGCCTTCTGGGCACGAAAGACGTTTTCGCCGGACACGGAACCAAGACCCTTCTCCACCTCAAAACGGTAGTCCGGTGAGGGTATGAAATTGTCGTAGGCATCGAAAACTTCGAAGTTCAGTACCTGGGTCTCACCAGCCGTCAGCGCGATCGTTTCCGGTGCAAATTTAATGACGGCAGGTTTCCCGGGAATGACCTTGAGCATGGCGGACTGTGCGACCTCTCCCGAACGGGCCTCGACGGTGCCTTTTCCGACCTTTTCAGCCGTAAAAAGACCGTCGGCGTCGATACGTCCGACGGGTTCGGCTACCGACCACGTAAAGGCTGCATCGATCGGGTTGCCGCCGGCATCAAAGCCGGCCGCCTCCAATTGAACGGTCGCACCCGCAGCTATCGTCTGGTCGCCCGGTTTGAGCGCGATAGTGTGTAACGGACCCGCCTTGATCTTCACCGGTACGGTCGCCACAAGACTCTGAAACGTGGCCAGGAGTTCACCTTCCCCCGTCCTTTGAGCGACCATCCTATTATCGGAGTCGATGACTGCCAAAGAAGAATCTGTAAGATTCCACAGGACATTACCAGGCACCACATTCCCGAACTTGTCCTCAATGATCGGCTCCAGCCGCAGCAGTTCCCCGGCTTCAAGGGAGATCCCTTCAGGGATGATTTTCAAAAAGGCCGCTTCGGCCGGCAGAATTTCGATGTCGGCACTGCCCACCACATTGCCGAACCTGACCAGTACCTTTCCGGAAGTTGCCCGAACGGCACTGAAACGGCCGTCCTGGGCGAGGTTGCCCAATTGAGACGGCTCGAGTTGCCACTTAAAATAGGCATCGGTGGCGTTGCCGAACCGATCGAAGGCACGCGCCTCAAACATGACTTCTTCGCCGGCAACGACCCGCACCGGATTCGGCGCAACTACGATTTTAGTCGTCTCCCCCGCAATAATGGAGATGTCGGTGGCGAGTTCGATCTCCTTACCGGTGCGAACCTGGGTGATTGTGGCCAAAATTTTTCCTTTCCCGGCCTTTTCAGGATGCAACGCCCCTTGTGCATCAATCGATCCCAGTGCCGGGGAGACCTCCCATACGACCACGGTCTGCACGGCGTTACCGAGCTTGTCGAAGCCCGACACGCTCAAAAGCTGCGCATCTCCGGCCTTCAGCGCCATGGGGCCTTCCGGCGACAGCACCGCTCGCTCCATCTCGGCCGGCGCCACCGTTACCGTACTTTCGGCCACCAGCTCCTGGGCACTGGCCTGTACAACCGCATTACCGGATTGTAGCGTTTTCAATAGTCCCGTCGGGTCGAGTGCGCCCAGGGGCTGACTTATCGAGTATTGCGGGGTGATCGCCACAGAGTTGCCGAAGCGGTCAAGCCCCTGGACTTCGAACTGAACCGATTCGCCGGCTATGACGTCCACGTTTTGAGGGATGATCTCCAGGCGGGCCAGTTTGTCGGGGACGATTTTAATGGCAACCTTTTTCAAGACATTGCCGATTTTGGCGATGATATCACCCGACCCTGCATGCTGGGGGGTGAACACGGACCGCGCAGGATCGATGATGCCCAGCGATGTGCTCAACAACCATTCGGGTTGAATCGCAAAGCGGTTGCCGAAAGCATCGATCCCTTCGGCCGTCAGCGAAACAGGGGTCCCGGCGCTGATGACCTCTTGATCGAGATCGAAGGCGATGGCGGCCAGCCCCCCGTGTTCGACCGTTACGGGGATCGCCGTCACGGCGTCGCCACTGGTGGCCACCACTTTGCCTTCCCCCGCGGTGTTGGCCATGAAGGCGCCATCAGAGTCGATCGTTCCCACATCGCCTTGAACCGACCACTCAACCTGGGCCGTAACGGGGTAGTCCTGGGCATTGAACACCTTGCCTATGAATAGGGCACTTTCACCTGCCTTGAGACGGACTCCTTCCGGCTCGACAACCAATTTGGCCGCCTTGCCGGGTACTACTGTAAATGGCTGTCCCACCTTGACGTCCTTAAACTGGGCGAAGAGTATCCCGGTACCCGGCGACTGCATCGTAATAACGCCGTCTGCCTCGATAGCCGCGTTTTCACCCGAAAGCCACCATTCTGGTTGAACGGGCAACGAATTGCCGTAGCTGTCCTGGCCTACAGCCCCGAAGACGATCTTTTGCCCTGTTTCATATTCCTCAGGAGCGGGCGATATCACCAAACGCGAAACGGCGGTCCCCTCGATGTTCAGCTGGGCCGTGACCCCACCGCTGCTCAGTGTGATCACGTTGTCGCCCGGAGCGGGCGCCAAAATGACGCTGAACGTACCCTCGCCATTTGGGTGGAGGGCCACCGTATCGTTTGAAACACGCGTCCCTTCGCTACGGGCCGCAAGGGTCACCGTGTTGTAACCGGCCGGCTGCTCGCCGTCTGCATAGGCCCGAACAGTGACCTTGACATCGGAAGCGGCAATGGTCCGTTCGGTAGCCGGTTGCGCCTCGAGCTTTGCCACGGGTCGCGGCACGACTGTTAACGGAATCTCTATTTTTTTCTCGCCGGAAGCCGCGACCACCACCACCGGGCCCGGTTTGGCGGGGGTGGTAACTTTGAAGCTTGCCTGGCCATTGCCGTCCAGGATCAACGCTTGTTGATGGATCACCACCCCTTCGCTCGGTGTGCTGATGCTCAGCTGGTTGTAACCGGCGGGCAAATCGTTTTCAGCCAGGGCCTTGATTGCAAAGGCCACCTGCGACCCGACGGCGGCTTCCAGTACTTGAGGCTGAGCCTCGAGTTTTGCGACCGGCCGTGGTTTGACCTGTAGCAGCAACTGCTGCTTGATTCCGGCCGCGGAAACTTCCACGATGACCTCACCGGGCGCTTCCGGCGTCGCCAGTTCAAGGGCGGCCTTACCATCGGCGTCGAGGACGGCCTTTTCGGCACTGAGAGCGGCCCCCGCCGTTGGTGTAGATACCATCACCTGGCTGTAGCCGGCGGGCTTGTCGCCGCCGGCAACAGCGCTCAGCGTGATTTTCACCTTCGTGGCCGGATAGGCTTCGGTTTGATCGGATTCGATCTTCAACCCGGCCACTACCGGAGGCTGAACGGAGACTCTGGCCTTGCCGCTGACGCCGTCAGCGCTTGCGACGACGAGGGCATTACCGGGTTTATCGGCCTTGAATAGACCCGACGCACCGATTGTACCGGCCTCACCTTCAACATGCCATGTGACAACCATATCGATCATCTCCTTGCCCTTGGTGGAACGGGCAAACGCCTTGAACGAAAGGCTTTCACCGACGGTCAACGTTTTTTCGGCGGGGGTAACCTCCACCTCCCCGAGTTCGGGTTTACCGCATCCTAAAAGTCCGGTAAACACAACGAACGTAAGGATCAATAATAACGAACTGATGCACCGAGACCTGTATTCGTGTCGATTTTTCATCTCCACCCTCCATCTCTAATGTTGACAGTTTCTAAATATTGGCGCCAAAAAAGGATAAAACTACAAGATAATTATTATATCATAGGCGCATACCGCCATGGAACAAAAAAACGGGCCGTTAGACGATATTCCGGATACTTATCAAATTTCACATACCCTGTGAAGTTGGGGACGGAATAGATGCCAAATGCCTGACGACCACAAGGTGAAAGGTACAAATTAGCCTTACACCTAAAAGCTGCAATTAGCGCTTAGCGGTTACATAGCCCTGTAATATAAGTCGTTTACGGAGAAACAGCTCAGCATCAAAAAGTGAAAACTATAATACAGGAAAAATTGATATAAATCATTTACATCATTAAGCTAACGGCTAATTGCTAAAAAGCTAATTGCTGCTTTTAGGTTACAAATTAAGATGGCTATTTTATACTCTGCAAAATTTTTTTCACGATGGTTCCAAGGCCGGATGCGTCTTCTGGATCATCCAATATGTTTTCCAATGGGATTTCCGCTCTGGCAGCGTTTTTGTGCCCCCCGGCAGATCCTTTCCAGGGGCCAAAGAGCTTACGGGCTGTTTTGCCTGCATCGCCATCAAAACTGGCATTTCTCAGGATAACGATAAGGGTTTTATTGTATACTCCCGACACGATGCTCCACTGAATTTCAGCGATCTTCATGAAAAAGTCCGCAATCAGGACCAATGTATCCGGGTTGTCCACCTTTTCCATATGAACAAACGCAATATCGCTAAAAAGAACCAGTCGTTCCATTGCCAGACGGTACTTAGCCAGCATGCCTCGAGTCATCTCTGAAGATTCAATTTTTCTTAGGATGCTTAAATTGGTGAATCGGTAAAGATATTTGAAGGATTCCATATCGTTGCGAATGGATGTATTGACAAAATTATGAGTATCTGTTTTGATCCCGTAGAAAAGGGCGGTTGCCAGTCTGGGAGAAGGCGTGATTTTGCCGGCCTTGAGATACTCGGTCATGATGGACGCGTTTGCTCCGTAATCTTCCAGGATGT
>CAYOWC010000056.1:16056-20587 GCA_964407525.1 uncultured Desulfobacteraceae bacterium | reverse complement strand
TGTGGCAGGTCCTCTGGGGTTCGGCCCGGCCTTCCAAGAAGGCCTGAGAGCACTTCGCTGCATTCAAGAAATGAGGTGGTTTTCGAATTCCTTTTCTGTAGGATATTGTTGTGATCTGTGATACGCCCAGACGAAGACCTTTCTAACAGCAGGTTGTTCGTTTAAGCAAGGTATTGTAATGCAAACAACACAAGCCCAAATATCATGTTCAATATATTTTCAAAACCCGAAAAGGGCGCTTTGCATGACCCTGGTAAGATAGGCCATTTGTTGCGTGTTAAAATAGGCTCCGCGCACGCGATTCTTTTTTCGCCGGTATTCCCTTGCATTTTCTTCCGACCGGAAGAAGACGCTCTTTTTTCAGAAGGCTTCGATGATGTTAGGATCCTTAAGAACATCAATTTTGACATCCGGAATAAAGATTAAGGGGTCCGCCCCCTTTTCCCTCACTTTACAGTTTAACTCGCTGTCAATATCGAGTGTCAGTGGCTCGGAACAGTACGCACATTCCGTTTTCACGACAACCGAAAGTGATTTCTTTCGCAGTCGCCCTTGCACGAAGGGCGTCGCAAACGCGTCTGCCGCTCAGGCGGCGAAAATCTGCTCACCCGAGCTGAAGGTCAGGTGGTGCGGTGTTTTTTCAACTGTCACGGGGTAGGCCCAAATAACATGGCCAACGCCATCTCTGAAAAGGAAGGTCATATTTTTTTCAAGGTCGTTCAGCACGACTGCCACGCGTTTTTCGGGTAGCTCAAGTCGATCAGCGATGGTTTTCGGCGATAGCGGTTTGCCGGCAATCGGCAGTTCTTTCACGACCCAGTGATGAACCCGCCGATGATCGTTGGACATGAAAACCAGTTTGGTTTTAACTTTCCTTTCATGTTTTGAAACCTCTTTTTTCCACAATGAAGGCGGAACATTGATCATATACCGCCAGAATCCCTTCATCACGTGGATATTCATGCTCATATCTCCTTTATCAGTTGATAGTTTGATGTAATGTGGTTAGAAGATATCAGGAAATATGAATTAGATCTTGCGCTGTTGCGCATAAAACTTGATTCGCTGCGCATAAAATGACCGAAAAACCCAAATTCACAGCAACTGCGTCCGCGGATATGACGCGGCTGCTATTTCAATTTGCCGCCCGGCAAGGCATCGATCTTCGTCATCTGGAAAAAGTGGCCCAGATTGACAGGTTCAACCTCGAAGAGCGTATTCCTATCCAAACCTACACTAAAATCGAGCGAGAGATTCAGAAGATTACCAACGACGAGGATTTCGGAATCCACCTGGGAGAGACATTCGTAGCGCTTTCAAAAGGGCATCTTCTCTTCGCCGTGATGCAGAACTGCCCCACCATTGGGGCCGCTTTAGAAAAGTTTTTTCATTATCACAATCTCATATCGGACAGCAATATTCCCCAGCTGTTTCACAAGAATGAAACCGTGATTTGTACTTTTGAACCGAGTTTCCCACACATCCTGTTGAACCGTCACCATGCGGAATCCATATTTTCGATCATTGCAACGATTCTCAAGAGACTTTCTGAAGGGCAGATTCAGTTGTTGGACGTATACTTTCAACACGCCGAACCTGAGAGCCTGCACGAGCATCAGCGGGTATTCGATGCGCCGCTGCATTTTGCGCAAAAAACCAATTCTATAGTGATTGCAAAAGAGGACCTGTCAAGACCGATCTTCCTGGCCAACCCTGATTTCCTATACGCCCATGAAAGCGTTGCCCGAAAACTGATGACCCGCATGGAAACAACCGGCACCTTTTCCAGCAGAATCAGGGAAGTTATCGGGAAAACCATTGCCCGGGGTGCTTTTCCTTTGCTGGAAGACATGGCAAGAGAACTGGCGGTCAGCAAACGCAAGCTTCAAGCCGTACTGAAAGAAGAAAAAACCTGCTTCCGAAAGATTCTCAATGATATCCGCAGAGAACTTGCCCAGCAGTACCTGAAAGATCCTGAAAATTCGATTTGCGATATAGCCTTTTTGCTAGGGTTTTCCGAGCAGAGTGCTTTCAACCATGCCTTCAGGCGATGGACGGGCGTGACGCCCCGGACATATCGAAAAAAAGAAATAAAGGGTCAACTCGTTGATCTGTGATTTAGGCTGGAAAACAGGGAAAACATTGAAAGACGAATCCGCTATTCTACATAATCATTTGTTATCCCGCCCTTGCACGGTTTTTATGAGCGTGATATGCTATCGATAACCATGCAAAACTACAGTTCCAAATCATTTATTTGGCCCCGGGGTACTTAACAGATGAGAATTGAATGTAACAATTGCCGTAAAGCGTACAATATACCAGATGAAAAACTTCCATTTGGGAAGAAGGTGTCATTCGCATGCCCCAATTGTGAGGAGCGCATATTGCTTGATTTACGATCGAAATCGATCGCGCAAACATCTCATCCCCTTGCAGGATATACAGGGGAAGAAAAGGAGAAAGGACCTGCCTCTCTGAAATCTCAACCCAAAGATCTTCCAACGGGCGATGTCTTAAAGGCTAAAATACTTAAATCTTTAAGGGATTTGCCTCCAATGCCGCAAGTAGTATTTAAAGTTCGACAAATTATGGCAGACCCAACTTCAGATTTAAAGAAGCTTTCGAGTATAATTGAGACAGATATGTCCATCACATCTAAGATTCTTAAAACGGCCAACTCTGCATATTATGGTTTGCCGGGCGAAGTTTCCTCAGTTGAGCATGCTACAACTTTGTTAGGGCATAGGATACTGGGAGATATTGTTTCAATGGCCGGTATTTCCGGACTCTTAGACAGCGCATTAAAAGGATATAGCCTTGAAGCAGGAGATTTATGGATGCATGCTTTGGCGGTTTCTTTTGGATCGAAGATTCTTGCCAAGGCGAAAAAACCTGAATTGGAAAATGATGCCTTTATTGCAGGACTTCTTCACGACGCTGGTAAAATCATTCTTGACAAACTTCTGTTAGAAAGGAAAGTTTCTGTTGATGCGTTTTTGGAGGATGACCAGCAGACATTTCTACATGCTGAACGTGAAATTCTGGGATTTGATCATGCTGAAATAGCATTTGAAATGTGTTCCAAATGGAATATCCCCAAAAACATATCTGTTGCGATTAGATATCATCATTCCCCGTCCCGTTCGCAAGGAGATGCGCTATCATACATTCTTCATATAGCCGATTATATAGCCACAGTAAGCGGCATCGGAATCTGTGCAGACGACATCCTTTACGAAGTTGAAGATGGTGCCATGGAATTTTTGAACATTACTCAAAAGACGGTGAGTGACATCGTGTTCGAAGTTATCGAGCATAACAGTAAAATGGCATAGTTTTTAATTGATAGGGATAATAGAATGAGCATTGAGCAGGTTAACCATACCTATTTCCCCCCAAACAACTCGCTTTTCCATCCGTAAATAGCACGAAAGAGAGGAGGGACATTTTCTTGGTGTGCAAGAAAGAAAAGTATTTTCTTCCGGTTGAATTATAAAAGCAAGGGGGCTTTGCAGGTGAAACTGTTTTTATGGGCTAAAATTTTTTGTTGTTACATTTGCGGGCCTGTTGAGTCTATCAGGCGTTTCTGTTGCCAACGAACCTGCAAATTCGAGAAATAACCTTATTCAATACGAAAATGTTTCTGTTCAGTCAGTTTCAGGAGCCCCGAGCGGGTTGTGGCATGAGACAACGATGGATGGGAAATCAGGGGTCTGGTATTATGGGGACGAAACCACCCAGAATTATGTTACAGGAGATACAAACAGCGGTACTCTTGCCATGACCTTTGACTTGACAAACCTTACGTCTGCTGCTCTGACCCTTGATACAAAATATCAGACTGAAAATAGTCCAGGTTATGATATATTGAAAATCATGGTTGGATTTGATGTTCTCTGGGAACGGTCTGCCCAGAATAGTGTGGATGCAAGCGGGTCTTTTGGATGGGAATCTTTGGGCCCCATTCCTTTGAGCTCCTATATCGGTTCGGTTGTGACTGTTTCCTTTAGTTTTGATTCCATGGATTCTATCGGCAATGATTATTTTGGATGGGCGATTCATAATATCCAGGTGGGCTCCGATGTTCCGGATGTTGGAGGAGCGCCCGGGCCTTCTACCCCTTTCCCCGACATCAAGGCCAATGGACGGGACGGCTCTGTCACTATTCCCTACGGTACCCCGGTATCTGTTACAATTGGCCTCGATGCTGGTAGCTGGGCAGGCAGAAACGCAGACTGGTGGGTTGTTGCTTACACACCCTTTACTTCACCCAGTGAGTGGTGTTCGTATGTATACGATTCCGGTTGGCAATCCGGGATCCGTCTGTGCATGGAAGTACCTCTTGCTCAAGTTCCCCCCCCCCTTGAAGTCCTGAATACACTACTTCCTGCCGGGGATTACACTTTTTACTTTGCCGTTGATGAAAATGCGGATGGTATTCCGGATGTTTCGTTGCTGGATTCAGTAGATGTGAAGGTGGAATAGATGGCACTTTTAAGGAGATAGACAATATGGAATACGAAGCACC
>CAYOWC010000056.1:0-15956 GCA_964407525.1 uncultured Desulfobacteraceae bacterium | reverse complement strand
AAGTCAAAATGCGGATTGTGTGTTTAACTGAAGTGATTCCGAAGGGTATTTGGTGACGCATTACCTCACGCATTCGATTGGCCGTCCCGTTGGAAGTACCCTTAAAAGGATCAATCAAGACAGAAAAAAACTGCATCAAAAAAAAGGAGGAACAGGGAAGAGATGAAACGAAACACCCATCTTGAAATCAATGAAGCCTTGTGCGGGATACCGGTAAAAATTGAAGAAGATTATTGTCTGATTCGGTTTGACGCCACGGAGAACATGAAAGTGGATAGCTTTGGCTTGGTCCATGGGGGGTTTATCTTTGGGGCAGCGGACTATGCCGCTATGCTGGCGGTAAACGACCCCAATGTGGTTCTTGGTGGCGCTGAAGTTCAGTTCTTCAAACCTCTGAAAATCCGTGAAACCATTTTTGCCGAAGCAAAAGTGGTAGAAACCAAAGGAAGGAAAAAAACAGTGTCCGTATCGGTCAGGCTGAAAGATACGGAGATCTTCAAAGGGTCATTTACCTGCTTTGTATTGGACAAGCATGTGTTGGATGGCGCATAGGATGAGAATTGCTTAACCCATATGCCCTATTTGAATTTTTCCACGGTTTCGTGATAGACATCTTTACTTTTGTTCCACAGATTTTTGATGTCTTTACCGAAATCGGTTCCACTTTCCGACATCTTTTCTTCTAATTGCTCGATCTTCCTGTTGAGTTTTTCAAAGGCGTCTTTTGTTTTTTCATCCGCCTGCTTGGCCGCCATTTTCAAAAACACCTTGGCGTCTGAAAGGGCCTGTTTCGCGGCCTTGTATTTCCCCTTGGCATAGTCTTTTGTGGCTCTCCAGAGGCTTTCTTGAGCCAGAACCATGGGGCCGTAGGAAGCAATAGAAATAACCTGAACTCCGTCCTCGGCCTCTTGCAAAACTTTGTCGGCGTCCGCGTCTTTCCCTTCCGACAGAAGGTAGAGAGCTTGAGCAACTTTCCGTTCAGTGTAGCTCAAAGGCAAGTCTATTTCCACGTACGACAGAGATTCACCTGCCAAGTCGAGTTCTTTTGCCCCCTTGGTTTTATCATTGTCTTTCAGGGCGGTCTTCGCTTTTTCAAGATGAAACATGGCATCATCCACGTTCACAAAGCTCTGTATTTCATCCAGCGATGCAGAGATGGGAACGAGATCCGGGATTACATCCGCAGGGTCTTCATAGGAAAGATGCTTTTTTGCGACCCAGATATGATCTTTTATCCTTGTGGTGGGGAGGAAGTCACGGATGGTTTGCATGAATTTCTGCGATTCCGCCAATTCCCTCCTGACGTCAGCTATATTCTTTTTTTCGTGAATAAAACCACGCGCCTTGGCAATATGTTTCAGGGCGCCCACCGCAAGATTTGCTATCCTTTCCTGGAGAGGAAAGGAAAGAGGTTTTTCGGGCGAAAAAGTAACTTCTTCATTCACTGTTTCGCCAAGGACCTGGGATAAACCTGCGCACAGGACAAAAACAGACAATAAGAACATCCCAAAGAATCTTTTTTTCATGCTAATACCTCCAATTTCAATTATGCTCGTTTCGAGTCGTTGTTTTTCATTTGTTCCATGCAGCGTCGATAAACCGTCATGGTTGCAATGGAAATGCAATTGAGGGAAAAATCAATGATGCTTTTGAGTGTGTCGCTGAGTTGATCATACTCTCGTTGCAGTTCTTCGGAATCCAGGGGGAAAAATTCTAGATCGTCTGAAAAGAAAACGGACGCGGAACTGGGTTCGAGTCCCATTTCAAGAAAAGGAAGCGGGCCAAAAACATCACCTGGATGCAGGTTGATCAAGGGAAACGTTTCGTTTTTTATGTCCTGAATAATTGTGACATTTCCTTTGGAGATAAGGAACGGTTCTTGACCTCTTTTCCCTTTTCCAGGCTGATTCTTCGGACTGCGAAAAGCCTTTTTTCCCATGTGGGTACCGGAATAGGTATCTGAAAGGCTTTTGGTTATTTCCCTTAAGCGGTTATCGATACTCAGGAGTACGCTCTTGAATTCACGGGAAAAGCTAGAGGATTCCGCATAAACGGGTTCAGGATCGAGAACCCCGAGGTACACGGTTTCGGTTGCGGTGAAGGTCGTAATTCGACGGATGTTTGAGGCTATCATGGACGAGATGTTGCCGATATATGCACCTTGCCCGACCCTTAAAATTTTTGTGGGTCCGGCGATAGTTTTTTTTGTCATTTCCGCCGTTCCGCCGAGTACTACCCAGATCCAATTCCCAAATTCTCCCTCTTCAATGATCGATGTTCCTTTGGAGAAGTGTTCCTCGGTTGCCATGTAAGGATAATGGGTTATGGGTTTCCTGATTAACGGAAGTCTCGAAGCACTGTCGATTTGACCGGGGCTACCCTTTTCCTCCGATCCCGGTCCGAGTCTGCTGGTGAGACCTTCATCCAGCAGACGGAGGCCCTCGAGAACAATCTCCATGTGGTTCTCGTGAATGGCTCTTTCAGTATTGACTTTTTCCCGGCTGAATTCAAAATGGCCTGTTGCCCAGCCAAACAGGGCATAGAGGGCTTCGAGGCCGCTTGCAGAACCATATTCTGCATATACGGGGTTTCCTGATAAAAAAGCGACGGAAGCCGACGCCCAGGCATGGGGGTTTGTCAGCCGAAGAACCCCCGTACTGACGTTTGTTGCAAGCAACTGCAGCAACTCAGGGATGCCGAGAAAATGAAGGTTGCCCGAAAGAACCACATTCCTATCCATCTCCAATCTTTATCTACTCCTGTTTATATTTTTTTTGAGAAGTTGCATCTTTTAGCGCCAACCATTTTTTACAAGCAAATCCGATGCTGCCTTCTCGAACGATTTCTTCGGTAAAGAAAAAAATAAAAAATTATTATTCAAATATAATAAGAGGATAACATCAATTGATCTTCTTGATCAACCAGAATGTTTACTCTGTTGACATACCCGCTTTAAAAAACTATTCTTGAAAAGAATATTTGAAACTGCGCTGTGATTATTGAAGGAACCTGAGAACATGTCCGTTTTCGAGTCTGAAAAAGAGGAAAAAGGAACGGTATCGAGGCAACCGGCTGAGGAGACTACTGTCTCCGATATAGAAAACGTCCTGGATTTTCTTGATTCTGAAGAGTACAAAGAAATTTCTGAACCCACCCCCCGCATAAAGCATGCATCACGACAATTGGCTGAGCCGAAGGATGAAAAATCCGGAAAGACATGGGCTCTATGGCTGGGCGCGGCAGCCGTGATTTTTTCAGGAATCTTTATTCTTTATAAGTGGGTCCTCTGATCGGGAAAAAGGTCAAATCTTTTCTATTAGGAGATCTTTGCTATCCAGCGTCAGTACCCATCCTTCGATTTCCCCGTTTACCCTGAGGAGTGAAACCGTTATTTGAACCAGGTCGTCATTGATGACTACTGCAAAGGTTTTCTTTTTTAATTCTGTGTTTTTCGCCACCGCTTTCAGCCCCAGCACTATTTTACTATTTTCATTCGGTGGGAAAATCGTGGTTATGCGCTGCGAGAGCATATTTGAAACCGGTTGATTCAGAATTTCCAAAGTCATCGCGTTTACGAAAACGATCCTGGCGTCTCTTTCGATTACCATAATCCCCACTCCAGCGCTTTCAACAAGTCCCCGCTGAAAACTCAAGGATTCAAGTAAATCCACTGTCGCCTGTCGCCGAAATACTCTTTCCAGATCAAACAGGTCTCTGTCCGCCGATGAGAGAAAAGGGGCGCCTTCAATTAATTCCATGAATTTGTCCACATAATCGGGCATTTCTTCCATGGGTTTTTTCTGGAAATAATAGTCCGCACCCACCTCTCTTTCCAATTCCCACAGCTCAACAATGGCATCCGACATGCCGATGATTGAAAAATCGGCAACAGGGTATTTTTCGCGAATAAAATCAATAAACTGATTGCCGTCAATCCTGGGCATGAGAATGCTCACGAAAACATAATCAGCCATTCTTTCTTCCAGTGCTGATATGCCCTGTTTGCCGCCGTAGGCATGGGACACATCGTACCCTCTCTCTTGGAGCAAATCTCCAAGGAATTTTACGAAAAAGAAATCATTGTCAACAATTAAGGCAGTTTTAGGCATACTGGACCTCGGTATGATTGAAATGCATTCATTTTCAAAATATCTTGCCGCATTTCATTGGTACCTAAAAGCTGCAATTAGCTTTTAGCTATTAGCCGTTAGCTCAAAGATCCCAATCATTTGCATGACTTTTCCCTTTACTTGGGGTTTTACTTTTTGATGCTAACCCATTCAAACGTAAATAACCGATTTCATTCGGCTAATAGCTAACGACTAACCGCTAATTGCATCTTTTAGGTGGTATCTGAAACCTGCATCTCTCATGAACTAACTGATGCAAACTCGCCTTACCTCTTTGATATCCGTCAATCCTGTAAAGACTTTCTGAATACCGTCCTGTTGCAAGGTTGTCATCCCTTCTTTTAGAGCCTCGGCAAAGAGCATTTCCGGGCTTGCCCGCTCCTTTATCAATTGCTTTATGGGAGGAGTGCCTTCCATGAGCTCATGAACCGCTACTCGTCCCTTGTAACCGGTATTTAAACATTCTTCACAGCCGGCGGGGGCATAAAGCATGAGCTTTTCAGAATATTGGATTCCTGATCCTTTGAAATTTTCAATGCCGTATTCAGCTGCGATCTCGTCAAACTCTTCCTTGGAGGGATGATACGCCTTTCGACAATCGAGACACAATTTTCGAACCAGCCGCTGGGCGAGAACACACAGAAACGCGTCCGAGAAGTTAAGGGTATTTAGGCCCATGTCCAACAATCGAGTAACCGTCTCGGGAGCACTGTTGGTATGCAACGTTGAAAACACAAGATGTCCTGTCAAGGAGGCTTCCATGGCAATGGATGCGGTCTCAATATCCCGCATCTCGCCAATCATGATCACATCGGGATCCGCTCTCAAAAAAGCGCGCATGACCCTAGCAAAATCAAGTCCGATTTTAGGCTTGACTTCCACCTGGCTCATGCCCGATTGCGTGATTTCAACAGGATCCTCTGCAGTCCATATTTTAATGTCCGGATGATTGATCACCCCTAAGGCTGCATGCAGAGCTGTGGTTTTACCGGAACCCGTCGGGCCAGCGGCCAGGATCAATCCATGGGGTTGATGGATCATTTTTTTGAGGACGTTAATGTTTCGGTCGCTAAGCCCCATATCTTCTAATTTCATAGCGCCGGGATCCGCCAGTATCCGTAATGCGGCAGACTCAAAACCGCCTGAAGTCGGCAGGGTGGCAAGCCTCAGCTCAAAAGGAGGGACACCTTTTCGATTGAATTTAATCTTCCCATCTTGTGGCAGACGTTTTTCCGAAATATCTAATCCTGCCATAATTTTAACCCGTGAAATCATGCCCTTGGCCATACTGATGGGTGCCTCAAAATAGTTTTGGCAAACCCCGTCTGTTCTAAACCGGATATGGATTTTCTTTGAAACGACGGAGGGTTCGATATGAATATCCGACGCATTGTTTCTGAAGGCAGTTACAATCGTCTGGTCAACGAGTTTGGAGATTTTACTCGATGACTCATCGAGGACAGAATCCTCTTCCGCCTCCACATCTTCCTCTTCTTCTTCAAAATTGACAAAAGAGATCATCTCCAGCGCATCGAACATATCCTCATCTGATTTTTCGGGTTCTTTTTTGAAAAAGTGGGTAATGAATTGCTCAATATCCTCCTTGATACCCACAAAAAAATCAATCCGGCCTGCTTTCATCAATCCGCTGATCTGGTCGATTTTTCCAAGGTCAGTAGGGTCATCGATGAGAATTTTCAAGCTCTTCTTGTTCCAACTTAACGGTACCCATCCAGCATGCAAAAGATAGGGCTGCTTTAAATTGCTGATGATTTCAACCGGAACCGGTATATCCGCGTCAAAACTCCGAAAGTCGCAATTGTAGAACTCGGAAAGGGATTTTCCAATGTCTTCCTTGTTGACCTTGAAACGATCGATCAACACAAATTCCACGCTTTTGTCCATTTTCTTTGAGAATGCCAATGCCTGTTGAAGCAGGGAAAGGGTTACAATCCGTTTTTTGAGGAGATAGCTGTACCTTGATCCTGGAGACACGGTGGGCATGCCAACTTTAAGCTTTTGTGCAATCTCTTGGTTTGCAGGGTCCAACTTTGAAGCGGATTTGAATTGCTTCTGAGCCAGGTCCTTATGCCCGCAGTGTTCGAGTTGAAGCCCCAGAGAAAACTTGATCTGAGCCAATTCCCGACCTTCAAGGGCCAATTTTTCGGTCGCCTGAAGAACCCTTTCCACCGCTTCATCCGGATAAACCAGGTTCAGCAGACATTCTACAAAATCCTGAACGATTTTGATTACGGGGTAATCCGTTTCAAATAATTTCTCATATTCAATCACGGCCTCATTCATAAGGC
The DNA here is from genome assembly GCA_964407525.1 of uncultured Desulfobacteraceae bacterium. GTDB lineage: Bacteria > Desulfobacterota > DSM-4660 > Desulfatiglandales > Desulfatiglandaceae > DUZB01. The sequence goes on along the minus strand of CAYOWC010000056.1, from coordinate 9,517 downwards.
CCAATTGTTTGAACGCTGAGGCATTATCCAGTATGCCGTTTACATCATTTACTGCAACCACTTCCTGGATAATCGAAATGTCTTCAGGGGAAATCTCGGGGACATGTGTATCCTGGCTTTCGATTTCTTTCTCTATAACCCGGACCGTCTTGAGGATGATTTCCCTGCGGCCAGTTTCATTTTCCGAAAGGGATGTCAGAATTTCATCATAAACGCTCAAGGATTCTTGAAGTAAACCCATGGACCGATAAATTTCAGCTTCCTTTATTCCGATATCAAAATCCATTTTTCCATCACTTGCTTAATGTCAATGGCTGGAGTCCACCGCTCTTTAAAATATTTCACATGATCAACAAAATATGATATTGTTCCCTGACGAGTCAAGTTTATTTGTTTCCATCCATAAATGGCCCTTTTCCGCAATGTCGGCGTCAAACTGCGGGTTTTCTTGTGCGATGTACTATCGTACCTCTCCGCGCAAACCCTTGTTTTCCTAGACCTTGCAAAAAATTGCTCATTTCTGAATTGGAAACCCGCAGTGCCCATAATTACATGAATAAATGGGTACTAATTTGGAGTTTTATGATATGCCCAAGCTCAATTTTAAAACCAAAGAGATGGAATGCAAAATTGTATTCTACGGTCCCGGAAGGGGTGGGAAAACGACGAACCTGGAATACATATTTAAAACCTACCGGAAACAAACAACCGGAGAAATGGTTTCGATCAAAACAAAAGGAGACCGCACCCTCTTCTTTGATTTTCTCCCCCTGAAACTTGGGAAAATTCGTGGATACGACGTGCGGGTTCAGCTTTACACGGTACCCGGTCAGGTTCGGTATGACTCCACAAGGAAGGTTGTTCTAAGAGGTGTTGATGGGTTGGTCTTTGTGGCTGACTCCCTTCTTCTCAGGCGTGAACACAATATCTTGTCCTTACAGAACCTTGAGGAGAACCTTCGTGGTTACGGCTTGGAAATCAGGAAAATGCCTTTGATTTTACAGTATAATAAAAGAGATCTCGCAAAAGAGGGTATTCGTCTCTTGTCTGTCGAATCCCTTGAAAATGATCTGAACAAAAAATTGCAAGCTCCTTCCTTTTCCGCGAGCGCCTTCACCGGTCAAGGCGTGGGCGCCACTCTGAAAGAATGCCTGAAAATTACCTTGGAATCACTGCAGAATAAATTGAAGTAAGGCGGGTGGTAAACGAGGTAAATAATGACGCCCGGATGTCTATCGTGTCTGAACAATCAGCCTGTTTTTCCTCACATCGCCTTTTACGATATTCGTGGTGGCGGTATATCTGTCTTTTGTCCCATCTCCATTGGCATCAAAATCACAAAAAACGGTTATCTGGTAACGGTAGCGAGGTCTAGTGTTATTGGTGATGACGGTTATTCTATACCGATTCTTGTGACCATCAGCGAAAGAATAGGCCAGTTCGGGCACATCCATTGACGTCCCGCTGGGAATATTGACTGGAAAAAAAGCACCATTTTCGAGAAAGTAGAAGTCTTCGCCATCCATCAGGTATTTCAATGTTGTCATCATGGATGCATATTCCGCCTTTTCCATGTATTGTCTGTAATTTGGAATCGAAATCGCAGCCAGAATGCCCAAAATGGCTATGGTTATCATGATCTCAATGAGAGTGAACCCTCTTGATGTGTTTTTTTCTGTTGGTCCAGGCATCATTTGTTCTCCTTTCCAAAAACAATGTCTGAAAATTCCTCATTACCTTCATCATTGAAACGAAGCTCATAGGATGTGGGGGAAAACCGAGTGTAAGAGAAAATATCTAATACCGCTGGTGTAATTTTTTCATAAGGAAGATATTTCTCAAGCAAATCAGTTAATTTTTCCGGAAATTGCCCCCCATGGTCTTCTGCGTAATCTTCAATGCCGTCATTTATGAGATCTGCCGCCAAAACAGGGTGCTTACCGGGGTCGAATTCGTCCAAAACGGGAGCACCCGGCCCTATGTACATATAAACATTCGCTAACAAAACAATTGCGGCGGCGATGAGAACGGCAATCATTCCCGCATGAGGTTTTTTTCGCTTTTTAGCCGCTGTAATTCTTTTTTCCTCCTGTTTCGTTTGTCGTTCTTCTTCACCGATTACAGCAGCCTGGGCGGCTGATAAAGCCGCACATCGAGTGCAGAGGACATTCGCGCCAGCTTCTTGTTCTCCGCATTCGGCACAGAGGGGTTTCTTGCACATACTGCATTTGTTTACAGCTTCTTTCTGGGGATGGTAGGTGCATTTCATAGAAAAACCTCATGGGGAAACTTCGTTTCGGTTTACAGTCACCAGTTGCCGGTTACCAGTTAAAAAAACCTGAGCGCTGACCTACGAAAGAGAATGGGGGCGAGGTAAAATGAATATAGGCTTGTTTGGCTCTCTGCGCCTCTGCGGGAGACCTCTTTTCTTGTTCCCACCCTTCTGCCATAGCTTGCGAAATCCTTGATATGTATTTCCTAAACCATGGCCTTTATACGATATCTGGATGATATGAGTCAATAGGTCAGGCGATATTTTCGTTTTCAGCCATAACCCTCTCTATCACCTCTTCAAGGGATTTTCTCTTGATGGGTTTGGAGATGTAATCGTCCATGCCCGCAGCGAGGAAACGCTCCCGGTCTCCTTTCATGGCATTGGCGGTAACCGCGATTATAGGGGTCTTTTGCATCTTAGAGTTATCTTCCGTATCTCGGATTGCACTTGTAGCTTCCAGTCCGTCCATCAGCGGCATATGGCCGGCCATGAGGATAAGATCAAATCCTTCCTCTTCAAATGCCTTAATCGCCTCTCGGCCGTTGTTGGCAACCACGACGCTGTGCCCCATCTTCTTTAACATGATTGCTGCAATTTTTTCACCATATAGGGAACTTGCCACATCCCTTTTATCCGCAATCGCCCACCGGCTTTTTCTGCTATCGAATTAGGAGAGGGTCACCGACGATCTTTGCAAAAACGTCAGATTTTAACATGGACGCTATAAAGGAAGACGCCTTGACTTCGAACATATTCGACCTCATTGCTTAAGAATTAAAACATTCTTCAATTTGCTATTTCCGGGTAATGTTCTTTCAAGCATTTTTCACAAATACCGTGGCTGAATTGAACCTCGGAATGTTCTGAAATATACTTTTCAAGTTGGTTCCAATAGCCCTTATCGTCCCTGATTTCTTTGCAATGCATACAGATTGGAATAATGCCCTGCAGGGTTTTGATCTTGTCGTTCGCTTCTTCTAATTGATTGATATTTTTCTGACGCTCATTGATTTCCCATTTTAGTGAGCGGTTCAATTTATAGAATCGTCCAGCTAAGAGGAAAGCCAACCCTGCTATCAGAACGGCGCCGATAAAGCTGAGGTAAAGCCAACGATAATCCTGCTCTGGATTTCGATTATAAATGAACCCTTCGAGGGAAAAATCGCTAGGGATGAGATTCATCTTTTGGAAAGAATTTGCAATGTGATGCCAACGTCCCGGGTTCATGTAGCCAAGTTCGACCACATCTGCCATTATCAGCCGTTTTGACATTTCCGCCTCAAACAACAGATGTTCACGCGAGTGTCGCTGTGTGTACTTGGATAATATGAGATGGACAATTTCATCCGTATTATCCAATGCATACTTCCACCCTTTAAGAGATGCCTCTAAGAAGGCAGCGACACGTTCAGGATGCTCATTTATCTGGTTTTCGCTTGTGAACAGGATGTCGCCATAAAAGTCAATTCCTCCGGCACGGGGTGAGAAGGTGCTATATTCAACCCCTTTTTGAAAAAGCAGAAAGGGTTCATCCGTTGAATAGGCGGACATGGCATCCACTTCACCTGAAATGAGGTTGTCTATGCCGTAATCATGGGGATAAATGATTAGTTTCCGGACGGGAAGGCCTTCGGATTCAAGATAACTTATAAGTTCTGCAGAATGGGCTTCCAGCGAGACTTTTTTTCCTTTCAGGTCATGTAGATTTTCTATCCCATTTGTTTTCGGCGCGAGTATTATGGAAGGTGAATGCTGGTAAATTGCAGCCAGTGCTACTATTGGTTCTCCCTTGGCTCTGAGAGGAATCAAATCGGACATGGCAATACCGAAATCAGCTTTGCCGCTAATAACCTGCTTCGTGGATTCTTCCTCAGAATTTGCTTCAATTATTTTTACATCCAAACCGGCCTGTTTATAGAAACCCTTTTCGAGCGCAGCATAATAACCTGCAAACTGAAATTGGTGTTTCCACTTCAGCTGAAGTGTTACAGTGTCAAGGCCTTTATTGGTGCCAGGTGAGGTTTCCGCGGAGAAACATGGCGCCCTTGAAAGCACGACACTGGTCAGAAAGCAAAAGAGAATTCGAAATGCATTGTCCATGACGAGACGGTTTTTATTCGATCTTTGTATTTGCATGATTTTTTGCCTCGAAATCGGCTTTTTCAAACTCAACATAGGTTTTGGATGTTTTGATTTTTTTGGTGATCTTCTTTTTTCGTTCATCCGTGAAAGACCACCAGGGGAGTGGATCACCCCCTTCCATGAAATGGATGACCGCCATGAACACATCAATAACACAGGGATCATGTTTTTTCCCTGTTGTTGCACAAAGAATATCGTACAGTTCAAACGGTTTTTTTCCAATCAGTTTCTTTGGATGTTCAATGCCAATCAATTGGAGATCTGCCGCTATCGCTTTTCCGATGTTGGGAAGCGCATCAAGTCGTGAAACAGTTTCTCTGTCTGGGCTTTTCATTTGTTTCTTCCCCGAGATTTATGTCTTCTTGCCGACAACGGCAAACTCATTGACCGTCTCATTGAAGGAGGTGCCAGCTACATCAGTGTACCTGGATTGTATTTTGAACCCTGCTGCTTCAAATTCTGTTTGCAGACTCTCTGGACTCCAGAATTACAATACCAGGGAATTTATCCGTAAGCCTTTTATCTATTTTCAGAAATACTGGATCTAAAAATACTTGAAATGTTCGTATATGTCAAAGATCGAAAACATAGCTCCAATTATGGACCCGGCAGGGTGTTAGGCACACAGCATAAATGTCTTTCTTTTCCTTTAGGGTTGATGCTAAACTACACCACATGCCCTTTTCACGTCCGAAACAAGGTATTTGCTCAAAATTAGAAAACGTAGCATTCTTTTGAGGTTTTTCAGTAGCTCTCTCTTAAATGAATCGACTCAAAAACACAGTTGTTGCGCTGATTGCGTTGATTGTGCTCTCAAGCGTAATGCCGTCCCGTTTGAATGCCGGTGGGGAAGAAATAGATCCGGGTACGGAGCCGAGCGGATTGATTGAGTATCTATGGTGGAATATTGTTCCTGCCCACCGAAAATTTTATTCTGAACTTCGACTTCCCCCCGATCAAAGACGCCTGACAGGCGACCCGGACAGATTCCGGTCAAACCTCTCTAATATTGGCATCACGCCAACCATTACCTATGTAACCGATACCGTGGGGAACCCGCTTGGTGGGAATCGGCAAGGCATTACCTATTGCGATAATATCGCCTGAATATCGACTTCGATCTGGAAAAGCTTGCGGGAATCCCTGGAGCAAAGGTCAATATGTCGGGTTCCTGGCGTAACGGTACGAGCCTTTCCAACGATTATATCGGTAACATCTTCAATGTACAGCAGGTGTTCGGAGGCCAGACGTATAAGCTTGTTGACCTTTATTTCCAGCAGTCGCTGTGGGAAGACGTTCTCAATTTCAGATTGGGTCGAATCGCGATGGGAGATGAATTCCTCTCTTCCCCCTTGTACTGGAACTATGTCAACAACGGTTTTGATGGCAATCCAGTAGCTATTTTCAAAAACGTTCCCGGTGTTGCGGCCTACCCCAATACCACCTGGGGGATACGGACGAGAGTCAGGCCGGTGAAAGAAGTCTATCTAATGGCAGGCCTTTTCAATAATGACCCCGAAGTATCCGACTCCAAGAATCACGGGTTGGATTTCAGCTTGAAAGGTCCACTTTTCGTGATTGCAGAAACCGGGTATCTCCTGAATCGTCAAAAAGGATCCATCGGTCTACCCGGAAACTTCAAAATTGGAGGCTATTATCATAATGGCGATTTTGATGATTTATACAGAGACAGTTCCGGAAATTCGTTTGCTTTGTCCGGTAATGCTCCGGAAACACATCACGGCAATTCGGGTTTCTACATCCTGTTGGATCAGATGATTTACCGTGAAAGAGGCCCTGGAAGCAAACAGGGGCTTACCCCATTTATTTCGCTCCTGTTTGCGCCGGAAAAAGATATCAACCAGCTGCCTTTTTTTATGAACGGAGGAGTCGTATACCGGGGGCTTGTTCCAGGGCGTGAACAGGACGTTGCCGCCTTTGGTCTGGTATATGGTGCTTTCAGCGAAGACCTTGAACATCATCAGGAAGACGCTGAGATAGGTGTGCAGGGCTATGAATTGGTGCTGGAAGTTAACTATAACTTCCAGGTTGCCAAATGGCTCCATATCATACCGGACGTTCAATACGTTATGAATCCAGGAGGGACAGGGGATATTCCCGATGCACTGGTTCTGGGTTTTCAATTAGCCGTGAATCTTTAGGCAATAATGCCATCCATCATTCCGCAATTCTTAAATCCTCAGATTGAATTTGAGAAATGGAGCAAGCAATGATCAACACCTCGCCAATTGCTTTGAAAACATTCATCGCCTATTTAGAGAAAATATTTACGATTTCCTTGGATGATATCAGATTGGTGATTGCGGATTTCCATGCGGAAATGCAGAAGGGCCTTTCGGGTTATGAAAGTTCCCTGAAAATGATTCCTTCATTTGTAGACATACCGAATGGGAATGAAAAAGGGGAGTTTCTCGCCCTTGACCTTGGCGGTACAAACTTCAGAGTGCTTGCTGTCAAACTTGATGGGAAAGGTAAAACAGAAGTTCTAGCTGTGAGCAAATTTGCTATTCCAAAGAAAACCATGGAGGGAACAGGGGCGCAGCTTTTTGATTTTATTGCCGAGTGTATTGACTCCTTCCTCACTGAAAATAATTTTGACAGTGAGAAAAGTTATGACCTCGCCTTTACTTTCTCTTTTCCTGTAAAACAGACAAATATCGCCGCCGGTAAGCTTATCGTCTGGACAAAAGGTTTTACAGCAAAAGGCGTTGTGGGTGAAGATATTATCAGATTGCTAAATGAAGCCTTGAAAAGAAAGAAGATCCATTGCATTAAAGTCTCCGCCCTTGCCAATGATACGGTAGGTACTCTCGTTGCTAGGAGCTATGCAGACCCCACATGTGATCTGGGTGTCATAATGGGTACCGGGATGAACGCTTGCTATCGGGAAAAAATTTCGAATATAGGGAAATGGAGAGGGGGGAATCGTGAAGAACATATGATTATCAATATGGAATGGGGCAATTTTGATAGGCTCACGCTCACATGGTACGATAAACAAGTTGATGAGGCTTCCGTTAATCCGGGTGCCATGTATTTTGAAAAAATGGTATCAGGGATGTATCTGGGCGAAATCACCAGGTTTGTTTTACTGGACTTGATACAGAGAGATCTCATTTTCTTCAATGAACCCGATGCCGCTGATAAATTTGACAACAAAGATTCTTTGAAGACGGAGCATATGTCCCTTATTGAAAGAGATGAAACGACAAATCTTGAGGAAGTTGAAATATTTCTCAAAAATAATGGGATTTCAAATGCGACATTTCCCGATAGGACGGTACTGAAACGTCTGTGTCAAATAATATCAAGCAGGGCTTCCAGGCTTGGCGCGGCAGCCATCTCTGCGGTTATTACCTGGATAGATCCCGAACTTAAAGATATGCATACGGTTGGCATTGATGGCTCACTCTTTGAGAAATATCCTGGATTTGGGTTTGAAATGAAGGATATATTCGAAAAAATGTACAGGGAAAAAGCAGGAAAAATAGCATTGGTTCATTCGAAAGATGGCTCCGGCAGGGGTGCCGCTATTATCGCTGCGGTAGCTGCCTCCAGACCTCGTTAAGTAGTTTAGTTGTTTAGCGGTCAAATTGAATTCACATTCCCATGTTCCAGACTGGGAATGTATGAAAAACGAGGAGAAACCCAATGGAAACAAACAAAAAAGCAAAAACGAAAGTTTTTTGGGTCTGCGTGATAGCTTCCCTTGGGGGGCTTCTATTTGGTTTGGACCAGGGATTTATCAACGGGTCTCTGGGCTTTATCCAAAAAACCTTCCAATGGACAACGGCCCAGGGTGAATCATTTGCAAGTATTATTCTGATAGGCGCAATAATCGGTGCATTTTTCAGCGGGTTTATTTCAAAGGCCATTGGACGAAAAAATACGCTGTTCCTGGCAGCGTTATTTTTTTCAATATTCACTATCTGGGGTGCCATCACAGACTCATCGGCAGTCCTTCACTTCACGCGAGTGTGCCTGGGAGTTGCCGTAGGATGTGCATCTTTTGTGGTGCCTCTCTACCTTTCTGAAATTGCTCCCGCAAAATTCAGGGGTGGTTATATTTCCCTTTATCAGTTCACAATTACGATTGGCATCTTTACTATATATCTAAGCAATACGTTGATAGGGAAAATCTCAAGTGGGGATGACCCATGGAGGCTCATGCTTGGAGTTATCTGCATGCCGGCTATGATCATGCTGGTTTTGATCTTTGCGATCCCTAAAAGTCCAAGGTGGTTGATGCTTAAAGGCCGGGAAAAAGAAGCTTTGGAAGTTTTCAAAAAAACGAGAGAAACTGAAGCAGAAATTGAAAATGAATTGGCTGAAATCAAAAAAAGCCTCGGAAAAGAAGAAGGGCCGGAGAAGATGGGTCCGATTGCCATGCTTGGCAAATCCTATTTTTCCAAAATAATTTTATTAGGGATTCTTCTTCAGTTACTACAACAACTTAGCGGGATAAACTGTGTGATTTACTATTCCACAATCATTTTCGAGAAGGCTGGATTCAGTAATCCCAGTGTGGCCACAGTCGTTTGCGGGTTGGTGAATATGCTCACTACACTGATCGCAATTTTCTTCTGCGATAAGTGGGGAAGAAAACCTATTATATATCTTGGACTGGCCTTGATGTTTCTTACTTTAGTGCTCATGGCCACAGAATTTATAAGACTTGAAAATGGAATGCAGATGCACAATGCAGGGCAGACAATTATTCTTGGTTCCTGCCTTGTTTATCTGCTTGCATTCGGTTTCTCTTTAGGACCGTTGATATGGGTAATCTGTGCAGAAATTTTCCCGTTGGAAGCCAGAGATTTCGGTGTTACGGTTACAACAATGGCCAATTGGATTGGAAATTTTTTTGTTGTCAGGTTCTCATTAAGCATTATGGAAAATTGGGGCGGATCCACGCTGTTCTTTTTTTTCGCATTTTTCTGCCTTTTGGGTTTTGTGTTGATAAAAGGATACACTCCCGAAACCAAAGGCATTTCACTTGAAGAGCTTGAGATTAATCTGAAGAAAGTAAATATTCGGCTTGTTTTAAATTTTTTAAAAATAGTTCGGGACACAAAGCGA
>CAYOWC010000055.1:10715-20968 GCA_964407525.1 uncultured Desulfobacteraceae bacterium | reverse complement strand
TATATGAAAGAAAAGACTATAACAGGTTCTAATAATGAATGAAAAGCATTTGATAAATAGGATAATCGAATCGAGAACACCCATAGTGAAAGGCCTGCCGCCCAAGCCGTACTACGAAACGGAGGCTGAAGGGGGTTGCGGCGTTACAGGTTTTGCATGCAGCATTCCGGTAAGGGGCAGGCATATTTATGAGCCGTCAAAACAGATGCATAACCGGGGGAACGGTCGGGGTGGTGGAATCGCCGCCATGGGGTTTGACCCGAGGATGTTGGGGGTTTCCCGGGAAATCCTTGAGGAATATTATATCCTCCAGATAGCCTTGCTTGAGGAAGATGCTCTGGTAAGCCTTGAAGATCAATTTATAAAACCTTATTTTCATGTGGAATTTCACGAACGGATTCCCCATGTTCAGGATTACAGGGATATTGAAGGTCTCGATGTCCGCCCTCCGGAAGTGGTGCGGTATTTTGTCAAAGTGAAATCGGAAATATTAGACGATTTCATCAGTAAAAACCATATGGGTGGGCTTTCCAGAAAACAGGCGGAAGACGAGTTTGTTTATCAGAACAGCTACAGAATCAACAGAAAATATTATGACGCCTATGGAGATCAGCACGCCTTTGTCCTTTCCCATGGACGTGATTTTTTTATATTGAAAATAGTTGGTTACGCCGAAAAGGTCGTCCAGTACTATAAGCTTGATGATTTCAAGGCCCATATCTGGATCGCCCACCAGCGCTATCCCACGAAAGGGAAAGTGTGGCATCCCGCGGGCGCGCATCCTTTTGTCGGTATGAACGAAGCGCTCGTTCACAACGGTGATTTTGCCAATTACCATTCTGTGGCGGAATATTTGAGCCAGAGAAATATGTATCCTCTTTTTTTGACCGATACGGAAGTGTCTGTTTTGCTGTTTGATCTGTACAGCCGTACATACGGATATCCGCTGGAGTATGTGATCGAGGCCCTTGCACCCACCATGGAAAGGGATTTTGACAAACTTTCGCCCGAAAAGCAGAAGGTCTACCGGGCTATTCAGGCGAGCCATGTGCACGGTTCTCCCGATGGCCCATGGTTTTTCATCATTGCCCGCAACGATACGGCCAGTGAACGTCTGCAACTCATTGGGATAACGGATACGGCCATGCTTCGTCCCCAGGTCTTTGCTCTGCATGAAGGGCAGGTACAGGTGGGGCTTGTCTGCTCGGAAAAGCAGGCCATCGATGCCACCCTTAAGAGCCTTGCCGCAGAAGATCCCCGTGTGGGAACTGTGGCCGATCATTACTGGAATGCCCGTGGCGGAAGTTATACCGATGGCGGTTCTTTCACCTTTAACCTGGCGAAAAGAGAAGGCCCGGGGCTTGACAGAAAACTGTCGTGTGCGGATAAATTCGGCCGGGAGATTTCTGTTCCCGAAGGGCAGGTTCCTTACCTTCCCGGCCAGGTTTATTATGTGGTGGATGATGAAAACAGAGGACGATTCGACATCTCCGAATTTTTTGAACTGCAACGCCCGGACCTCCTCTTCGAGTATGTGAAAAACGGGTTGAAAGACTGGGACTATGCCGACCTGATGGATTGTTTGAAGGAAATCAGGGGATGGGCGCTGAAAAATGATGCGCATCTGGAAATTTCTCTGTCGGCTCTCACATCGCTTCTCGATCTGCGCTACCCGACCTTTGACAAAAAGAGGCGATCGGTTCTACAGATGGTAAACCAGACTCTGGATACCATGTTCCGCCATTTTCCATCCCTTGCTAGGGAAGACAGCAAGTCCAAATATCGGCTCATAGACTGGGAAACAAGGCAGTTTTTCAGGGGACCCTCTTACGAGGAAAGTGTCCTGATCATTGACGCTTCGCTTTTCCCGCCCGAAGGGGATAATTGCGATAGTCGACTTCTGTCAGAGGCGTTCAAGAGGGGGTGGAGACGCTTTATCGTATTCGGCCTTAAAGGCCAGCGTTTTCACGGCTGTGGCCTCGGACCCGATTCGGGAGGAGTTCGAATTGATATCTATGGCAGTTCAGGGGACTATATTGGTTCCGGTATAGACGGGCTTTCCATCTATCTGCACGGCAACACCCAGGACCAGTTGGGTCAGATCATGAAGTCGGGGAAGATGGTCATATACGGCGATACGGGTCAGACCTTTATGTATGGCGCAAAAGGTGGTAATGTGTTTGTGATGGGAAATGCAGCAGGGCGGCCATTGATTAACGCTGTAGGGAAACCGAGGGTGGTTATCAACGGGACCTGTCTGGATTATTTAGGCGAATCTTTCATGGCAGGGGATCCATTTAATGAAGGCGGGTTTGTGATTTTGAACGGAATTGAATTCGATGGTATGGGGAACGTGATATCTCAAGCCACACCGTATCCCGGTTCGAATCTCTTTTCGCTGGCTTCGGGTGGCGCCATCTATGTGCGGGATCCTTTCGAGATGATAGACGAGCAGCAGCTCAATGGCGGCGAAGTCGTTCCCCTCGAGGAAAGAGACTGGGACCTGATCTTACCCTACCTCAAGGAGAACGAGGCCCTGTTCGGCATTTCCATTGAGAAGGATTTGCTTACGGTGGAGGGTGTTTCAAAAGATCCTCTTGAGGTGTATCGAAAAGTGCAGCCAAAGAAGACGGTAGATATGAAACATGATGGATTAGAAGAATGGGGAGAAGATTAATATGAAGAAAATAGAGGCCATTATCAAGCCTTTCAAACTGGATGATGTAAAAGGTGCGGTACTGAAACTGGGCGTAAGCGGTATTACCATTACGGAAGTCAAAGGTTTTGGAAGACAAAAAGGCCATAAAGAGATCTACAGGGGCGCTGAATATGTCGTGGATTTTCTGCCCAAAGTGAAAATGGAGGTTGTGGTGGCTTCCGATATGGTTCCAAGGGTGGTGGAGGCCATAAAAGAAAACGCCCATACGGGAGAGATTGGAGACGGAAAAATATTCATTATTCCCGTGGAAAAAGCTATTCGCATCAGGACAGGTGAGGAAGACAGGGACGCAGTGTAGCAATTCGCCATGGTGAACCAACTACAACCCAGAGAGATTGCCGACGAGTTCTTAGCGGCCAAGGAATCGTTTTTTCAGAATGAGCTGAAAGTCTGCACAGGGATAGAAATTGTGCAGAGTTTTTCTGCTCTTATGGACGGTCTGATCAGACGTCTTTTTTCTGCGGGAGGATTTGAACGGGAAACCGGGGATAAGAGTCAAAAAGATCTGGCTGTTGTAGCGCTGGGTGGTTATGGAAGGCGAGAGCTTTGCTGTAACTCTGATGTGGATTTCATGATCATTCATCAGGAGCCATTGTCCGGTGAGATACGTGAAATGATCCCCCGGGTCCTTTATCCCATGTGGGATGCCGGCCTTGAAGTGGGGCATTCCATCCTGACCTTCCGTGAGTGCCTTCAGCTTTCCCTGGATGATTTTCGGGTTTTTACCTCTCTTCTTGATGCACGGTTTCTTTTAGGTTCGCCGTCCTTTTTCACGCTCTTTCAAGACGCTCTGTGGTCCCGAATCTTCAGGGAAAAGGAAAAACTGTTTGGGAAGTTCCTGGTTTCAAGAAAAAAACGGATAGAGAAATACGACTCTGAAAACTTTTTTGTTGAACCTGATCTCAAAGAGGGGCCTGGAGGTCTGCGAGACCTGCATCTCATGTCCTGGATGGCAAAAGTCTATTTCAGTTGTAAGAAGTTCAGGGAAATGCAGAGATTTTCAGAGTTCAGATATTTTGAATTTGATGATTTAAACGAATCAAAAAGTTTTCTGTTGAAGATCAGGAACCAGCTCCATTTTTTGACCCGACGTAAAGAGGACCGCCTCTTTCTCTCCCATCAAGAAGCTATGGCACAGCTCCTGCGTTATGAAGAGAATCCGGAAGCTTCCGGGCCGGAAAACCTCATGACGGATCTTTATCTGCATCTGAACAGGATCCGATACGGTTACGAAGAGTTTTATACCAAAACAATTGACACGATCGATCCCAAGCCGATGGTAACGGACTCTGAAGAAGTTTCTTCGGAATTCCGGATCGTGAAGGGCAATATCGTTCTCAAAGACGGGTTCCTTTCTGAGAGGGACCCTATCGTGATTCTGCGTGGTCTGCACGAAGCCAGTCAGCGCGGTCTGTCAATCGGTTCCAGTTTTATATGGGAAGCAAAAAAGATCATTTCGAAGGATGGTGACTCACTTGCCAAAGTTCCCGAAGCAAGAGAACTGTTTTTGGAAATCGTCCTTAGATCGGAAAATACGAGGGTTATCAGGTTGCTACTCGAACTTGGCTTAATAACCCTTTTTATTCCTGAATTTAAAAAACTCAGGAATCTTGCGCAGTTCGGATTTTATCACGTTATGACGGCTGATCTCCACTCCTTGCGGACTCTTGAGATCATCGGTGAAATTGCACGAGGGGTCTACGATGAGCGATGGGGGTTGTTCAGAGAGGCTTTTGAACGTATTGCTCACCCTGACTGGCTTTTTCTTGTGGGGTTTTTGCACGATATCGGAAAAGGACGGGGTGGGAACCATTCTGAAAAAGGAAGCAGGCTGGTGCCGGGAATACTTCAACGGTTTGATCTGGGCGATAAGGCTGGAAAAACTATTTCATTTCTGGTACTGCATCATCTTTTGCTCTCTAACATCTCACAGCGAAGAGACCTGAATGATGAGAAAACAGTTGTTCAGGTAGCCCAGATTGTTCAGGACGTGGACGTCCTCCATATGCTGTTTCTTCTGAATCTCGCAGATAGTTTTGCCACGGGTCCCATGGCAAGGAGTGACTGGAAGATATTCCTGCTTATTGAACTTTATGTGAAAGTAAGACGCGTCCTGGAAAAAGGGATTTTAGCCACACCGGATGCCACCAGGGAAATTTCCTTGAAAAAAGAGGCTGTTCGCAACGAACTGAAGGAAGAGTTTAAAGAAGAGGATGTACTCGGGCTTATTGAACAGGTTTCTTCCCGCTATTTTCTGAATAGTTCCTCGGAGGAAATGTTCAGCCATTTCCGCATGGCTTTGAGCCTTGGGAAAAATGCGTATCTGTGGGAATTGAAGGGAATTCGTGATGCGTCCGTGACGAAGGTAATCCTGTGCACACACGACAAGCCCGGATTGTTCAGCAGGATGGTCGGTGTTTTTACGTTGAACAATATGGAGGTCTTGTCAGCCAGAATTTTTACGCCGAAAAATGGGCTTGCATTCGATGTGTTCGAGGTTACAAATCCCCCTGACCGATTCAGGCAGGAGGAGAAGTGGCTCAGGACCGGTGACGATTTAAGAGCGGCGATGGAAAACCAGCTGCCCCTGGATGAGCTGATTCTTGAAAAAGGGCAGGGTGTGATGGCCCCCGCTGTATATGGCGGTTCGGTAAAAAAGAAGGTACATATCGACAATGAAACCTCCGATTTTTTTACCCTCATTGAGGTGCGTGCAGGGTCCAGAATGGGGCTTCTCTACGATCTGGCCAAACAAATCAAGGTTTCCGGGCTCGATCTTTGCTCTGCAAAGATCTCCAGTGACAAGGAAAGAATGACAGGCGTTTTTTATGTCAGGGATTCTGATGGGCAGAAAATTTATGGTGAAGAAGAGATCGGGGATCTGAGGAAAACGTTGATGGGAGTTCTGGACCAGCCCCTTTCAAGATGACTCCTGAACTTTTCATGATTTAAAGCTAAAGCATGACTTGACCTATTATTGCTGTTTTCGGTGTCAGGTGTCAGGTGTCAGGAAAAAGAGCTTTTCACGCCAATCCGCCATGAGCCGATAAAAATTTCATCGGACTAAATTGAAGATTGAATTTCCCGCTGTTCCGGATTAGGGTGGGATTGATTCTAACAGTTTGATTTACACTCTCTGTGAAGGTCGGGAAAAAGTATAAACAATCAGGCACAAATAAATAACCAGGGAACACCAATATGAAGGCATTACTGGTATTGGAAGACGGGACGGTATTTTCCGGTCGTTCTTTTACAGGACATTGTGAAAATACGGGAGAAGTAGTGTTTAACACGAGTATGTCGGGTTATCAGGAGATTCTTACCGATCCTTCCTATTGCGGCCAGATGGTCACCATGACCTACCCGTTGATCGGCAGTTATGGGGTGAACGGGGAAGATGTGGAGTCCGATCGCATACAGGTCAGGGCATTGTTAGTGAAGGAATACCAGAAATTCCCAAGCAATTACCGGTCGGAAGGGACACTCGCCGAGTATCTGATATCGAACGGTATTCCGGGTATCGAAGGAATAGACACACGGGCCCTTACGAGACATATCCGGCTCAAAGGAGCGATGAAGGCGGTATTGTCCACGAGAGATTTAGATCCTGAATCCTTAAGAGAAAAAGCCATTGCTGCTCCTGATATGGTGGGGGCTGATTTGGTGAAGGTGGTAACGTGCAACGACCCTTACCTCTGGAAAGAGGGGAAGGCCGTAGAAGTGCTGAGTGATCTTGATGCTTTCAAGTGGCCTGAAGAAGAGGGAACTTTTCGCGTGGTGGCCATGGATTACGGGATCAAATACAATATCCTTCGATGCCTTGAAAAGCGGGGATGTTGCATCCTTGTTCTGCCCGCCGGTACCGAATCGAAAACCATTGAGGCCCTTGCACCGCACGGTCTCTTTTTGAGCAATGGACCCGGTGATCCGGCGGCTGTTTCCTATGCCGTGCAGATGATTCGGGGGCAGTTAGGGAAGCGGCCGATTTTCGGGATCTGTCTGGGACACCAGTTGATTGGATTGGCGCTCGGGGCCTCCACATTCAAGTTGAAATTCGGCCACAGGGGAGGCAACCAGCCTGTGAGAGATGGTAGAACGGGAAAAGTGGAGATTACTTCCCAGAACCACGGGTTTTGCGTGGATATGGAAAGTCTTACGGACCCGGACGTGGAAATCAGTCACATCAACCTGAATGACAACACCGTTGAAGGGATGATTCACAAGAAATACCCTCTCTTTTCTGTACAGTATCACCCGGAGGCTTCGCCGGGGCCACACGATGCAGATTATCTTTTTGATCGATTCATTCAAATGATGGAAAAAAAATAGATGCCAAAACGAACAGATATTAGCAAAATATTACTCATCGGTTCCGGACCCATCATCATCGGCCAGGCGTGTGAATTTGACTATTCGGGGACCCAGGCCTGCAAAGCCCTGATGGAAGAAGGGTACGAAATTGTGCTCGTCAACAGCAATCCGGCGACAATTATGACCGACCCCGAAACCGCCCATCGCACATATATTGAGCCGATCACGCCCCCGATTGTTTCAAAGATCATTGAAAGGGAAAGACCGGACGCGATTCTTCCGACAATTGGAGGCCAGACAGGTCTCAACACGGCGGTGAAAGTCGCAGAGTCAGGGCTGTTGGATGCGCTGGGTGTGGAGATGCTTGGGGCGTCGTTGCCGGTCATAAATAAAGCAGAGGACCGCGAACTTTTCCGCGATGCCATGGCGGCGATCGGCCAGAGATTGCCCAGGAGTTTCATAGCAAGGGATATGCAGCAGGCAAGAGAAGCGGCGAATAAGATAGGCTTTCCCGTGATTATCCGCGCTAGTTTTACTCTCGGGGGGATAGGCAGCGGCGTGGCTTACAACCGGGAAGAGATGGAAGACCTTGCCAAGATCGGTCTTGATGCAAGCATGATCACAGAGATCATCATGGAGGAATCCCTTCTGGGCTGGAAGGAATACGAACTGGAGGTCATGCGGGATTTCAAAGACAACGTGGTGATTATCTGTTCCATTGAAAACTTTGATCCCATGGGGGTCCACACCGGCGACAGTATTACTGTCGCTCCGGCTCAGACCCTATCCGACCGTGAATACCAGACGATGCGGGATGCCTCCATCGACATTATCCGGGAGATTGGTGTGGAAACGGGCGGGTCGAATATCCAGTTCGCCATTAATCCGGATAACGGCGATATGGTAGTGATTGAGATGAACCCCAGGGTGTCCAGGAGTTCGGCCCTGGCTTCCAAGGCTACCGGTTTCCCCATTGCCAAAATTGCTGCCAAACTGGCCGTCGGATATACCCTCGATGAAATTCCAAACGATATTACCCGGGAGACCCTGGCCTCCTTCGAACCCACCATCGATTATTGTGTGGTCAAGGTACCCAGATGGACTTTTGAGAAATTCCCGGGCACTGATGATTTTCTGACCACTGCCATGAAATCTGTGGGTGAAACCATGGCTATCGGACGAACCTTCAAGGAATCTTTACAGAAAGCGGTACGGTCTCTCGAAATTGGAAGATTCGGCCTTGGTGCGAAAGGATCCGACTGCGCCCTTTCTTCCATGGATATCCATGAACTGGAAAAAGGGCTGATCCATCCCAATTCGAACCGACTTTTTTATATCTATGAAGCGTTGAATCGGGATATGACCACTGAAAGGATTTTCGACTTATCCCGAATTGACCCCTGGTTCCTTTTTCATGTGAAAGAAATTCATTCTCTTGAAAAGAAATTGCAGGAATTGGCGGATCAGGGCCAGGGGCCCGACCGATGGGATTCGGATTTTCTGAAAGAGGTAAAAGAATACGGTTTCTCAGACATTCAGTTGGCTTCCATTTTTCAAACCGATGAAGAGAATATCAGGCAGATAAGAAAAACCCAGGGAGTGGAACCCGTTTACAAACTGGTTGACACCTGCGCCGCTGAATTTGAGGCGTATACCCCTTACTATTATTCCACCTATGAACAGGAAAATGAGATCCGAACCTCGGACAAGAAGAAGGTGATCATCCTTGGTGGCGGACCAAACCGTATCGGGCAGGGAATTGAATTTGATTATTGTTGCGTGCATGCCTCAATGGCCTTGAGGGAGATGGGTATTGAAAGCATCATGGTCAACAGCAATCCCGAAACGGTGAGTACGGACTATGACACCTCGGATCGACTCTATTTTGAACCCCTCACCCGGGAAGATGTCCTTCATATCGTTGAACAGGAAAAACCGGAAGGGATTATCGTGCAGTTTGGCGGGCAGACTCCTTTGAACCTTTCTGTACCCCTGTCCGAGGCAGGAGTGACCATCCTCGGCACGAGTCCAGATAGTATCGATGCCGCAGAGGACCGGGAGCGCTTTCAAGGCTTGCTCAAAAAGCTTAAAATCCTCCAGCCGGAAAACGGTATTGCCGTGAACAAGGCTGAGGCTATCCGCGCAGCCGATCGGATTGGGTATCCCGTGGTGGTGAGACCGTCCTTTGTATTAGGGGGGCGCGCCATGGAGATCGTATACGATAAAGGTGATCTGGAATACTATATGGAGACCGCGGTGCAGGCATCCCCCGGAAAACCCGTCTTGATTGATCGTTTTCTGGACGGGGCAATTGAAATAGATGTGGACGCTATTTCCGATGGGCATGATACGGTTATCGGGGGCATCATGGAGCATATCGAAGAGGCCGGTATCCACAGCGGGGACAGCGCCTGCGTTTTGCCCCCTGTGTCCCTGAAACAGGAGATCCTCGATAAGATCATGGAGCATACCCGGGCATTGGCCAGGGAACTTACCGTGGTGGGCCTCATGAACATTCAGTATGCGGTGAAAGGGGACGTCGTCTATGTCATTGAAGTGAATCCAAGGGCTTCGCGGACAGTGCCTTTTGTGAGCAAAGCTACCGGCGTACCTCTGGCCAAGATGGCTACCAAAGTCATAATGGGAAAAACCCTGAAGGAATTGGGATTGACCCGCGAAGTGGTGCCGAAATTTGTTTCGGTCAAGGAAGCGGTGTTTCCCTTCAGCCGTTTTCCGGGGGTGGATACTATTCTGGGGCCCGAGATGAAATCCACCGGAGAAGTCATGGGGATCGATCGCAACTTCGGGTTGGCCTTCGGGAAATCCCAATTAGCAGCCGGCCAGCGGGTGCCTCTTTCCGGAACGGTTTTTGTCAGCGTAAAGGATGAAGATAAAGGGGCGGTCCTTCCCGTGGCCATGGGTTTATCCAATCTGGGTTTCAGGATCCTGGCCACCAAGGGTACCTCCGCTCATCTTTTTGAAAACGGGGTGGCCAACACGGTGGTTAACAAGGTGAGAGAAGGGCGACCGCATGTGGTGGATATGATCAAGAATGGGGAAGTTGATCTGGTGATCAATACCACCACAGATAAAAAAGCCATTTCCGAATCCTATTCCATTCGAAGGGCGGCTCTTACGGTGAATGTTCCCTATACCACCACCCTTGCCGGTGCAAAGGCGACTGTTTCGGCTATTGAGTCCATGACCCGGGACGAATTGAAGG